>CAZBQG010000224.1:0-7634 GCA_964493945.1 uncultured Rhodospirillaceae bacterium
AACGGGACATCCCCGCCCACCATTGCGGCCTATGCTTATAAATACGCCATCGGATAGCCCTTTATCTTCCCCCGCAACGACCTCGGATTCGCCGAGAACTTTCTTCACATGATGTTTGCTAATCCATGCGAGGAACACCGGGTCAGCCCGACATTGGCAAAGGCGATGGAACGCCTGTTGATCCTGCATGCCGATCACGAACAGAATGCGTCCACGTCAACCGTACGGCTGGCAGGATCATCACAGAACAACATCTTTGCCTGTGTTGCGGCCGGCATTGCCTCGCTATGGGGCCGGCCCATGGTGGCGCCAACGAAGCGGTTCTCAATATGCTGGGGGAAATTGGCAGCAAGAACCGCATCCCGGAATTCCTTGACTGGGCCAAGGATAAGGACGACCCATTCCGGCTAATGGGCTTTGGCCACCGGGTTTACAAGAATCACGATCCCAGGGCCACCATCCTCAGGGAAAGCTGCCATGAGGTACTTGATGAGCTGGGCATCCATGACGAACCCCTACTTGAGCTGGCCATGGAGTTGGAACGCATCGCGCTGGAGGACGACTATTTCGTACAAAAGAAACTCTTCCCCAACGTCGATTTTTACTTGGGCATCATCTACCGGGCCCTGGGCATCCCGATATCCATGTTTACAGCGCTTTTCGCCGTTGCCCGCACAGCCGGACGGGTGGCCCAATGGAACGAGATGATCCAGGAGCCAGCACAGAAAATAGGCCGCCCACGCCAACTCTTTACGGGAGTCCAGCAGCGCGACTTCATCCCCATCGGCCAGCGCGGCTAGAGCATCCCGGCATAAATCTGCTCCACTCCAGCCGATCAATCCATTTGCCGGCCGGATTGGCCATGGCCTTCAGTGGTTGAATTCTGTTAAAATACAACACCGAAGGCTATGACAGGGGGATTGAGACCATGGCACAACCGCAAGTATCGGCGATCCGTTGTATCGAATTTGATGTGCCCGATCTGGAGGCCTCACTCGGCTATTACGAGCATGCCTGGGGGCTCAGCTTGGCTGCCCGGGATGGAGGGTCGTGCTATCTGAGGGCAACCGGGCCGGAGCATCACGCCCTGGTGCTGCACGAGGCACCCGCCCTGGGTCTCGCCGCCATCGGTTTCACGGCGCCCGACAAGGCGGCCGTCGACGGGATACATGCCCGCGCCCAGGGACTTGACGCCAAGATTGTGTCACAGCCTGCGTCCCTGGGCAGCCCCGGCGGCGGCTATGGGTTTTCCCTGCTCCATCCGGAGGGGTGGAAATTCACCGTCAGTTCGGATGTTAGCTCACACGGGGACACGGATGATGCCGACGACCGGCCCAGGCGCTTCTCCCATGTCGCCCTGGGTTCAGAGCAGACCGAGGAGGCCTGCGCCTTCATGGTCGATGCCCTGGGCTTCACACTTTCGGACCGCACGGAGATCATCAATTTCCTTCGATGTGATGCCGATCATCATTCCATCGCCTTTGCCCATGTGGGGCCGGCATATGTGCATCATGTGGCCTATGAGATGCCCAGCCTGGATGCCCTCAGGCTGGGCGCCGCCCGCATGGAGGCGATGGGCTATCCGCTGGATTGGGGCATTGGCCGGCACGGGCCGGGCGGCAACATCTATTCCCATTTCGTTGAACCCCACGGATTCATGAACGAATACACCGCCGAAATGGAACAGCTCGACGCCACCTACCCGACCGGTACGCCCGAGCAGTGGGAGGGCCGGCTCGACCGTTCCGATGAAGATCCGGACCTCAACCCCAATCCGCCATCGGAAGCCTTGCAAGAAGCCCATCAGAGCCACCCGCTGTTGCCGGCGGCGTGACCGGTCAGGCCTGACTTTCTAATACAGGGTTTTTTTCAAAGGAAACCGGCCACGGGCTTCACCGAGGCTGGTATTATGGTATCCGCGCAACCTAGCTGAAATAACCATCAATACCGGCGAGAGGAGCGCAAAAATAAGGTGCCAGGTCAGGAATGAATTCCAGCCGGAATATTCGGGCGTATGGGTGACCGCAAGACCGTAAAGAAACAGCCACTCAAACTCACCCCTGAGGACAAAATAAAGGGGCCCAATCAAGCCGGTAAATATTATTGCGGCGGGCAGGCAAATCTTGAGCCAGCTGAGCCGGCCTCCCGACATGAAATGCCTGCATAGTTTCCTGTCAACCCAACTCTGGATTAAACGTGCGGACGGAAAAGACTGATCAGTTAACCGCAAGCAATTTCTCCAATGGCAACCCCTGTAGCCGTGCGCCTGAAAGCGTTTAGGCCGGGGCTTTGATCACCTCCGTTTTCGGAGGGTCTCCTTTTCAAAAGACATTGCTGCGATTAGGTGGATTAGGTGCGGCTATTTTATCATTGATGACCCAGGAATGCATTGATTTTATTCAAGCCGTCACCATATCAGGGCCAACCCAGGGAGATCGAAAAATGGCCTATACCCTCACCGAACTCGCCGATGACCTTCGCGATCTATTGAGCAAGTCGGAGCCTTCAGATTGCCGGGCGGAATTATGTGCCACGGTCAGCAGGGCGCTATCGGACGATGAGTTTATTTCCACCCACCTTAGCGACCGGACGGAAGGCGAGAAAACCCGCCAGATATTGTTCGAGGATGATGGGCTGGGCTTTTGCATATGTGCCCATGTCAATATGGGCGAAGCGATCGGAAAGCCCCATGATCACGGGTCAAGCTGGGCGCTCTATGGCCAGGCCAGGGGCACCACTGAAATGACCGATTGGAATATCGTAACGCCCGGAAATGGGGATCAACCCAGTTTGGTGGAACCCGGGCAAACCTATGTGATGAACCCGGGAGATACCCATTTTTATGGCATCGGCGACGTTCACTCACCAAAAAGGCTGGCCCCGACCAAACTCCTCAGGATCGAGGGCGCAAACCTGGATCATGTGAAGCGCTCGAAAATAGCGGCTGCCCCTTAGCGCGACAGCACCACATTGAGGATCGCCATTTTTCCCTCCTTGATGGCGTCCAGCCCGGATTGCAAGGCGCCCGGCAGGTCCGCCGGGTCTTCCACCCGCTGGCCAAAGCCACCGAAGGGCTTGACCAGTTCAGCATAATCGGGCCCGTTGATATGCACGCCGTGATAAAGCTCGTTGGCAATCGATACTCCGTCCGGATAAAGCCGGTCATAGCCGCCCTTCATGGCCCGGTATCCGCTATTGTTGAAGACGATCATCATGATCGGCAATTGGGTATCGCGGGACGCGCCCAGGGCCTGGGTTACCGGATTGTACAGGAATGACCCATCGCCCAGGAGGGCAACCACCGGGCGGTCCGGAGTGGCCAACTTGACGCCCAGGGCTACGCCCAGGCCCTGGCCCAGCCCACCACCGATGGCGAAATAGCTTTGCGCCCGGTTCCACGGCACATGTTCGCGCACAATGCCCGCATGGGTGACGATTTCATCCACATAGACCACATCGTCGGGCATCACCTGGCGCAGCGCGCCGCATAGCCACAGGGGATCGATCCCCGGCCCATCCTTGGCGCCGTCCTCCAGAGTCCGGTTGGCTTTTTCGCGCTCATCATGGGCCGCGCCCAGACGTTGGCGCCGGGCCTCGACCAGCTTCCCGTCGATGCCCAGTTCCGTCACCGCTTCGCTCAATTGGCGGAGCGTCGAGACCATATCGCCTTCCAGATAATTGTCGGCCTGCAGGCTCTGATAGACCATGTTGGGGCGGTGCGGGGTCTCGTCCAGGACCACGACCCGCGCCTTGGGCGGACGGTTGCCCGGCGGATACCAGGGTGCCCTGTTTTTAACCAAAAGGGCCAGATCCGTATCCGCCATGAAGGGGCCGATATCTGTACCCTGATACATGGGATGACCGTTGGGGAAATTGGCCCGGATGGTGCCCGAGGTTTCGACCACCGGCAAGGCCAGCAAATCGCTCAAATTGACCAGGGCATCAAAGGCTTGCGGATCGCGCGCCGCCGCCTCGGTGACAACCAGGGGATGGGCGCTGGCAACCAGATGTTTGGCCACTTCCCTTACATCCTCGGGCGGGCTCAGCTTCTTGGGCGCGGCGGGTGCCGTATGGGGAAAGGCGGGCGACGACCATTGTTCAGCCATGGTTTCCACCGGCACATTCAGATAAGTCGGCCCTTGCGGGTCGCGTTGCGCCATTTCACCCGAGCGGATGACCATTTCGTAAATGGTCCTGGAACTGGTTGCCTGATTAGACCATTTGACGATGGGGGCCAGCAATGCCTGGGGTCCGCCGACGATGCTCAAATTGCGCAGCCATTGATTGCCCGGCTCTACATCCGGATCCTCGCCGTAGGTGAGGGATTCGCCGGACATGACGACCATGGGAATTTCGCCCGACATGGCGCCGTGGATGCCCATGGAGCCCTGCAAAAGACCGGCGCCGGCATGCAGCATTACCACCTGCATGCGCCCGGTCACCATGGTGTAGCCCATGGCCATGCCAACAGCCAATGTCTCGTGCCAACAATCGATATATTCGGGGCCCTGGCCGTCGCCCAGTTTCTGGCGGGCCAGCGCCTCCCAGACCGGCGCCCATTCGGAACCCGGCGAGGCGATGATATAATCCACCGATAATTTGCGGATGGCTTCGAGAACGGCTTCGCCGCAATCGGGTTGGTTGGACATGACGCTTCCTCCTAGTGGACAGAATCTAACATATGGTACCCGACCAAGCGCCGGGCGCTAACAAATATTTGATTTGGCAAGGGCGCGCGCCCCGGTTATTGCTTGGCTCCATGCATTGAACAGCGCCGTGAAAAACATGCGAAACAACGAAGGCAATGCCGAGACCAGCCTGGATCCGGCTAAATTCATCGATCCGGACATCACCGCCGATGGCCAGCCCCGCGCCGTGGTGGCGCTCACCCGGCTGGGGACTTTGTGGTTCAATACGGGGACGCTTTGCAATCTGACCTGTTCGGCCTGCTATATGGAAAGCGGCCCGCGCAATGACCGGCTAGAGTATCTGAGCCTCACCGAGGTGGGCGAATATCTGGACGAAATCCAGGAAGCCTCCCTACCGGCGGAGGAAATCGGCTTCACCGGCGGCGAACCCTTCATGAACCCGGAACTCCCGGGAATGCTGGAAGAGGCATTGTCCAGGGGCTTCAGAGTGCTGGTCTTGAGCAATGCCATGCGCCCCCTGCAAATCAAAAAAGAGCCCCTGCTGGCCGTCCATCAGGCGCTGGGCGAAAAGCTTTCCATACGGGTTTCCATAGATCATTACAGCAAGGATATGCATGAAGAGCTGCGCGGGCCCCATTCCTGGAAACCCACGCTGGATGGGGTCCGGTGGCTCGCCGCCAATGATTTCAATCTGGCCATCGCCGGGCGCAACCGGTGGGATGAAACGGAAGCGGATATGCGGGCCGGTTACGGGGCGCTGTTCCAGGAGCTGGGCCTTAAGATCGATGCCGCCGACCCTGCCAGCCTGGTCCTTTTCCCGGAAATGGATGAAGGCCGGGACGTGCCCGAAATCACCAAGGCCTGCTGGGATATCCTGGGCGTGGCACCCGATACCATGATGTGCGCCACGTCACGCATGGTGGTCAAACGCAAGGGCGCACCACGCCCGGTGGTCGTGCCCTGCACCTTGCTGCCCTACGATGACCGCTTCGATCTGGGTCATGATCTGGCCGGCTCCGCCGGTTTGGTCAATCTCAACCATCCCCATTGCGCGCGGTTTTGCGTATTGGGCGGCGGCGCCTGTTCGGCCAGCTAGACTTGACGCAAAAAGAACTCGGTCTGGGTGGAATTTCCGGCGATGTGCTTTTTTCCGGGGGCGCCTGCGGCAACCTCCAGGCCTTGGAATATGATTATGAGGCCGCCGCCCGGGCCATGGAGGCCACGGGCCTGACCGATGGCTATGGAGAAGCGCTTCTAAGCGGGTTATGGCCCAGCGAGGATGTATTGCCTGCCCGGGAGCGTAGCCAGCGGGGCCGGGCGCTCAGTTTCAAACCCTTCACCTTTTCGCCGTAAACATGTTAAACAAGGGCAACTGAGTATCTTTGGAACCCATCCACAATGTATTCCGAGACGACGCGCTCCATTAAAATCACAGTGGAACCCTCCTTTCTGGATGATCACTCCGAGCCCGATGATTATCATTATGTCTGGGCCTATGAGGTGACCATCGAAAATCTGGGGGGCGAGACGGTTCAGTTGCTGCGCCGCCACTGGATGATCACCGATTCCAACGGCCAGACCGAGGAAGTGCAGGGCGACGGCGCTGTGGGCGAGCAGCCTATTCTGGAGCCGGGCGAAATTTTCGAATATGTCAGCGGCACGCTGCTCAACACACCATCGGGAATCATGCGGGGCTCCTATGGGATGGTTAATCAGGAGGGGTTGCACTTCGATGTGCCGGTGCCCGCCTTTTCCCTTGATTCACCGCATGAGATCGTCCATCTACATTAATCCGCGCTCCTTACCGGGAGCGGACCGGACCGGCATGAAAGCCGGTGACACGCATGAAAAAGGAATTTTGGAGAGTGGCAGGTAAAAAAGGAAAAGCATCCGGCAAACCGAGCCGGAAAGAAGCGGAAGACGCCGTCCGCGTTCTCTTGCACTGGGCTGGTGACGATCCGGCCCGTGAGGGGCTTTTGGGCACACCCGACAGGGTCGTGCGCGCCTATGAAGAATATTATGCCGGTTATGCGGTGGAGCCCGACGAACTTCTGGGCCGCACCTTTGAGGAAACCGATGGCTATGACGAAATGGTGGTCCTCAAGGACATCAATTTCGCGTCGCATTGCGAACACCATATGGCACCGATCATCGGCAAGGTCCATATCGCCTATCTGCCCCATCGCCGGGTGGTGGGCATTTCAAAACTGGCCCGATTGGTGGAAATTTACGCCAGACGCCTGCAGATTCAGGAAAAGATGACGTCTCAGATCGCCAACAAGCTCAATGAGGTGATGAAACCCAAGGGCGTGGCCGTGGTCATCGAGGCGCTTCATGAATGCATGACCACGCGCGGCATCGACAAGCCGGGCGTGAATATGGTGACCAGCCGCATGCTGGGCGCGTTTCGCGACGATCCCTCGACACGGCGCGAATTTCTCGCCATGATCGACCATCCGACCGGCGCCAAGGGTTACGGCTGACGTCGGATTTCCCAGACCACCGGCCCGGCACAAGCGGGGGCTTCGGCGGAGGCGGACTTCGGTGATCAATGTTCGGCCCATATTCCTGGTTCTAGGTATGCTTTTGACCACGCTTGCCGTGGTCATGGTGATTCCGGCCGCGGTCGATGGCCTCACCGGCAATCCGGATTGGCAGGTCTTCGCCGCAGCCGCCGGGGTGACCTTGTTCATCGGTGTTTCCCTGACCCTCAGCGGCTGGGGAGGGGCCCAGCGCCTGGGCGTGCGCCGGGCCTTTATCCTGACCAACTTGGCCTGGCTGGTGCTGACCTTTTTCGCATCGCTTCCTTTCGCCTTTTCCGAACTTGATCTGAGTTTCACCGACGCCTTCTTCGAGGCCATGTCGGGGATCACGACGACCGGCGCCACCGTTTTGAGCAATCTGGATCGGGCGCCCCCCGGCCTGCTTTTATGGCGCGCCCTTTTACAATGGCTGGGGGGGATCGGCATCATCGTCATGGCCATC
>CAZBQG010000225.1:0-7603 GCA_964493945.1 uncultured Rhodospirillaceae bacterium
TCGGGAATAGCGATGAGGGCGTGGCGGATGATCTCCACGGTGATGGGATCCTCTTCCGGCAACGCTGGCGCTTTAACCATGACTGGCAACCTCACCGTCAGTGCCAATCAGGATTTTTATCTCGCTCAATTTGCCGATTTCGAAACTGTCCCCCGGCCCAATTAGGGTGGTGGAGCCATATTCCTCAATAACCGCCGGGCCAGCGGAGGAAAATCCAGAAATTAGATACTCCCGTTGGAAAACACTTGCTGAAAGCTCGCCGTGGGGCGGATCGAAATAAACCAAACGTATTTTTAGATCCTTATCGCTAGGCTTAACCCCCTGAAGCAGTTTTTCCAGGGCCGGACGCCCCGTGGGGGCCGCGCCAACGCCATGAAATCCCACAAGTTCAATGGGAATGGAACTTTGGGCGTGGCCATAACGGAGCCGATAGAGATCTTCGTAGGCTTGCTTTAATTCCCCTGCCGTCATTTTTTCATTAACAGGGGTTCTCACCGAATGCACTTGGCCGCGATAACGAAGTTCAGCATAACACTCAAACTTCACCTCCCGGCTGCCGGTCTCATCCTCCAATTTTTGTTTGGCCCGAAGTTTTGCCTGAACAAACCAGGCCTCCATTTCATCCATGGATTCCTTATTAAGCTCGCCCAAATAGGTTTCACTCTCATCCATGCGTGCATCGGCCAATAACATGCCTACGGCGGCGAAGTTTCCAGGCTCCGGCGGAATAATGACCTGAGGAATATGCAATTCCCGGGCAATCTGTACGGCATGGAGCGGACCAGCACCCCCGTAGGCGATGAGGGTAAAGTCTCTTGTGTCATAACCTCGCTCAAGCGAGATATTTTTTACCGCATTGGCCATGGTCAGATTGGCGATGGACAAAATACCGCCGGCCGCCTGTTGCAAACCGGCCTCACCTTTCAAACCCAGGGGAAAGCCGACTTTCTCACCCACAGCCTTTTCCGCCGCCGCCCCATTCAGAGGCATTTCCCCGCCCAGAAATGCGTGGGCATCCAGCCGGCCCAGCACCAGATTGGCATCTGTTACCGTTGGCTCCAGTCCCCCCTTGCCATAACAGGCCGGACCCGGTTCCGATCCGGCGCTACGGGGCCCCACATTGAGGCGCTGCTGCTCGTCCAGCCAGGCGATGGAGCCACCGCCCGCCCCCACCTCGACGATATCCACGCAAGCCGCGCGGACGGGAAATCCATGGGCATAACCGCCCACATAATATACCGGTGTGACATGGAATTTTCCTTGATCGATCAAGGCGCATTTCGCCGTGGTCCCTCCCATATCGAAGGAAATGGCCTTGTCCAGACCCAGTTCATCGGCCAGTGCGGCGGCACCGATGCAGCCCCCCACCGGGCCCGATTCCAATAGGGCCACGGGGCGGGCCATGGCTCGCTCCGCCGACAGCAAGCCGCCGTTGGACCCCATTAGGGTCAGGCTGGCCCGGGCCCCGCCGGCGCTCAACCGGTCACCCAATTTGGCCACATAACCACCCAGTTGGGGACCCACATAGGCATTGGCCGCGACCGTCGAGACGCGTTCGAATTCATACCATTCCCGCGACAAATCACTACCCGTGATAATAAATATATCTTTAAATTTTTCCCGTAAAAATTCTTCTGCCGCCTGCTCATGGCCGGGCGCGTTATAAGCATTGAGAAAGGAAATACCCACCGCCTCAATGCCCTCAGCCTTAATCCGGGCCGCCAAATTTTCCAGGCCTTCCAAATCCAAAGCCTGAAGCTCCCTGCCGTCCGCATCCATTCGGCAGGCGACTTCGAAACGCAACTCCCTGGGAATCAGTGGCGGATCGCGTCGATAGGACAGATCGAATGGCACGGCCCGGTTGCCCCGGCCGATTTCCAAGAGATCGCGGAAACCTTCATTGGTGATCAGGGCGGCCCGGGCGCCACGGCGTTGCAGAAGCGCATTGATAACCAAGGTGGTGCCATGTTTGACCAGCCCGATCTCGGGTAAAGGCAGATCTGCTTTTTCCAGGCAATGAAACACACCGTCGGTCAGATCGCCATAGGTGGTCGGGCTTTTGGTATAGGCGATGTGCCCACTTTCGGGATCATAGGCGGCCAGATCGGTGAAGGTGCCGCCCGTATCGACGGCGATGGTCCTGCTCATGGTTGGTGCCCTGTATCCCTGTTTTCTGTCCCTATTTTCTCCCAAGCCGGGCGCCGCAACAAGCCTCCCCTGGCCTCCCGGCGGAATTTATGGCGAGAGCTTTACGATTTGTTAAGGGCTGGGGGCGATTGTTCACTCAAATAAAACGAAAGCGTGAAAACCGGTACATATTGCTCTGGGGAGTTAAGATCATCACACGTTTATATTTCGCGTCTGCCGCCGCCCTTGGCCTGCCTTTGGTGCTAGGAGCCTGCGGCCTCCCTCTGGGGGTCCAGATCGCCTCTTTCGTCGCCGACGGCATTTCAATCGTGGCCACCGATAAGACCCTGGGCGATCATGGATTGTCCATGGTTGCCCAGAAAGATTGCGCCCTATGGCGTGGCCTGAAGGGCGACGAGATATGCCGCACCGCCGAGCCCGATATTTTCCTGGCCAAATCGGGCAAGGCGCTGGTTGAAACTGAGACGGCAGAGGCCCAGGCAGAGCTGGGAGATGAAGAGCTGGCCGCCATGGATCTGGCAGCGGGCGCGGAAGATCAGCCAACCGCACCAGCCCCAGCCCCGGCCATCACCGCACCGGTCAAAACCGTTGCCGTTGCCGCTTTGACCCGGCCGGTCCAACCCGACCTGCCGCCGGTGACGTCACGGGCCGCGCCCGCCCGGACCGGAGGCGGCATTTTCTATGTGATCGCCAGCTACCGCAAAATCGACCGGGCCCGCCACATGGCGCAGCGCCAGCCCGGCCTGGGTGCTAAAATCCTAACCGGCAACGTCAAAGGGCGCCCCGTCTACCGTGTCGCCATCGGCCCGGTGGCCAAGACCCTGCGCCGCCGGACGCGCAAACGCCTGGCCAAGGCCGGTTTTTCGGACGCCTGGAAACTGGCCCTGAAAAAACCTAGATTGGCTCTGGAGGTGGCGTCGCTCCGCTAGGCCAACCTGCCCTAATCGCGGATATCGCCGTAATTGGCGGTCCTCAGGGGCCGGGCCTCGCCCATCCACTCCATTTCCCGGTCCTCGGGCGTCAGGGCGGATGCCTTTTCGTCGAACTCTTCCAGCTTTAAATCGCCCTTCTCGTTGATCAGTTTGAGCATGCCCGCCGCGTCCTTGGCTTCGCGGATGTTCTTGGCAACGGCCTTGTACTCCTGCTTCTGACCCGCCCGCGCATTCATGGGACAAACGGACAGGCATATCTTGCAACCATACATGCGCAAAAAATGGGGATGGCAGTTGGGCGTATTCACCCGCCAGCGCACCATGCCGTCCAAATCCGCCTTCTGTGGAAGGATAGCTTCACCGGGACAAAATCGCGTGCAGATGTCGCAACTGGCGCAGATTTCATCGATGCCGAAATCCTTCGGCCCGTCGGCCACCAGGGGCATGTCTGTAGACACCGCCGAGATACGGATGCCCGATCCCAGATCGGGGGAAATCAAACTGCCATGCTTGCCCAGTTCCCCAAGCCCCGCCAGTTGCGCAAAAGCCGGCAGCAACAGCTCGCCCCGGTTGGCCTGCACCCTGGCATCATAGCCATAGGCGCTGACGCGCATGGCCAGGCGTGTCGCCAGCTCATCCAGCAGGAAATAAGTCTTGTGCACATCTTCTTGGGATTTGGGCCCGATATCGATCATGGCGTCGAAGGCCATGGGCATGAGAAAGACGATAACCGATTTATGGTCCAGCTCGTCGGACCCGGTGAAGGTAAGGTTGGGATCGAACTCCGCGATGCCCACCCGGGCGGCGCCCAGATCCAGGGCCATCTGCTTGATTTCTTCGCTCAGCGCCGCGAAATCCTTGATCTCGGCACGGTTGGGATTGGCCGGCGGATGGCGCTGGGGCGCGATGATGTTCATATTCATATAGGCCCACCATTTGGCCTCGTCGGGATAACGCTGGCCGAATATCTTTTGCAGCGGGGTTTGTCCCTGGGGCGTGCGCGGAACCTGTTTCGCCCGGCTGGCATCGACTAAGGCCATGATCTTATCTCCTCAACTCTGGTGGCTGGCTGAATTGCCGGGGGTATCTTGGTGCCTTTCCGGTGCCGCTTCAACCGTCTTTCTCCTTGGGCTCCCCTTCCAGTTCGCCTCTTCGCCGGATCACGGCGGGCGCCGAGAGCAACAAAACCAGTATGCCCATGCCCGCCGCCGCGGCCAGGGGCGCCTGCACACCAAAATGGGATCCTGCGATACCGATGGTCAGGGCACCCAGCGCCGGAAGGCCATAATTGACTGTTGAATCCAGGGCCATCACGCGACCCCTGAGAGCCGGATCAACAGCCATCTGGATCAAACTGGTGGCACAGGCCGCAGCCACCACCATGCTGGCGCCGGTAACGTAGAGTGCCACCAATGCCAACCAGAATATATCCGATAAGGCGAAAACCATGAGCCCGCAAAGGGCGCCGGTCAATCCGATCAGCTGAACCCGGACCAGCCCCTGCGTACGCCCACGCCAGGCAAACCATAGACCGCCCGACATGGCCCCACCGCCCGACGCCGTGGCCAGGAAGGCAAGCCCATCCCTGCCCATGCCATGGACCAGTTCGGCGACGCCGGCCAGCATCTCCAGATAAGGCTGAATGAACAAGGCGATGATCCCGACCATAAGGATCATCATGCGGATGCCGCCATGGTGGATCGTATAGGAAAAGCCCACCACCAGATCATTCAGCAGACCTACCCGGCGCTCCATCCCTGGCAGTTTGGGCGCCAGTTTGAGAAACGGCAGCGACAGAACAGCGATCACCCCACCCACGGTGAAATATAGGACCGCCGCCTCCACACCCAGCGTGGCAACCAGGGCACCGCCCAAGGCGGGGCCAGTAAAATTTGCACCATGATAAGTAGCGCTGTTCACCCCGATCGCCGAGGGCAGGACTTCACGCGGCACCAGGGCCGGCACCAAGGCGTTGCGCGACGGAATGGAAAATGCCCGTCCCACCCCGCCGGCCAACGTCAGCGCGAAGAGCAACTCGATGGTCAGGCTATCGGTCAGAAGCAAAATGAGGAGTCCGAAGCCGGCTGCCGTATTGACCGTTATGGACCACATCAGCTGTCCCCGGTGGCCCCAGCGGTCGGCCGTCACGCCGCCAAGGGAACTTAGCAACAAAACGGGCACCATGGTCCCCGCCCCCATGACGCCCAGCCAGATGGTGGATTTGCTCAATTCCCAGGTCAGCCAGGCGACGACGATACGGTAGACCCAGGCGCCCAGCGTCAGGTTCAGATGTCCCCACCAATAGATCTTGTAATTGCGGCTGGTAAAGGCGCGCCCGATGCCGCCCAGTAGGGGAGATGAGCTCATACGCGTTCCGTCATTGTTTGGGCGGATTGGGCACGGCGGCGGAGAAATGAGCGTTCATCATGGTCGCCAGATGGCCATAAAAATTGTGCGGCGCCACATTCATTTCATGGGCCTCGGCGGCGGCGGCGATCTTCATGCTCTGCCACATGCCGTTCCACACCCCGTCGATGATGGCCACATCCATGGCGCGGGCGGCGAAAAAGGGCAAGAAGCGCCGAAGCCCGATAAATGTCTCGCAAGACGCGATGGGAAAGGGGCTGTGGGCGCGGATGTCGGAAAGGGCGTCGGAGGAATCGCAATCGATCTCGATCCAAAACATGTCCAGATCACCGATTTCCTTCAAGACCGCGTTAAAGCCCGCCGGCTTGGCGTTGAAATTAAGATCCAACAGCAAATCCATATCCGGCCCGGCGCCGGCGCGGAAGGCTTCCAGATGGGCCCGCAACTGGCGAAGCGTGGCCCGGTCCATATTCAGGTCCGGCTTGAAGGGGCGCGCGAAGCCCGGCCCATACATGGTGGGCGCATCGCCTTCGAACAAGATGACATTGGTCTTGAGCGCCCCGAATCCCTGCCCCCGCACCAGCGCGCCCAGGGCCGCCACATCATCCAGATTACGCACGGGGGGGCCGTAATGTTCGGGGCGCAATACCTGCCAGCTCGCGCAATGGGACCAATAGAGGCGCACCCGGTCGCGCACGGCACCCCCCAAAAGCTGATGGCAGGGAATACCCAATGTGCGGGCCTTGGCATCCAGAAGGGCGTTTTCGATAGCGCCGGCGGCCAGGGCCGTGACGCTTTGGCTGGCCACCCGCTTGGCGGCAAATAACTGGGCGAAAATGCGTTCATGACCCATGGCGTCTTGCCCAATAATCATGTCGGCGAAGCGGGTAATGGCCAGGCTGATGCCCGGCGGGCCGAAGCTTTCATCATATTCGCTCCAGCCCACCACACCATCCTCGGTGGTCAGCTTGACAAAGTAGTAATTACGCCAGCCCCCATCGCAGGACAGGGTCTCGATGGATTTGATTTTGGCCATGGGTCCCCCCGCAAAATGTTCTTGCGGGGAGTTTTACCATGGGGAGCGCCAAACCGCACTATGCGGGGATGGGGACACGAGCCGGGGCGTGGCGCTCCGGCTTACTCCAATCCAGCCGCCTGCGCCGCCGGTCAAGGCCGAAAAAGGTAGCGCATTGGATGAAATAACGCTCTCTCTCGATCAGGGAACAAAGGCGCTTGTATATCGAAGTCGCGGTAAAGGGTTTGGTGAGAAATTCGTTGGCGCCTGAACCCCTGGCGTTCAGCACGGTTTTCAGATCGGTATAGGCGGAGACAATGATAATCGGAAGAAAACGGTCGGGCCCGTTCTCTTTGTCGCGAATTTTCCGGACCAGATCTATGCCGTCGAAGGCTGGCGCACAATCGGTAAAGATCACATCCGGGTGGTGGATTTCGATCAATTCCCGGACCTCTTCCATATCCGCGGTATCCCACACCTCCCGCGGCCAAAATTGCTTCAGGATTTCTCGGATGGCATAGCGGATAAGACTGTGCTGCTCGACAATGAGGATACTCAGCTGGATCAGATTGTACTTTTCCATGGCGCAATTCTTTCCTGCTCGGGCCGGCGTTCTGTGCCAGCCGAACTGAATCTAGGTACGCCATATTTCCAGCATGTGAATGCAATGTTACTGGCATGTTAAAGCGGATTGCAGATAGCGCGGCGTTCCAACCTGCCCCATGCGAGCCGCCGGCGCCGCCGGTCGGGCCCGATGAAGGATGCGCATTGGACGAAATAGCGTTTCTTCTCTATCAGCGAGCAGATTCGTTTGTAGATGCCGGTGGCCGAAAATGGTTTGGTGAGTAATTCGTTTACCCCTGAATCCCTGGCCTCCAGAACGGTTTTCATATCCGTATAGGCTGATAACATAATGATCGGGAGATAACGGAGCGTCTCGTTCTTTGCGGCGCGGATGGTCTTGACCAGACCGATGCCGTCGAAGGCCGGTGCCAGACCGGTAAAAATCAAATCGGGCTGCTTCTCTTCGATCAATTCCTGGGCTTCTTTCAGACACCCCGTGTCCCACACCGCCCGTGTGCCGAAATGGCGGAGGATTTCACGGATGGTCCGGTGGATTCCAACATGGCGCTCGATCACC
>CAZBQG010000226.1:0-7536 GCA_964493945.1 uncultured Rhodospirillaceae bacterium
GAAAATCTACTCAAAAACCGTATTCCTTCACACGCTCCTTCGCGGGAGTGACGAGGTTTTGAGGTGGCATGCTGGTGATGTGTTCGGCGGAATAACCTATCCGTTTTCGGCCAAAACATGTCCGGCCAGATAGAGCGATCCGCAAATCAAGATTCGTCCCGGCCGCTCCGAGGTCCCAATTATTTCCTGGACAGCCTGGGAAACAATATCGCAAGTATCGGCCTTGATGCCCAGTTCCGCCGCCGCCTCGGCCGCTGCCGGGGCCGGCGAACCGGCTTCCTCATCCGGAATGGGGACAGCTTTGAGACCCGCCAGATGGGGTGCCAGGGGGGACAGGAAGGCCTTTGGGTCTTTACTGGTGAGTATGGCGAAAATACAAAAGACCGGCTTGTCCGCCCAGCTTCCGGCCTGGGCGGCCAGCGCCTCTCCGGCGGCGGCGTTATGCCCCCCATCCAGCCACAGCTCCCAGCCATCGGGTAATTGCCGGGCGAGAGGGCCCTTACTCAAACGTTGCAGGCGGGCTGGCCAGGCGGCGGTGATCAAGCCCCTGGCCTGCGCCTTTTCATCCACTTTCAGGGCGGGCAGGGCGCGGAGCGTGGCCAGGGCCAGGCCGGCATTTTGTATCTGGTGGGCGCCGTCCAGCGCCGGGGTGGGTAGGTGCATTTGGCCCCCGCCCCAATCATATGTCATGCCGTCCGGCCCGGGTCTGGTCCGGAAATCGCGGTCTTCCAAATGCAACTCAGCGCCCAACTGTTTGGCATAATCGGCGATGATCGGGCTGGCGGCCGGCGGCTGGATGGCCGATATGCAGAGTGCGCCCGGTTTCATGATCGCGGCTTTTTCCGAAGTGATACCAGCGATCTCCGAGCCCAGGAAATTTTCGTGATCGCGGGATATGGGCGTAAGCACCGCCGCTAGCGGATGGCTGATCACGTTGGTTGCGTCATTTTTGCCGCCCAATCCGGTCTCCAAAAGCACCAGATCGGCGGGCTCGCGGGAAAATGCCAGCAGGGCAAGCGCGGTGGTGATTTCGAAAAAAGTTATGGGTGCTTCGCCATTGGCCGCTTCGCACTCATCCAGCAAAGCCTCCAGCGCCTCATTTTCGATGATCCCGTTTCCCAAGCGGATGCGTTCGTTGAAGCGCACCAGATGGGGCGAGCTATAGACCTGCACTTTAAGCCGGGCGGCCTCGGCCATGGCCCGGAGAAAGGCAATGGTCGATCCCTTGCCGTTGGTTCCCGCCACATGGATCGTCGGCGCCAGGGAATCTTGTGGGTTGCCCAGCCGGGTCAGGAGCCGCTCCATGCGGCCCAGGGACAGATCGATCAGCTTGGGATGGTGCCGGTTCAGGCGCTCCTGCAGATCAGACCCGGCCTCAGCCATCAACAGTTAAACCTTGTGCCAGGTCCCGCACCAGATTCAAAACCCCATCGGCGCAATCGGCCAGAGGCTTCCCCGCCTCATCAAGACCGGCGACCAATTGTTCGATCAGGGCCGAGCCAACCACCACCGCGTCACCCACCCCGCCCATGGCCCGGGCCTGATCCGGCGTACGGATGCCAAAGCCGATGGCGATGGGCAGCGCGATATGGCGCCGCAGATTTTCCAGGGCCTTGCCCACATCGGTCACCTGGGCCGAGCGGGTTCCGGTGATGCCCGTGATGGACACATAATAGATAAAGCCGCCGGCCTTTTCGGCAATCAGCCTCATGCGCGCCTCGGGCGTGGTGGGGGCGGTCAAATAAATCAAGTCCAGGCCCGCCCGGGCGGCAGGTTCCCTGAGCTCATCTTCCTCCGGGGGCAAATCGACGATGATCAGCCCGTCCACCCCGTCCCGGCCCGCATCCTCCATGAAACGCTCATTGCCATAGACGTAAATGGGATTGAAATAGCCCATGAGGATGAGGGGAGTTTCATCGTTGCGTTCGCGGAACGACCTTACCTGATCCAACGTACGCGCCATATTCTGGCCACCCGTCAGGGCGCGCTCCGATGCGGCCTGAATAACCGGCCCGTCCGCCGTGGGATCTGAGAAGGGCATGCCGATCTCGATGAAATCGGCCCCTGCACCGGGCAGTCCCTGGAGTATCCGATCAGACGTCTCCAAATCGGGATCGCCGGCGGTAACGAATGTGACCAGCCCCGCCCGGCCCAACTCACCCAGCCTGGCGAACCGTCTGGCGATACGCCCCTCAGCCATGGTCCGGGTCTCCCAGCAGCCCAGCCAGATTGTCCATATCCTTATCACCCCTGCCGCTGAGGCAAAGAACCATGAGATGATCAGCGGGCAGGCTGCCGGCGATCTTTTCAATATGGGCCAACGCATGGGCCGATTCCAAGGCCGGGAGAATACCTTCCAGGCGGGTCAGGTTTTGGAATGCATCCACCGCTTCCATATCGGTAACGGAAACATATTCGACCCGGCCCACATCCCGGAGCCAGGCATGTTCGGGCCCGATGCCGGGATAATCCAGGCCGGCGGATATGGAATGGGCTTCCTGGATCTGGCCGTCATCGTCTTGCAGCAAATAAGTCCGGTTGCCATGCAGCACGCCCGGGCTGCCGGCGCTCAGGCTGGCCGCGTGGCGGTCCGTGTCCAGCCCCTCGCCGGCTGCCTCGACGGCGATCAGGCGGACATCAGCCTCATCCAGAAAGGGGTGAAACATGCCCAGCGCATTGGATCCGCCACCGATGCAGGCCACCAGACTGTCCGGGCCACGCCCCTCCATCTCGTTAATCTGGCAGTTGGTCTCATCACCGATGACGGATTGGAACTGGCGTACCATAGCCGGAAAGGGGTGGGGGCCGGCGGCGGTTCCAATCAGGTAATAGGTGTCCCCAACATTGGCCACCCAATCGCGCAGGCTTTCATTCATGGCATCCTTGAGCGTGCCCTTGCCCGCGGTCACCGGTTTGACCTCGGCACCCAGCATGCCCATGCGCTGAACATTAGGCGCCTGTCGGGCCATATCGGTCTCGCCCATGTAGATTGTGCAGGGAATATCAAACAGTGCGCAGACAGTGGCCGTGGCGACGCCATGCTGACCGGCGCCGGTTTCAGCGGTGATGCGACCTTTGCCCATGCGCCGGGCCAACAGGATTTGCCCCATGCAATTGTTGATCTTATGGGCCCCGGTATGGTTAAGGTCTTCGCGCTTCAGATAGATGCGCGCCCCGCCCAGTTTTTCGCTGAGCCGGCTTGCATGGTACAAAGGCGTCGGCCGCCCCACATAATTTCGCAAATAACCGGCCAACTGGGTGTTGAATTCCTCATCCTCCCGCGCCTGATCAAAGGCTTTCTCCACTTCCAGAATAAGCGGCATGAGGGTTTCGGCGACGTAGCGGCCTCCATAGATGCCGAAATGCCCCGTCTCGTCGGGCCCGGCCCGGTAGGTGTTGAAATCCGCCATCAGGGTAGCTCCGCCGCAGCCGCCAGGAAGGCTTTTATTTTATCAGCATTCTTCTCCCCCGGCCCGTCTTCTACGCCGGAGGATATATCGACGGTATCCGCACCGCTTTCGGCCATGGCCTGGGCCAGGTTTCCCGCATCCAGCCCGCCGGCCAGCATCCAGGGGAGGGCGAAATCCTGCCCGGCCAACAGGCTCCAATCAAAACTCAGCGCGTTGCCGCCGGGGCGCCCGGTCTCTTCGCCGTGCGCCGGTTTGGCATCAAACAGCAAGCGGTCCGCCGCACCCTCGAAGGCTCTGGCGCTTTCCAGATCGGCGGGCCCGGACAGGGGGACCGCCTTGATCACGGCGCATCCGGTGAGCGCCTTGACGGCGGCGACCCGCCCGGGGCTCTCCGATCCATGCAATTGCACCATATCCAGATCAACCTCGCCCAGAATACTGTCCAAAATGACGTCACCCGGCTCAACGAACAATCCCACCTTGGCAACACCCGCCGGAACAAGGGAGGCCAAGCGGGCGGCTTGGGCCCCATCCAGGTTGCGGGGCGATGGCCCGAAAAAGACGAAACCCACATAGCGGGCTCCGCCCAAGACCGCAGCCTCCACTGTTTCCGCCGTTTTCAAGCCGCAGATTTTAACCTCAACCGGCATCATCCAACTCGGCGGCGATGCGGGCCGCCGCCTGGCCCGGATCATCGGCCCCCGTAATGGCGCGCCCGATGACCAGGTAATCGGCCCCCCTGGCCACTGCCTCGCCGGGGGTGAGGATGCGTTTTTGATCGCCCGCCGCCGCCCAATGGGGCCGGATGCCGGGGACAACCAAAGTGAAACCGGGCCCGCATTGGGCGCGCAGAGGCTCGATCTCGGCGCCCGAACAGACCACCCCGTTCAGCCCGTTTTTCTGGGCCAGACCGGCCAGCCGCTTGACCTGATCCAGCGGGCTTCCGCCAACCCCGGCAGCGTTGAGGTCCGCCTCGTCCAGCGACGTCAAAACCGTCACGCCCAGAACCAACGGGCGCGGGCAGCCGGCTGCCTCCGCCGCATCATCCGCCGCCTTCGCCGCCGCCGCCATCATGGCCGCACCGCCCGCCGCATGGACGTTAAGCATGAAGGGTCTGAGCGCCATGGCAGCACTGACGGCGCCCGCCACCGTGTTGGGGATGTCGTGATATTTAAGGTCGAGAAACAAGGGCAGGCCCAGATCAAGAACCGGCTGGGCACCACTGGGGCCTAAACTGGTAAAAAATTCATTGCCCAGCTTTACGCCGCCCACCTTTCCTTCCACCGCTTCACAGATGCCCAAGGCCACATCCATATAGGTGGTGTCGAGGGCGGCAAAGATGCGCTTGAAATTTTCACCCCCCATTTGTCTGATTTCCAATTTGTTGGCGGCTGTTTTCTTCCAGCGTGTCGATCTTCTCGCCCAATGAGTTGAGATTCTTTTCCAAAGCCTGGGCGCGGCGGGCTTCATTTCGGGCCCGGCGCCGGGCGCCGCCGGCGGACAGCCAGCCGACAGCCGCCCCGCCCATGAAGCCGACGAAGCCGGCAATCAGGATCATGGCATATAAGGGCAGTTGCAGGTCAGTGATGGGCAGGGGCCATAAATCCACCCCCACATCCTGGCGGTTGGTCACGGAAAAAGGAACCGCTACCAAGCCGATCACCACCATGACGCACCACGATACTATCCGTCGCAATGGAACCTACCTCTTCCGCGGGTTGGCGGGCTCGAAATCAGGGATTGAGAAGTTCGCGTAGCTGCTTGCCGGTCTTGAAATAGGGAACGCGCTTGGCCGCCACGTCGACTTTTTCACCGGTGCGCGGGTTGCGTCCGGTGCGCGGGCCGCGATGCTTGACCGAGAAGGCTCCGAAGCCCCGCAATTCGACCCGGTCGCCACGCGCCAGCGCCGAGGAAATTTCGGAGAAGATGGTGGTTACAATTCGTTCCACGTCCCGCTGAAATAGATGTGGGTTTTCCTCGGCGAGATAGGCAATAAGTTCGGATTTGGTCATTTTGTCTCCACCCCTCTCGGCAGTGACGCCCGCATGTCACGCCAGAGCTCGTAAGTAATCAGACTTCCAGGTCATATCGGTTCTCTACTCATTTGAGCGCAGGTTGCCAAAGCGAGACCAAGCCGTCAAGTCTAAGTCGTTCAGAAAACGATGTTTTTCCAACCAAATCCTCCAGCAAGTCACGCAAAGGGGTTTTCTGAGAGGGTAATTTAACCGCCACCAGGGGCAGAGATGCTTCAATACCATGGGTTGCGTTCAGCCACTCCCGCGCTTCCTGCCGGCCGCCCAACTGGTCAATCAGGCCGTTATCCTTGGCCTGACGTCCGGTGAAAATGCGCCCGTCGGCCAGTTTCAGGGCTTTATTGAGAGGCATTTTCCGCCTGGCCACTACCAGATCGACGAACATGGCCTGAATGTCATCCACCACATTCTGGGCCACGGCGCGGCCTTCGGCGCTTAATTCTTCCAACGGGTTGGGCTGGGCCTTGAGGGGCGAGCTCTTGATGGATACGGGTTTGATGCCCAGTTTTCCCAACAGGCCGGTGACTTCGGTGGATTGTAAAATGACCCCAATGGATCCGGTGATCGATCCGGGCCGGGCCAGAATATGCTCCGCCCCCAACGCCACCATATAGCCGGCCGAAGTACCCAGACCCGCAATTACGGCGATCACCGGCTTTTTCTTACCCACGGTGCTGAGCGAGGCGAACAGGGATTCACCGCCGACCACCGTGCCGCCTGGGCTGTCGATGGCGACCAGCACGGCCTTGACCTGTTCATTTTTTTCCAGATTCCGGATCGCCTTGTTGAGCCGGGGATTGTCCAAAATGATGCTTTGCACCTCGACCAGGGCGACACGGTCGCCTTTGGTCAGCCCATCGTTGCGCCCGATGGCTACGGCGATTACGGCGACAATGGCGATGACCGCCACGGTCCGCCATAAATTGAGGCGCCATTTCAAGCGGCGGCGGTCAAGAAACTGATCGGCTTCCAGTGCCATACCCGGTCATTCGCTCCTTGCTTGGCCTAGGCGTCGCCCTCCTCATCCAAAGCGCTATCCTCAGCCTTGTCCGCTTCTTTTTTCTTTTTAGCGGCAGGCTTTTTGGCGGCCTTCTTTTTTGGCTTGGCTTCCTTCTTCGGCTTTTCGGCTTTTTCAGCTTTATCCGCCTTGTCCGCCTTAGCTGCCTTTTTGGTCTTTTTGGGCTTTTCCTCTGCTTCCGGTGCGGCCTCTTTGGGAGCGGCCTCCTCAGCTACCGGTTTCTCTTCGGGCTGGGCTTTTTCCTCCGGTGCTGCCTCTTCTTCCGGAGCTGCCTCTTTCTCTGGGGCTGCTTCTTCCTCTGGTGCTTCTTCCGGAGCAGCCTCGGCCTCGGCCGGTTCGTCCTCGTCCCCGGGTTCCTTCTTAGCTTCCTCGGCGGCGCTCTTTTGCTGGAGCGCCGCGCCCAGAATATCGCCCAGAGATGCGCCGGAATCAGACGAGCCATATTCGGCCATGGCCTTCTTTTCTTCCTCGATCTCACGCGCCTTGATCGACAGAGTCAGCTTGCGACCGGCCTTGTCCATCTGGGTTATCTTGGCATCCACCATATCGCCGCGAGCAAAGCGGTCTGGGCGCTGCTCGGATCGTTCCCGGGACAGATCGGACCGGCGGATGAAGCCAGGGACATCGCCTTCGACGGTCACCTCGATGCCATTATCGACAATGGCCGTGACCGTGCAGGTAACCACATTGCCCTTCTTCAGCTTATCCATGCCGGTCTTCAGCGGATCATCGGTAAGCTGTTTGATACCCAGGCTGATACGTTCCTTTTCCACACCCACATCGAGCACCTTGACCTTGACCATATCGCCTTTTTTATAATCGTTGATGGCCTCGTCGCCCGATTTCACCCAATCCAGATCGGAGAGATGGACCATGCCGTCGATTTCCTCGGTGAGGCCGACGAAAAGCCCAAATTCTGTGATGTTCTTGATCTCGCCCTCGATCTCCACGCCGACCTGGAAGTTGGCCACGAAATCGGACCAGGGGTTGTTCATGGTCTGCTTCAGCCCCAGGCTGATGCGCCGCTTGGCGGGATCCACATCCAGCACCATGACTTCGACTTCCTGGCTGGTGG
>CAZBQG010000227.1:0-4219 GCA_964493945.1 uncultured Rhodospirillaceae bacterium
CACCCTATGCACCGCTGCCTCCCGCGGTTCGATGAAAGAGGAATATGCCATGAAGTTGGAAACTTTAAATCAAGATGCCGCTGAGCTGCCTTTCAGCGATGTCGAAGTCGCGGGTGGATTAAACCAGACCGACGGCAAACCCATGGGGCACGGCAAATGCGTCATGTCTAGACGTCAATTCCTGCTTACCTCGGGCGTTACATCGGCCGTGGTCATGGTTGCCCCCATGCCGGGGATGGCCGCGACCCAGGGCGTGGCGGCGACCTACAAGAAGAAATTGATCGCCAAGCTGAGCAAGTTGAAACAAGACAAGCCGATCAATTTCAAATATCCCGATGATGGCGCCTATGCCGAATCCATGATCGCCAAGCTGGGCGTTCCGGCCGGCGGCGGGATCGGACCAAACCGCGATGTGGTGGCTTTCAATTATACCTGTACCCACCAAGGCGGACCCATGTCCGGCACCTACAAGGCCGATACCAAGTCCTTGGGTGCCTGTCCGCTTCATCTGTCGACTTATGATCTGACCCGCCACGGGATTTTGATCTCGGGTCAGGCTTATCAATCTTTGCCGCAGGTGCTGCTCGAACGCGAAGGCGACAATATTTACGCCGTCGGTGTTTTCGGGCTGATCTTCGGCCGCTATGACAATCTGCAAGGGTAAGGGGGCGCCATAATGTCTACTCCGTATTATATTCCGGCAAGCAACGTGCCGCTGCCGCCCAAGGGCGCGGACGTCATCACCACGGCCTGCGATTACTGTATTGTTGCTTGTGGCTATAAGGTCTATCGCTGGCCCGTCGCCGGCGGTGCCGAGGGGGGACCCAAGGCAAAGCAAAATGCCTTCGGCGAGGATTTCCCGGTGGATCCGCTGGGCGCCTGGGTGGCACCCAATCAGCATAATATCGTGCTTCACAACGGTGAGCCGCACCATGTGGTGATCATTCCCGATAAGGACACCAAATTCGTCAACACGGATGGGGATTCATCGGTTCGCGGCGGTTGCATCGCGCTCAAATGCTATAATCCGCAGACTCCCACCCGTGACCGTCTGCGCACCCCCATGGTGCGTATCTACGGCATCTTGCAGCCTGTCTCCTGGGAGTTCGCCCTGGATCTGGTCGCCGAAGTGGGCAAGCATGTGATCAAGAAGCATGGCGACAATGCCTATGGGGTGAAGACCTTTTCGTACCAGTACATCGAAAACACCTATGCCATCACCAAATACGCGTTGCGCCATATTAACACGGCCAATTTCACCTTCCATGATACGCCGTCGGATGTCAGCTCGACGCCCGGCTTCCGCGATGCCGGTTTTGACAATTTCGGTCCCTCCTACGAAGACTGGATGAATGCCGAAACCCTGTTGATGTGCGGAACAGATCCTTACGAAACCAAAACCATCCTGTTCACCCAGTGGATCATGAAGGGTATCCAGAACGGCCAGAAGGCCATCCTCATGACACCCCGGCGGACGGCGGGCGTCGCCTATGCCGAGGCCAATGGGGGAATGTGGCTGGACGTCAATCCAGGCACCGATCTTTTGGTGGTCAATGCCATCGCCCGCATCATTGTGGAGAATGGCTGGCAGGATAAGGAATGGATCAAGAACTGGGTCAACAACAAATGGGGCTCATCGTCGGGCTTCGGCCAGGGCACGCGGAATACGCCCTGGCAATGGCGCACGACTTGGGGCAAGTTCCAGACCAAGGGCTTCGAGGACTGGAAAAAATGGCTTTTGGGTCAGAAGGAATTCAGTCTGGCCAATGCGGCCAAGGTGTCGGGCATCGACGCCAAGAAAATCCAGACGGCTGCCGAATGGATGGGCAAGCCCAAGGGCAACAAACGGCCCAAGACCTCGATCATGATCGAGAAGGGTTTTTACTGGTCCAACAATACGGGCAACACGGAAGCCATTTCGGCCTTGGGCATCATCGTTGGTGCCGGCGGCCGGCCGGGTCAGGTGATCGGGCGCGGCGGCGGACATCAGCGTGGTGGCCAAAGGGGTGGCAAATATCCCCGCAACAAGTCACCCATGAAGGTCCCGGGCCGGCGGCGCCGCGCCCTGGATACGGATACCTGGACGATGGCGGGGCATACGCGCCTGGCCCATGTCATTGGTACCACCTGGATCCAATCCATGTGTGGCTCCCAGCAGATATCCAAGAAGTTCCACGAGCTGGTGACGGCCAACCCCCATCAGGTGCGGTCTTACGACAAGGCCGAAATCATCGCGACGCTCAAACAAAGAGCCGATTCAGGTGGCATGGTAGTGATCAACCAGGAAATCTATCTGGTCGATCCCATCGGCGCCAAATTCGCCGATATCGTCTTTCCCGCCGCCACCTGGGGCGAGGAGACCTTCATGCGGGCCAATGGCGAGCGGCGGCTCCGGGTGTACAACAAGTTCTACGATCCGCCCGGTTCGGCCAAGCCCGACTGGTGGATCATTGCCCAACTTGCCAAGCGCATGGGCTTCGACGGGTTCGATTGGAAAAGTTCCAACGAGGTCGCCGAGGAATCCGCCCGCTTCTCCAGGGGCAGCCGCAAGGACTTCAACATGATCAAGGTGGCCGCCAAACGCGAAGGCAAGACCCTGCATCAGAAATTGGGTGAATTCGGTACTAACGGAATTCAGGGCCCGGTTTTCATGAAGGCCGACGGCAGCCTCGAAGGATCCAAGCGTCTGCATGACACGACCCGCAAACTGGATCCCGAAGGGCCGCAAGGCGCCAACGTCTATAACAAGAAGCTGACCCACTTCAATAGCCAGACCGGACGTTGCAACATTCAGAAATCACCCTGGTCCCTGTTCTCCGATTATTGGGGCTGGATGAAGCCCAAGGGCGATGAATTATGGTGCACCTCGGGGCGTACCAATGAACGCTGGCAATCCGGTTTCGATGACCGCCGGCGGCCCTATATCGTGCAGCGTTGGCCCGAGAACTATGTTGAAATTCATCCCGACGATGCCAAAAAGCGCGGCATCGAAAGCGGTGACCGGGTCATGTGCTATTCCGACCGGGTGCCCAGTCTGAAGGAAACGATCCTGGGCGTGGAAGGATCGGATTATTCCTTCGCCGGGCAGATGAAGGCCGGCAATGTGGAGCTCAGCAAGGGCGCCGTAACCGGAGTCGCCATGGTCACCCGCCATGTGAAGAAGGGCGTGGTTTATATGGACTTCCTTCATATCCAGCAGCCGGCCAATTCCCTGGAAGGGCGGGTGGTCGATTGGGTCAGTGGCAACTACAACTATAAAATGGGTGTTGCCCAGGTGAAGAAGATCGGCGAGACGGCCTATAAAAACACCTTCCGCTCCATGTCCTTCGCGCCAAGGGACATTATCTAAAGGTGCGTCTGCCGGCCTCCATAATGCAAACCATGGTCCCACCCCCTTCCAAGGGGTGGGACCAAAGTTCTTTTGTGGGGGGCGATCATTGATGGTGGAGGAGGCTTCATCCATACCCGGCCCCGCACCAGATGAGGGGCCCGATATTTGTCTGGCGCTTTGCGACATTCTTCGCAACGGCGCCGATGTTCACCGTTGTTCCGCCGCCAAGGCCTTGGGCCAGATCGGTGACGCGGGCGCCGTCGAACCCCTGATCGCAGCTCTTTTGGATGAGGACGAAGATGTCCGGGTGGATGCGGTTGAGGCCCTGTCCCGGCTGAAGGATCCAAGAGCCACCAAGGGACTTCTTGAAAATCTTCTGGGTGATCCCTGCGGGGATGTGAAACTGGGTGTGATCGATGCCCTGAGCGCCATGGGGGACCAGCAGGTTGTGCCCTGGCTGAAACGTCTGATCAAGGGACGGGACGAGGAAATCGTCTGGGACGAGGAATCCTTTTTCCACGAGGATTGGGACGATTGGCTGGATATTCAGATTAAATCCATCCAAGGGCTGGCCCGGCTCGATGCCAAGGAAAGCGTTCCCGATATCGTCTCGGCCATTACGGATGAGGATGGGCAGGATTTGTCCGAGAGCGCCTTCCGGGCGCTGGCCAATCTCGGCCCCCCGGGCATTGAGGCGCTGGAAGATTTCCTGACCAAACCTGATCTCCGTCTGCGCCGGAGAGTTGGCGCCGTGCTGGCCGGTCTAGCGGCACCCGAGGCGCAAGCCGGCACCACCCGCGCCCTCAAGGATGAGGACAAGGAAGTCCGCATGGCCGCCGCCCGCGCCCTGGTCGGGCGCGATCCCGCCGATGTCAGGTTTCAGCTCTT
>CAZBQG010000227.1:4229-7520 GCA_964493945.1 uncultured Rhodospirillaceae bacterium
GGTTCAGGCCAGCGGGCAATGGCACAGCCAGGCCCTGTCCTCCATCCTGGATGACCGCTCCCCCGAGGTGCAACTAGCCCTGCTTAATCTGTTTGAACAGCATCCCTCCCTGTTGTCCGGAGAGGTTCTGGCCCCTTGGATAAATGCCCGGCTGGCCAGTTCGGATGCCGCTTTAGCCGGAGGTGCTGCCCGCAATCTGGCGGCCACGAATGACCCCGAGACAATGCCTCGTCTGACGAGTATTTTGCACGGAAATCAACCAGGCGAGGCGCGTCTGGGCGCTCTTAAGGGATTGGCCGGAATGGCCGGCGGAGAGGCCACGGCTGATGATCTGATTCGCGCCCTTTTGCCGGTTTTTGGTGATGATGACCGCCAAATCCGCCTGGAGGCCATGGCCGTATTGGCCAAATTGGCGGCAGATGCGGGAGACTGGCCAAACCCGGCCGGCGATCTTTTGCTGGCCCTGATGCAGGGCAGCCTGATCGCCCCGCCCCAAGAAATGCCGGAAGTCGCGCCCCAAGCCGAAATTCAGGATGAGGGCGAAGATTCCCAGGATTCGCAAGATGCCGATTCTGAGCCCGAGGAGCCCCTGTCCACCTTGCAATCCATCGCTGGCGAAAAGCCGCCGGAGGAGGGCGATGGGCAAATGCTGCCCCTTTCCGATCAGGACCAGGACTTTTTCGATCTGTCCCAGGAGGACCGCTCTAGCCGGCGCATGGCGATCACCACGCCGGTCGGGGCCCATAAGGATGCCCGCCAGTTTGCCACCCGCCTCGCCGCCGAATTATCTGCCCGGGAAGTAGTCGAAGTTTTGATTTCGGTCTTGCGGGATGATGATCCAGATATTAGAACGGCAGCAGCAGAATCACTGGCCCGTATCGCCCGGCGTGATGGGTTTTTACCGGCGGATGCGGTGGCATCCCTGGTAGCGGTTTTGCCAAGTCTGGACCGGGATTCCCGGTTATTCGCCGTGCGTGCCCTGGGCAATGGCGGAGGCAAGGAAACCGGAGAGGCCGTGGAGGATTGTCTGGATGATGAGGATGTTTATATCCGGGCCGAGGCGGTGCGTGCGCTGTCTTTGCTTGGCGCGGGGGGAAGTTGGATGGCGCGGATGATCGAAGATCCCAACGCCGATGTTCGCATGGCGGCGGCGGAAGCCTTGGCGCGCGGTCTTGACGGTCAGGCGGTGGACCGTCTGGTCGATTTTGCTTTCTCCTTCGAAGGCCATCACCGGCGTGAGGCGGGAAGCTTGCTGCGCGGCCTTGATGTGCGTGGGGCCAATGAACGATTCGTTGAAATCCTCGCCGATCCGGCGAGGGAGCGTGAAAGACTGGTGGCCATCGAGGCTCTGGAAGAGCTGAACCGGGTCGCCTGATTGAGAATGAATGAACCCGCCTGCATCAGGTGCGGGCGGGAAAATTTGTAGGTCAAGTGTTTATGGGAAGGATATTGCCATGACGAAGAAAAATAAGTTGGTTGGTCTGCTGGCCGGCCTGGCCGTGCTGGCGCTGGCTCCCTCAATGGGCCAGACCGCCCCTAAATATAAAGGTGGGGCTGTCAAGGACGGCGGCAAAATCACGGGCAAGGTTTCCTTCAAGGGCGCGGTGCCGGCTGACGCGGTGGAGAAAATCCTGATCACCAAGGATCCCAAGGTCTGCGGCACCGGCGATCGCACGGTCACCTGGGTCGATGTAAAGGACGGCGCGCTGCGCGGATCCTTCGTCTTCCTGGGCAAGATCAAGAAGGGCAAGAAATGGGGTAAGCCCAAAGGTGGCAAATATCTGATCAACCAGGAAAAATGCCGTTTTCATCCCTGGGCCCAGGTGGTCAAGCCCGGTCAGGTGACCATCCGCAATTCCGACAAGGGCGTTTTGCACAATATCAACACGCGCGAGATGATCGGCGTCGAAAAGGGCCGGGTGGTCAAGCGCACCATGTTCAATTTCGGCCAGCCCGATCCGGGCGAAATTCAACAAAAGCTCAAACCCCGGCGTTCGGCATTCATCTCGATCAATTGCGAAGCCCATAATTTCATGTTCGGCTTCATGATGGCGCCGGTTCATCCCTATGCCGCGGTGGTCGGGGATGACGGATCCTATTCATTGGATAATGTACCGCCGGGCAAATATACGGTGAAGAGCTGGCATCCGCGCTTTGGCGTGAAGAAAAGCAAGGTCACGGTTACTGCCAAGGGATCGGCCACGGCCAATTTCGCCTTCTCCGCCAAATAGCGGCCGGCACGAGGGGAGGGGCGTGACGGAAAAAGCGTATCGCGGGGCCGCCAAGGGCTTTGTTGTTTTGCTGGCCTTGGGTTTGGTGCTGGTCAGCACTGCGCCCGCTTTTGCCCAGCAGGCCAATGAATACCGCCAGATTCTGGGCCTTGATTCGCGCAAGGTAATCTGGTTTCTGGCTCAAATGCATCTCTTCTTCGGGGCCTTCGTGCTGGGTGTGCCCCTGTTTGCCGTGATCATCGAAATCGTCGGCTGGCGTTCGAAGGACGGAAAATTCGACAAGCTGGCCTATGAATTCACCTCGCTGCTCAGCGTCGCCTATGCCACCACGGCGGCCTTCGGCGGGCTGCTGGCCTTCGCACTCTTTACCCTTTACCCCACCTTCATGGGCTATATGGCCGGCACCTTCAAGGATGTGATGTTCATCTATGCCTTGTTGTTCTTCGCCGAAACCTTCGCCCTTTATCTTTATTATTACGGCTGGCATTGGCTGAGCTCGACGGCACCCTTCAGCCCGGCCACGCAAATGCTGTTCAAGGGCCTCGGCGTTATCGTCATGGCCATCGGCGTGGTCTTTTTCTTTGGCGGCTTCGGGCCGGAAATGCGCGCCGATACCCGCTCCTTCATGACCTTCCTTTATATCCTGCCGACGGGGATCGGGCTCTATATCGTGCGCGATGCTAAAAGCCTGCATATCTTTATCGGCATCATGCTCAATGTGGTGGGCACCGCGATCATGCAGGCGGCCAATTCCATGGCCGGTTTCATGATGAGCCCGGCTGGCATCAACGAGGCCGGCGCCCTCATCGGATCGGTCTGGCAGACCTTTGAAAATGTGTTGGCAACGCCCATCGCCATTCACCGCATGCTGGGCAATCTGGCCTTCGGCGGTCTGGTCGCGGGCTCTTATGCCGCCGTCAAATTCCTGGGTTCCAAGACGGATGAGGATAAGGCCCATTATGACTGGATGGGCTATATCTCCAATTTCGTGGCCATCGTCGCGCTGATCCCGCTGCCTTTCGCTGGCTATTATCTGGGCCGCGAGGTCTATTCCCACAGC
>CAZBQG010000228.1:0-7359 GCA_964493945.1 uncultured Rhodospirillaceae bacterium
TGCAGCCGGGGATCGGGTTCGCGTTTGCGCAGGGTTTCCAGCATGCGCCCCTGGGAATGGGTGTAATTGTTGGACCGCCCGCCGCTGGTCAGGACCAGAGGAAAGTCCTTGGCCACTTCGGGGGATCCTTCCGGGCTCAAATAAGGCTCGGCATAGGTGGGCAACCCGTCATGCCCGGCATCCCGGAGCGCCATTGCGTCGAATTCCACCTTGCCCGTCGGGGTGCCGAAGCCGTTTTTCCTATAGCCCCGGTCGAGCCGCTTCTCCAACTCCACCTTGACGGCCTTGCCGTCTTCCGGAAGGTCGGCGAAGGATAGCCCGGTCGCTTCCAGCCTTTCGTCGAAACTGGCATGGATATCGCCATCCCAGAACTTGCCGCCAAGGCCCAGCGCATTGGCCATGCCGAAAAGCATTTCCGTATCCCCCCTGGCCTCGCCCCGGGGCGGCACGGCGGCCGGGCGGTATTGGACCTTGCCGATGGGGGCGACGATCAGGGCTTGGCGTTCCAGGCTTGTGGCAGCAGGGAAAAACACATTGGCCACATCGACCGTCGGATTGGCGAAAAAATCACAGGTCGTGAAAAGTTCCAATTTGCCCAGCGCGTCTGCGAACCGGTCCGAATTGGGCCACATCATCAGATTGGTGCCCATGGAAAAGACCGCCTTGATTTTGCCCTGCTCGATATATTCGGGCAAAAGCATGGCCTGGCCTTCCGGATAATTGGAGGTAAAGACCGGAAATTCCTCGCCGCCAATAATCGTCGGAAGGGTGGGCGAAATATATTTATGAAGGGTGACGTCTTTCTCCCGGAGCCGGTTCTCCCAGGCCACATTTCCCCCGGCCACATCTATGTATCCGCAAAGGGCGGCCAGCAGGATGATCGCCCGGTAATTCTGCAAGCCGTTGCCATGCTGGACAATGGCTTCCTGGGAAACGGTGATCTGGCCCGGTTTGGCCCGGCCATACAACAACGCCGCCTGGGTGATCTTCTCAGCCGGCACACCGGTGATTCCGGCGGTGCGTTCCGGCGTGAAGTCCTGGACATAGGCTTTATATTCATCCACCCCGTGAGCGTGGGCGGCCAGGAATTCATCATCCTGCAAACTTTCGCGCAAAATCACATGACCCATGCCCAGCGCCAATGCACCATCCGTGCCCGGGCGCAGCATGAGATGGATTTTTGCCGATTGAGCCAAAGGCGTGCGCCTTGGATCGACGACGATGGTCGGCATCTTGCCGATTTCCTGCAAAAGATGATGCTTGGAATAAGGGATCAGGCTGTCGGTCGGATTGTTGGACCAGATCAGGCGGCAATTGGTTTCGGGCTGCTTGAACCGGCTGGTATTGAAGAAATATCCGTATTCCTGCCCCAGTGTGACCTTGGCGCCGACCGAGCCGGACGCGAAACAGCAACTCGATTCCGTAATATAATGGGGCGAGCCGAACATATAGGCCAGACGCTGCAAATAGGGCCTGGCTTCTTTCGTATAGCCGACCAGGAAGGCAATGGATTCAGGTCCATAGGCTTCACGGATGCGCTTAAGCTCGCCAGCCGTGTGGGACAATGCCTCGGACCAGGGAACCGTGCGCCACGGGTCAGAGGCGGAACCCCTTATCATGGGTTCCAGAAGGCGATGTTCGCTATCGCGCTGTTCTTCCAGTGCCTCGGCCCGTACGCAGGGCGGATGGACCAGGGACGTGATCTCCGCCCCCTCGCTTTCCACCGTGATGGGGCAATTGGTGGTGCACATGTAACACGTTGAATGGGTCGTCGTGGTCAGGTTCGACTTGCTATCTGCCTTTGGGGCATCTGACTTTGTGCTTACGGTTTTGTCCATGATCTTCTCTCCAAATTTTGCCTGCGTATCGGCATTTCAGTTGCGGGTTTCAGCTAACCCGCCTCGCCGCCGTAATCGCGCCAGCCTTCCCATTCCTTTTGGGGCGACTTGAAATTGGTATCCACGGATTGGGCCCGGCGCATGGCCTCCATGGCTTGGGCGTTGGTCAAAAGGGTACTGATCTCATAGCTCGATATGGCGCCGCTGGCGCCCAGCATCATTTCCACCGACTTTGCCGCCTGATTGGTCGGTGCGTCGAAAACCGCGACTGCGTCGAATTCACCGAAGGCCCAATAAAACAAATGCAGATTACCGCCATGGGCGCTGACGGCCTGGGTCAAGGCGTGCGGCCTGTCGGAAGGCTTTTCGGTCATGGCCTTCAGGCTGTCTTCGGAATATTTAGCCTTGATCATGAAAAGCGGCATGTCCGCCCCCCTCAGGTCAGCTTGAGGCGTTGGCCTATTTCCGGCGAACCCTCGGCGTAGCGGTAGGCCCGGAAGACGGCATTTTCCAAACCCAACTTTGTGCGTCCAAAATATGGGCAAATATACTCCCAGACGATACGTCCCTCAACGGTCACTTCGAAAATCCGTCCGGTCAACCCTTCGCAGATAAGCGTGTTGCCATTGGCTAGGCGCTGACAGCCGCTGATATTGGGGCTGAAAAAGGTGTAAGGGGGCGAAGCCATATATTGCCAGACCTCTTCCCTCGTTTCGGGGTCAAGTTCGACGGCCCTTGAATGGAACCGGCCCCGGGGCACATGGATGCCGTTGGCGAAGAGCAAAATATTGCCGTTTTCCAGCACCTCGCAATCATGCTGCTGGCCCCATTCCTCATCCCGGTGATGCCAGATGGTCTTTTTGGTTTTCTTGTCGATGATGGCGATGGTGGAAATCTTGCGGAAGCTCACCATGATATTGCCGTCGGGCAATTCGGTGCAGGCATTGCAATGGGCGAATTCGGCCCGGGTGCTGAGGGGATTGAGGGGGAAATCCTCGATCACCATGTCCGAATGCGCATGCCATTCCCAAGCGGTTTCGCCTTCGGGCGTCACTTCGCGCATGTAATCGCTCCAGGTGAGGCCGTCCTTGTCTTCGCTGCCCGGTGCGGCGCCAATCATCCGCGCCTGGGCCTCTGCCGGCATTTCCTCCCAGCCGATATACAATGTGTTGCCGTTCCTAAGGCGCCTGAAATCATGGTGCTGGGCGTTGTCGGCATATTCCCAGACTTGATTCCCCTCCCAGTCATATTCGCGCAAAAGCCCGCCCTTGCCGCCGCCCGGGCTGGGTCCGTCCTCCACTTCCCCCGCCCACAGAAGATTGCCGCTGGGCAAGAGTTGGGCATAGTTGCCGGGCAACAGGGGAAAGGACCAGCGGTGATGGATCTGGCCCTCCATGCCGATCAGATAGGCCGCCTTGCAATTGAGCGGCGTAACCAGAGTAAAGCCCGGTTGGGCCAGTTTGTCGTCATGGACGGTGACGCCCACTTGTCCGGTGCGCATGGAAAACCCCCTATTGGCCCGCGGCAATCAACCGGCGGGACGAACCCCGGGCGCCTCGGTCTCACGACTTATTGGCACCCGGGGGATTGGCTTATTTTACGAACTTGTTGGTGAACAACTCGCTCACCGGTGTTTTCTTGCGGATGATTTTATTAGACAGGTAAAAATCCTGCAATTTGGCCAGCCGCTTGCCGTCGAACTCACCCAGCACCTTCTGTCCGGGATAGACCAGCTTGTTGTAATAGTTGAACACCGCCTTGATATAGCCTTCCTTGCCCTTCCAGCGGGGCACGATCTTGGCGAATTCCATGGCCGCCTGATTGGGATTGTCCATCAGGTCTTTCATGCCTTTCAGGGACGCGCGGACGAATTTGCGGATGAGGGCAGGATTTTCCTTGATCAATTTATCGGAAACGGCGATGGCCTGGGCCGTGGTCGGGAAGAATTTATCGGAAGGCAGGATCTTGATCTTGGTTCCGGATTGCTGCACGGACGGAATCCAATCGGGTACGCCGGCCATGCCGACAACCTTGCCCGCCGCCATCAATTTCCACACACCGCTGGGGCCGCCTGCCTGGATGTTGACGTCGGCCCGGGTCAGATTGGCCGAGGCCAACACGCCCAGCAGGGCATAAAAGGTGGTATCCTGAAAGGACATGACCGACAAGTTCTTGCCCTTCAGATCCTTGGGCCCGTTGATCCCCGCATCGGCGCGCACGACGAGTTGCATGAATCCCCGTCCGCCAAAGGACGCGACCACTTTGATGGGAATTCCGTTGGGCCGGACCAGTATGGGGCTATCGCCCAAAACACCTCCGAACTGGGCATTGCCCGCGCCGACCTGTTTGGCCACATCCACGCCGCCCTTGGCGACAGCGAATTTCACATCCAGCCCCTCGGCCTTGTAATAGCCCTTGCCCTTGGCGAGCTGGATCGGGCCGAAGGCCGGCAGGAAAGGCGGCGCCGGGAACAAATAAGTTACTTTTTCGGCGGCAACCGCTCCCGGGACAGGAGCGGCGAATACGGCCAGGGCTGCGCCCATGAGGGTTAGAGTCTTCAAAAGATTTCTGCGCATGATAAGGTTCCTCCCTTGGAAATGTTTTTTGCAATTAGGCTTCGTTGTTCGCTCAACCGGATTATTCAGCTTCGGCCTGCCCGCGTCCAGAACTTAATCTGAAGGCTTGACATTCAGGGCCCGGCGAATTCACCTAGCCCGCTTGAGTAGGGAGGGGCAAATTCGTGACTGAAAGCATCCGCCTGGAATATCGCGGCGTCACCATGACCTTCGAGGATGGCGGTGACGGTGCTGGAGTCACGGCCGTCGAGAATGTGAGCTTTTCGGTCAGGGATGGCGAAATCGTTTCCCTGATCGGGCCCAGCGGCTGCGGCAAAAGCACCATGCTGAATATCGGATCGGGCCTCTACCGCCCAAGCCGGGGCGAGGCTTTGGTGGATTCCGAGCGTGTCGTCGGGCCCAATTCCCATGTCGCCTTCATGCTGCAAAAAGACCTCCTCCTGCCCTGGCGGAGCATATTGGAAAACGTCAAGCTGGGTGTGGAGATCCAGGGTCTGCCGGCGGCCCAGCGCGAAGAGCGCGCCCGTCATCTGCTGGACAAATTCCACCTCTCCGAATTCGCCAGCCATTATCCCCATCAGCTTTCGGGCGGAATGCGCCAACGGGCCGCCCTGGCCCGCACCCTAGCCGTCGATCCTTCGGTCTTGTTGCTGGATGAGCCCTTCTCCGCCCTCGATGCCCAGACCAAGATGATCTTGCAACACGATCTGGCGCAAACCTTGATGGGGGAGAAAAAGACGGCCTTGTTCATCACCCATGATCTGGTCGAAGCCGTGGCGCTGTCCGACCGGGTTCTGGTCATGAGCAAGCGCCCGGGCCGCATCATAGAGGAAATCGAGGTGGAGCTGGATCAGCGCGACGAGCCCCTCAAACGCAGCCAGTTGCCTGAATTCGGCAAATATCTGACCCGCCTGCTGACCTTGCTGGATGTGGGCGATGCCCGGCTGGAAGAGGAAGCGGAAGCATGATCCAGCGCCTCGGTAAGTTGATCGTGAAAAAGGAGACGGGGATTAGCGCATTGCTCCTCCTGGCTTTTTTCGCGCTCTGGGAATGGGGCCCGGGTCTGGCCGGCATTCCCATTTACTTCATCCCGCCGCTCTCGGATGTTTGGGCCGAATTCTTCCGCATGCTGGAGGTGGACCGCCTCATGTACCATACGGGTATCACCACCGCCGAAGTTATCGCCGGCTTCTTTCTTGGCAGCCTGCTGGGCGCATCGGTAGGTTATGCGCTGGGCATATCGCCCTCGGCCGAATTCGTGCTTTCGCCTTATATCCTGGCCCTGCAGATCGCTCCCAAGGTAGCCTTCGCACCCTTGTTCATTCTGTGGATGGGTTTCACCGTTTATCCCAAGATACTGGTCGCCATCCTCATTGTCTTTTTCCCGGTAATGGTCAATGTGCTGACCGCCCTGCGCACGGTGGATCCGGACCTGATCAATCTGGCGCGCAGCTTCAAGGCGTCCCGCGCCCAGATTTTCTGGAAAATCGAATTTCCCGCCTCCATGCCGCCGCTTTTCTCAGGGCTGCGCATCGGCTCGACCCTGGCGGTCATCGGCGTCGTCGTCGGCGAGTTGGTGGGCGGCAATCTGGGTTTGGGATTTTTGTTGGTATTCGGCGAAGGCCAGGGCAATACGTCGGCGGTCTTCGTTTCCATCATTATGCTCACCCTGGTGGGCATCCTTGCTTATCTGCTGGTTATCGTCGTCGAGCGCCGGGTGCTTCATTATACGCCGCCCAGCGTCTTTGACAGCTTCTGAGGAAAAAGGCCCATGCTGATCGAAGAAACTTTCCAGGTAGCGGCACCACACGAAACGGTGTGGCGCTTCATCACTGATCCAAAAGAAGTGGGCCCCTGCGTTCCGGGCCTTGAGGATGTGGAAATCACCGGGCCCAACACCTATCAGGCTCAGGTCAAGGTGGCCGTCGGCCCCATCAAGGCGTCCTTCACCTTCAATGTGGAAGTGACCAAGGAAACCCCGCCCAGCGAAATTCTGTCCATCACCCGGGGCGAGGAAGGCTCGCGCGCCAGCATGGTCAGCGCCAACAACATCTTGCGCCTGGCGCCCACCGAAGACGGATCGGGCGGCACCAGCGTCTATTACTCATCCGAAATCTCCATCACCGGACGGCTCGGCAAATTCGGCCTGGGCGTCATGCGCAAAAAAGCAAAGACTCTGGGCCAGCAATTCGCCGAAAGCTTTTGCGCCAGAGTTGAGAACACAGAAAGCGTAGAGAGCTCGAAACATGTGGAACTCAAGCCGACCAAAGAAGGAAACAGATCGATGTCTAAAGCCGATTGGTACGACATGCGCGAATTCATGGATTTTCTCGAAGAAAAAGGCGCTCTTTTGCGCATCAGTGATGAGGTGGACCCGGCCTGGGAAATAAACGGGCTGACCCGCATCGGCCTGCAGGAGAAAGGTCCGGCGATTTTATTCGAAAACATAAAGGGCGCCGATTTCCCCATGCTGACCAATCTATTGGGCACGGATGACCGGTTTTTATGGTCGCTGGGCATGGAGCGCTGGAGCGAATTCAACGAGGAATGGAATCGCCGCACCGAGACCTTCATCCCACCCCGCATGGTCGATAGCGGGCCCTGCACCGAGGTGATCCTGGAAGGCGACGATATCGATCTCCACAAGATCTGCAACACCATCTGGCACGAGTTGGACGGCGGCGAATTCCCCGGCACTTTGGGTATTTCCATCACCCGGGACCGGGATACGGGTGGGCTCAACGGGGGCATCTACCGCATGATGACCCTTTCAAACAATACGCTTGGCTGGGGGGCCCCCGAATATACCCACGGGCGGCAGCATTATATGGGCTATGAACGGGCCGATGAGGAAATGCCCATGGCCGTGGTCACCGGCTATGACCCCACCGTCTTCATCATGGGCGCGACCCGCACGCCGCCCGGCATCGATGAATTTCATATCG
>CAZBQG010000229.1:0-7331 GCA_964493945.1 uncultured Rhodospirillaceae bacterium
GACGAACGCCAACCCCTGACGCCGGGCGAAATCTACGAGTTCAACATCGAAGTGCGCCCCTATGGCATTTTGCTCAAAGCCGGCGAGCGCATCGGGGTGAAAATACGGGGCGCCGATGACGAAATACCAGACGCTTTTATCGAAACCATCGCCCAGGGTCAGATCACCCGGCCCCAGGCCTCCCATGTGAGCGTCCATCACAACGCGGACCAGCCGTCTCATTTATTGCTGCCCATCACCAGGGGCAACCGCATCGGCACCTTTATTTCGGGTGGCATCTTGCCGCCGCTGGCCGGGCACTGATGGACGATATTCTTATTCACGGCGGCACGGTGATCGACGGCTCCGGAAGCCCGGGCGTCACCGCCGACGTCGCCATCCGTGACGGGCGTATCCAGGCCATCGGTGATGGCCTTACGGCGGGCGGCGGGCGTGAAATAGATGCCGGCGGGCTTGTAGTGGCGCCTGGGTTTATCGACATCAAGACCCATTCCGATTGGACTCTTCCTCTTATGCCCCAGGCGGAAAGCAAAATCCGCCAAGGCGTTACCACCGAAGTTATCGGCCATTGCGGATATTCCTGCGCGCCCGTATTGCCGGGCAAGGTGGAACTGATCAGCAATTATCTGAGCCCCAGTGCGCCCTGGCTGACCTTCGAGGAGGGCAGTTACGCCGACTATGTGGCGGGCTATCCGGCCACATCGGTGAACCGGGCCATGCTTGTCGGGCATAATACGCTACGCCTCATGACCATGGGCCTGGAAGACCGCGCGCCCGAGCCTCAAGAGCTGGACCAGATGAAGCAATTGCTGGAGGACGCTCTGGATGCGGGGGCGCTGGGTCTGTCGTCGGGGCTTTTCACGGCGCCCGGCTCCTATGCCGAGGGCGAGGAACTGGTGGAATTGGGTGCCATATTGCGCCGCCGGGGAGCCCTTTATTTCACTCATTTGCGCGACGAGGCCAATAGGGTTTTCCAAAGTGCAGAGGAAGCCATAGAGTTTGGCGAGCGGAGCGGCGTTCATGTGCAGATCGTCCATATCAAACTGTCCGGCACGGATAACTGGGGCATGACGCAAAAGATGCTGGACCTTCTGGCCGCCGCGCGGGCGCGGGGCGTGGCCATTGATTGCGATCAATACCCATACGTGGCGGCGAGCAATCCCTTGAAGAACCTGTTCCCCGCCTGGCTCCAGGAAGGCGGCCAGGATGCCATGCTGGCCCGCCTGGCCAAGCCTGATGTGCGCGAACGCATAGGGCGGGAATTGGAAACTGAGGGGCTTAATAATTTCGGGCGCATTCCCGATTGGGATGCCATCCGCATCTCCATATCACCCGATCTGCCCCAATATGCCGGGAGCACCATTGCAGACATCGCCGAAGAGCGTGGCAGTGACGGACTGAACACGGCGCTGGATTACATCATCGAGGATAAGGCCCAGACCCGGGTGCTGGTTTCCTCCATCTCGGAAGATGACGTGCAAAGCTGGGTCCGCTCGCCCGATGTTCTGGTGGGGTCCGACGGCAATTCGGTGGCGCCCCAAGGGATAACCAGCCAAGGCAAGCCCCATCCACGGTTTTACGGCACCTTCGCCCGCATTTTGGGCCATTATGTGCGCGACTTGAAGCTTCTGCCTTTGCACACCGCCATCAGAAAAATGACCGGCGGGACGGCCAAGGCCCTGGGACTGAACGATAGGGGCCTGTTGCGGGAAGGCTACTGCGCCGACATTACCGTGTTTGACCAGGATTTGATTACGGAACAGGCCACCTATCTGGATCCTCACCAATTTTCGACGGGTGTCGACGCCGTCCTGGTCAACGGCACCCCCGTTCTGGAACATGGCGAACATACGGGCGCCCTGCCCGGTCAGATGATCCGGCGCGGAGAATGACGGAGGGGGGCTGTTATTTTTGTAAAATTTCCACCTTGGCGCCGATGCGGATTTACATCACTCCTTGCCCACCGCCAGGGGCCCCGCATAGGTCTGACGGGTAAGATCAATCAAATCCTGCTCTGATTTCCGGCCCAGAATGATATGGGTATAGACGGCCAGTTTGGGCTTGGCGCGCGCGAATATCTCGCCTGCTTTTTTGGGCCCTGTATGGTGTGATCCCCTTTGCGGCCGGTTGCCCTGACTGGCTTTGGCTTCATCCAGTCCGGCATGAACTCCATGGATCAGCAGATCGACGCCCTTGCCGTATTTGATGGTGTTTTCAGTAAAACGGGTATCGCCCGAAATCAAAACGGAATGGCCGTTATAATCGAGCCGGTAGCCAAGGGCCGGAAACTGGTCCCGGTCCCTTTCCCTTTTCCGGGGCGGCCAATGATCCACCTCGAAGGCGGTTATCTTCACGCCACCACTGTCATAGACCTTTCCTTCACCAATTTCCGTGCCGGTCATTTTCAGCTTTGGGTTACGGGGATTGGCCCGGTAGGTCAGGTCCCAGTCATAGGCCCGGACCAGATGACCGGTCATTTCCGCCGTCCCGGCCGGCCCCCAGACCCGCAAATTCGACCGCTCGCCCCGCCCGGCACCGTTCAAAAAAATATTCGACAGATCGACAATGTGATCGGAATGCAGATGGGTCAGAAATATCTTGTCCGTCCTGGAAATATATTGCCGCCCCAACGCCGCCAGACGCAGCATGGCGCCCGCCCCGCATCGAACAGGAACTGCCCGCCGCCCGCCTCAATTAGTGTGTTGGCGTTCATTGTCCGGGTCATTTCCCCAGCAGGGTGACGGTTATGGTTCCGTCATCACTGGTGGGCTGGCTTCTTTGCCGCTCCCGGCGCCCGGGACGTTGACGGGTAGGTCTGTCCCGTTGCGCTAGCTGGACATCTACCTGATAGGTCTCCTCTCCCGCACTCAGCGGTGTCCCAGGCAATAAAGCCCAGAACGCAGCCAAAGCTAGCAGCCAAATTTGGCCCAACCGCTAGCGCCCTATGGCTTCGAAATTGGTCAGGAAATCGGGTGGCAGATGGGGGCCCCAGGAGGCATCGGCATCTTCGTTCTGCCAGACCCTGGGCTCCCAGTCCGAACCCTCGGTGATATAGTCCATGTCGCAGAAATATTCGGCGATGGAATTCCACGGATCGCGCAGATAGTGAAAATAATTGGACCCCGGCCCGTGGCGCCCGGTCCCCCAGCAATTGATATATCCCTTCTCCACCATGCGCTGGCCGGCCAGGGCCACTTCGTCAACACTGCCCACCTCAAAGCCCGCATGCTGAAAGCCGGGGCTCCCCGACAGGCCCAGCCCGATGATGTGATGGTCCGATCCGGTGGGCGCATAAAGGAATCTGAGAAAGGTCTCGACACTGTCTGAAACCCCAAGGCCCAGGGCATGGGTGAAGAATTCGGCCTTGCGTTCCAGGTCCGGGGTGAAGAGCAGCATATGGCCGAAACGTCTTGGCTTGATTTCGATTTCCTCGGTCGCCACGGCCCGCTTATCCGAGCGGCCCCGCTGGCCGGGTGCGTTGATTTCCGGTGACGAATCCTTGCGCCAGGGCACTTCCTCGGCGTCTTGGATACTGATCAAAAGCCCGTCGGGATCGCGCAGCCACAAACCATCCGTGTGCCATTCGCTGGGCGCGTCTTCCAGCTTGGCGCCGGCCTTGCCCAGGGTTCCCTTGAGGTTTTCAATCCCCTCGGGCGAAGTGCCGAAACAGACATGGTGCAGGCTTTTGGGCGCGCCCTCGATGAGCACCACCTGATCCATTTTCCGTCCGGGACAGCGGAAAGCCAACCCGCCTTCGCGCTCCTCGGCCTCCAGCCCGAAATCCGTATAAAATTGGCGGCCGGCCTCCAGGTCAGGCACGGTCAAGGCGAAATGGCGAATATGTTCGATACCCATGATGCGTCTCCTTTTCCAATGAATTGCAGAATAAGACGGCGGGGAACTGGTGCAAACATAAAGCGCCTTTGAGGCCAGCCGCCTTTTCGTTGCCGGTTGGTGGGTATTGTGCAAACATCGCGTGGAATACTTGAATGGGGCAAATTGAGCGGGAATTGAGACCGCCTAAAATCACAGGAGGTTTAATCATGGCATTCAGCATACGCCGCATCGTCACCGGCCACGACGCCGACGGCAAGGCGATCATCGTCACCGACAATGAAATGGAGGCCCTGGAAGGCCGCCCCGGAACTGGCATCCATAACGCCATCATGTGGGCGACGGATCAAATGCCGGTCGACATCAATGGCGAGGACCGTGGCGGCCAGAAAATGGAGATCGCGCCCGGCCCCAACGGAAGTATTTTCCGTATCCTGGAAGTTCCACCTGGGGCGGCGCCCTATAACCACCGCACCGATACCATCGATTACGTCATCGTCCTGGAAGGCGAGATAGACATGACGCTGGAGGGTTCAGAAGTGCATATGAATACCGGCGACGTGATGATCCAGTGCGGCACCATACATGCCTGGGACAACCGTGAGACCAAGCCCTGCCGCATCGCCTTCATCCTGATGGATGGCAAGATGTAGGCTGCGTTACCGGTCTTACCTGTCGGCAGCGGCGTAAAAATCGTCGATGCCGGTCTGCTGGCGCAATTCGGCCGTATCCGTTCCCTGAGCAGAGCCGCCCGCCGGAATGCCCGTCGCATTGGCAACGCGCACGAATCCATGAAAGGCGCCAGCGACGGCGGCGGCGTCTATCATGCCCTCCTCGCCCAGCACCTCATTCAGAGCTGCGCGCAATTCCTGGGTCCTGGCGCTGTCACTGAGCGTCACGGCCTCGGCGAAATCGGCCAGCAGATCGGCATGGGGAATGTCGCTATCGGCGTTTCCGGCGGTAACGGTGCCGAGATCGTGGGCTTCGCCGGTCAATTGTATGCTCTCACGGAGCATATAGGAATGAGCGGTGGTTCAGTAGACGCACTGATGAACGGCGGCCACCCGTGACGCCACCACTTCGATCTGGGGCCGGCTGATGGCCCGCAACTCTGTTCCAAAATCACCCACATCAGCGCCCGGCAGGTAATGGGCGTCGGCCAGGTTCCAATAGGCGCGGAGCGCATCCGGCACCGAACTCAGTGCCTTACGCACATAGCTGACCATCTTACCGCCATATAGGGGGCCGTCTTCTTCCACCACATCTTCGGGCTTGATCACCGGCACCCAGGCTTCATGCATGCGGGCACCGGGCGGGCTGTAGCGGCTGGGCTCACCTGACCGGCCCTGTGGGACCGGGGTCTGGGGCAGGTCCATGGCGCGGCAAAAGCCGTCCATCATCATGACCATGGCGACGATGCCGGCCAATTCCACGTAAGCGCCTTGTTCCATGGCGCCTTTCATTTGACCAATATACCAATCGCTGCTCAGACGTCCGGGATCGGTGGCGATGCGGTGGACCGCGTCCAGTTCGGCGGCACTCAGGACAGGGCCGGCTTCGTGCCCACTCGGAACCGCATAGGGCGACAAGGCCTCCTTGCGCAGGGCGCAAAGCTCACAGGCCTGGGCGGCGCGGGTTTCGGCGGCTATGGCGGCGCGCGTATCGCCCGTCAGCCAGGTGCCGGGCCCGGCGATCCCTTGCCAAGTCTGTTCATGGGTCCGACTGATATCGTAACGGATGGTGTAAGACGTCTCACCCCAATAAGATTCCGTCATGTTTGTTCCCCCGTGCTTAAAGCGAATAAGGAGAAAGAACTTTTTTGGTACCGAATGCCAGCAAAATGTGTAAAAAAAAGTAATGATTATGGGGAGGGGAACATGCTTACCAAGGAAACCAATGATCGGCTGACCCGGACGGACCGGGGAACCATGGGTGGCGAGATGATGCGCCGCTACTGGCAGCCCGTGGCGTTGAGTGAGGAACTGATTTCCGGCGCGGCACCTTTGCCGGTGAAAATCATGGGCGAGGAGATGGTTCTCTTCCGTGATGACGAAGACCGGATCAGCCTGCTGGACCGCCATTGCTGCCATCGAGGATCGGACATCTCCTATGGCCGGATGGAAGATGGGGAGTTGCGCTACCTTTACCATGGCTGGCTGTTCGATGTTGACGGTAAATGCGTGGAACAGCCGGCCGAGCCGGCGGGCAGCACCTTCAAGGACAAGGTGCGCCAGCGCGCCTACCCCTGCATCGAGCGCGCGGGCGCCATCTTTGCCTATATGGGGCCGGGTGATCCGCCTCTTTTGCCCGATTACCAATTTCCGACGGCGCCGGACGGGCATGTTCATATGAACAAGCTCTATCAGCAATGCAATTACCTGCAAGGCAACGAATCCAATATCGATCCCACTCATACGGAATATGTGCACCGCCCCCTGGTGGACATGGACGTGCCCAACGAGACCAGCTCGGAGTCACGGGAAGACCCGCAAGGTTCCTACACCGCCCATTGGCATGTGCCCATCGACGATTACAGCCATTGGCGTTCGAATTCAAATATCAGCACAACAGGCCGGTGGACCGCTCCTATTACCGGCGCCAGCCCGATATCGAACTGGGCGATGATTTCCGCCTCAAGCGCAATCTTGCCAACTGCTACCTGCAAGACCGGGAGTCTCAGAAAAACCATAACTTCACGGGCATGGGGGATTGGTTCCCGGTGCATGACGCATATGCCACCGAAACCATGGGGGCGATCCAGGACCGCACGGAAGAACATCTGGGCACCGCCGACATCGCCACCGCCCAGGCCCGGCGCCAGTTGCTGCAAAGCATCAACGAAGTGGAAGCCGGCGGCGAGCCGCTTCATGTGGTGCGCAACCCTGCCGACAACGATTTCTCAAATCTGGTGGTGATTAACGAGGAGATCGACGAGGATACGGATATCCACGAATTTTGCCTAAGCAAGGCCCGCGAATACGCCTGAGCAGACGAACCACCGGGTCCCTTGATAAATATGCCCGTCGGTCTATTGTGACAGATGTAATAAAAAATCGAATGGCTTAAGCCTCGAAACATAGGGAGACAGACAATGTTGAATTCCAGAACGACCCTGCTGGCCGGTGTGGCTATCGCGGGCACCATGGCGGTAGCCCCGGCCCTCGCCCAACAATCGAAGGATACGCTGCGCCTGGCGACGCGCGAGCATTTCAGCTCGCTCGATTATTACCACGATCCGGGTTCGGAGACCGGGCAGTTCGTGCGCCACATGTATGGCTGGCTTTTGATCTATGACGAGCGCAAGCGCAAATTCGTTCCCGAACTGGCCAAGTCGTGGAAACGCATCAACCAGACGACTCTCGAGTTCGAGTTGCGCGACGATGTCATCTATCACACCGGCAACAAATTTACCGCCGAGGATGTGCGCCACACCATCCATTACCTGATCGGCCCCAAGCTCAAGATCCGCTTCAAGGGGCGCTACAAATGGATCAAGG
>CAZBQG010000230.1:0-7280 GCA_964493945.1 uncultured Rhodospirillaceae bacterium
ACCTGATACGCCGCTTCTTTTCAAATGTTCAAACACCAGATTCAGCCATAACTCCATTCCGTTATTACACGCCCATATGGGCCGGGCTGGTCTTGGCTGTGCCCCTGGCCATTGGACGTCTGCCCCGGGCTTGGGCCGGGGGATCGGCCTTTCTGGTCATCGGGCTTTTGGTTTACAGCTATGCCCTGGGCCGCATCATTTGATCCCACGCCACGGAATGGTAAAACACGGACATCATGGATTTCAGAAGCGATAATGTATCGGGCGTTTCACCCGAAATCATGGAGGCCATGGAGGCCGCCAACCCGGGTCCGTCCACGCCCTATGGCCAAGATGATCTGAGCGTCCGGGTGGAGGCCAGGTTTTCGGAAATTTTTGAAACGCCGGTGTCCAGTTTCCTGGTGCTTACGGGGACGGCGGCCAACGGCTTGGCGTTGTCTGCCCTGGCCGAACCCATCAGCGCCATCTATTGCCACGAAGCGGCCCATATCCATAAAGCCGAAGGGGGTGCGCCCGAATTCTTCACCGGTGGCGCCAAGCTGCTGACCTTGCCCGGCAAGCATGGCAAGATTTCAGCCGGCACACTGGCGGAGGCGCTGGCCGAGCCCATGAACGGGCCTAATTACATGCCCCGCGCCGCACTCAGCCTGACCCAGGCGAGCGAGGCGGGGACATTATACGCACCTGATGAAATTTCCACCCTGGCCCAATTGGTCCGGCCCCATGGCATGGGGCTCCATATGGACGGGGCGCGGTTTGCCAATGCGCTAGCCGCCCTGGGAGTGGCGCCGGCCGATATCACCTGGCGGGCGGGGATCGACATCCTCAGCTTTGGGGCATCAAAGAACGGCACCATGGGCGCCGAGGCCGTGATCTTTTTCGATCCGGCCAAGGCCGCCGAATTTTCCCACCGCTGCAAGCGTTCGGGCCATATGCCATCAAAGTCACGTTTTCTGGCGGCCCAGTTGCTGGCCTATCTTGAAGACGGGCGCTGGCTGGATTGGGCCGGGCACGCCAACCTGATGGCCCATCACCTGGCCGAAGAGCTTGGCGGGTTGGCCGGGGTCAGCTTCACCCATCCGGTAGAGGTCAATATTTTGTTCGTCGAAATGCCGGATGCCATGGCTGCCGGGCTGCTGGCCGAGGGGTTCAAATTTCACCGGCGGGCCGAAACCGGGCAGGCCCGCCTGGTATGCGCCTTCAATACGTCCCCTGAGGATGTGGAAGCTTTTATCACCTGCGCCCGGAACCTGGTATGAGTTCACAATTATTCTAAACTGGGTTAAAATAAGGCCCAAAGGGAGTTGGCAGTCATGAGCTTGATCAGACCGGCGGCGGTGGCGGGGACTTTTTATCCGGACGATCCGGGCCAGTTGGCGGGATCGGTCAGGAACTACCTGTCCCAGGTGCCCAAATCCGAAGGCGAGGTGCCCAAGGCGGTCATCGCGCCCCATGCGGGCTTTGTCTATTCAGGCCTGACGGCGGCCTATGCCTATGCGCCGATCCTGCCCGCCCGGAACCTGATCAAGCGGGTGGTTTTGCTGGGGCCGTGTCACCGGGTGGCGGTCCGGGGGCTGGCGCTTTCAGGTGCCGATGAATTTGCCACACCCTTGGGCGAAGTGCCCCTGGACAAAGAAGCGGCTGGCCAAATTCTTCATCTGCTCCAGGTGGAAGTCTTCGATGCGACCCATGCGGAGGAGCATTCCCTGGAGGTTCATCTACCCTTCCTGCAAACTATCCTGGAAGATTTCAAGCTGCTTCCCCTGGTGGTCGGTCAGGCCAGTATGGAAGAGGTGGATCAGGTGCTGGAAATGCTGTGGGGCGGGCCCGAAACCCTGATCGTCATCAGTTCGGATCTCAGCCATTACCTGGGATATGACGCGGCCCGCCAGATGGATGGTGCCGCCTGCCGGGCGATCGAGGCGTTGGACCCCACGGCACTGGCGGACGAGCAGGCCTGCGGACGGGCCTCCATCAAGGGGTTGCTGAGTCTGGCCAAGCGCAGAAATTTGAGTGTCAAAACGGTGGATGTGCGCAATTCAGGCGATACGGCGGGTTCCAAGGACCGGGTGGTGGGCTATGGGGCCTGGCTGTTTCATCAACCCGCTTCTGGTGCGCATGAAAGCGACTTCGGTGCCCAGACCAGGGAACTTCTGGAAAAACATGGAACGGAGTTCCTGCATCTGTCGGCCCGCGCCATCCTTCATCAATTGGACACGCGCCAGCCCCTCAAGCTGGACCCCAAAGCCTGGGTGCCGGAAGTGGCGGCGAATGGGGCCAGTTTCGTCACCATCGACAAGGACGGGCAGCTCAGGGGCTGCATCGGCTCCATCAGTGCCCACCGGCCGCTGGTGGTGGATGTGGCGGAAAACGCGTTCCGCGCTGCCTTCAAGGACACCAGGTTCAAGCCCGTCGAAGCCAGGGAAATTCAGGAACACAACATGTCGCTTACCGTTTCCGTGCTTTCCCCCCAGGCGCCGATGCAGTTTTCCGGCGAGGCCGATCTGGTCTCCCAATTGCGCCCGGAAGTGGATGGGGTGATCTTGCAGGAAGGCCAGCAGCGGGGTGTGTTCCTGCCGACGGTGTGGGAATCCCTGCCCGAGCCTGTAAATTTCCTGCGCAATCTGAAACGCAAGGCGGGCCTGCCGGAAGATTACTGGTCGGACACTCTCAAGGCTTGGCGCTACGTTACCGAGACCGTATCCAGTGAGTCCTTGCCCGATCCAAAATCGGTCTGGTCAGGGGATTAGCTCCCGTTTCACCTCGACGCTGCCGTCGATCTTTAAACGTACCAGATTGACCGTCTCCGCCAAATCCGGAGATCCCGAATAATAGGCGGGAACCGTCCCGTTGCCGACGCGGGTGGCCCGGTTCCAATGGCCAAGTGCTACGTAATCGGCGCCGGTGGCCGCAATCTGGGCTTCGCTGATGAGCCAGGACGGACAGGGCTTGCCGCCGTAATCGGGCGCCTCTTCGTAGTGGCCGTGGGCGGTGGCGATCTGCCAGCGCGTGGTGCGGGGGCGGATGGTTTTCAGGGGCGCCATGTCGTAATAGTCGAAATGGGGCAGGCCCCAGACTTCCAGATCCATTTCCGGATACAGGGCGGCTGCGCCATTGCTCACCCCCAGCACATGAATGCCCTCGATATCGCCCAATCCGCCCCGGTGCCAGGCGGATTGCTTGATGGCCGGATCGTGGTTGCCGGGCAGAATGACCACGGGCCTTCCCGCATGGGCCAAAATTTCACCGACCCGTTCAAGCAATTCCTGGGGCAGACGGTTATGTTCGAAGAAATCCCCGGCGACGATGACTAGATCGGCGGCCTGCGCCTTGGCCACCTCCAGAACGCGGATCAGACCCCGGGCGCCGTCGCCGTCATTTTCCGAAGCCGTATAGGCGTCATCCACATGCAGGTCCGAACTGTGGACGAGCACAATATCTGAAGTCTGAGCTGATGGGGGATCGCTTGGCATGGAGCGGCATGTTAGCGTTATTTATGAATATTGAAAGCCTTCTTGCTGGCAGGCAGGGGGGAATTTTGCTAAATGCTGGCGACGAGAAGCAAAACCAGGAGTTCCCGCCATGACTTTCAACATCAGACGCATCGTTACCGGCCATGACGAAAACGGCAAGGCGGTCATATCGTCGGATGGCGATATGACCAATGTGGCGCCTTTGCGTTCGGGCAATTTCGCCTCACTTTTATGGGTCACCGATGATGCCCCCGCCGAAGTCAATGGCGCCGAAGACCCGGCCCAAAGGGACATGGATATAGAGCCCCCGGAACGGGGCAGCATTTTCCGCGTTCTGGAATTGACGCCGGGCAAGGAGGCCTACATGCACCGCACCGATACGGTGGATTACGCTATCGTCATGTCCGGTGAATGCGACATGCTGATGGATGACAGCGAGGTCCATATGGTGGCCGGCGACGTCATGGTCCAGCGCGCCACCTGGCATGGCTGGGCCAACCGCACGGACGAGCCCTGCCGGATCATCTTTATACTAGTGGGCGGAAAAAGCCCGGAAAAAGACCTGCATATCTGAAAGAAAATATAAGTTCATGAACGCCAACCCCATAAGCGATGATCTTGCTCTGAGCCTGTTGGATGTGGCCAAACAGGCCGGCCGGGAGATCATGAAAATCTACGCCACCGATTTCGAGGTACGCCAGAAATCCGACAGCTCCCCGGTGACCGAGGCAGACGAAATCGCCGAAGAGCTGATCACCAAGGTGCTGGTCCAATTGACGCCTGCCATACCGGTTGTGGGCGAGGAGGCATACGCCGCCGGTGCCCGGCCCGATATCAGCGGCGGCATCTTCTGGCTGGTGGATGCGCTGGACGGGACCAAGGAATTCACCAAGCGGACCGGCGAATTCACCGTCAATCTGGGCCTTATCTCGGACGGATTGCCGGTTTTCGGCATTGTCCATGCGCCGGCCATGGATGAAAGCTTCTGGGGGGCCAAGGGAAAGGTGTACCGGCAAAAGGGGGAAGGCCGGGTGGAAAATATTCAGGCCCGTCTGTCCGGCCCTGACGGGCTTGTCGTCCTGACCAGCCGCTCGCATCGCTCTTCCGAAGAGGATTTTCTAAAAACCTATAAGATCGCTGATGAAATCCATGCTGGCAGTTCCATAAAATTCTGCCGCGTCGCCACCGGCGAGGCCGATCTATATCCCCGTCTGGGCCCGACCCATGAATGGGACACGGCGGCAGGTGATGCCATCGTGCGCGCCGCCGGCGGCACGGTTCGCACCATGGATGGCGCGCCCCTGGGATATGGCAAGGAGGATCTGATGAACCCACATTTCCTGGTGCGCGGGCTGGAGGGTTGACCGGCCCGTGGCTGCCAGCCCCGAAATTATCCGGAAAGCTGCCCGCCTCATCCAGGCCGGCGAGTTGGTCGCCTTTCCTACCGAAACCGTCTATGGGCTGGGTGCTGACGCCACCAATGACCGGGCGGTTGCGAAAATTTTCACCCTTAAAGGCCGCCCCACCATCAATCCCCTGATCGTTCATTTCGCGGATATTGATGCCGTGGCCGGGGAGGTGGAATGGACCGGTCAGGCCCAGATGCTGGCCGAAAAATTCTGGCCCGGCCCCCTGACTTTGGTCATGCGCCGCCGCACCGATTGCAGTCTGTCCCTTCTGGTCAGTGCCGGGCTGGATACGGTGGGGGTGCGCCAGCCCGGTCATGAACTGGCCTTGTCACTCCTGGGGGAGGCTGACCGCCCCATCGCCGCGCCCAGTGCAAATCCATCAGGCCGGATCAGTCCGACCCGGGCCGAACATGTGCGGGAGTCTCTTGGTGATGGTTTGGGAGGTGACGGCGTGGGCGCCATCCTGGATGGCGGGGCCTGCCGGCTGGGGGTTGAATCCACTGTCCTGGATTTGAGCACTGGGTCGCCGGCCATACTCAGGCCTGGCGGAGTTCCCGCCGAGGAATTGGAGCCGGTGCTGGGGAAATTGGACGGACCGGACAGGAATGAGCCAGTCAAATCGCCTGGATCCATCGGGCGCCATTACGCCACAAATGCGTCCCTGCGCCTCAATGCGGAGCGCGCGGAGGCGGGCGAAACACTCCTTGCCTTTGGGCCGGAGACACCCGAAAATGCCCTTAATCTGAGCGTTTCGGGCGATTTGGAGGAAGCGGCGGGGAACCTTTTTTCCATGCTGCGCGCTCTAGATGTGGGCAAAACCAAGGCCATTGCCGTCATGGCGATACCTGAACTGGGGTTGGGACGGGCCATCAATGACCGGCTCAGCCGCGCCGCCGAAGACGGAGAATGAAATGACTTCAAAAAAAATGGATGGCAAGACGAGGGATGCAATTTGCGCCGAACTGGGACCCAAAGGTGTGCTTTTGGACTCAGCGGATATGGCCACTTACATTGTCGAGCTGGCGGGCTTGGGCCAAAGCAGCCCCGAGATGGTGGCCCGCCCAGCTTCCACCGGAGAAGTGGCCGCCGTGGTGACAGTGTGCGCTGAGGCCGGGCTGCCCATTACGCCGCTGGGCGGCGGCACGGGGCTGGTAGGCGGCGGCATCGCCGATGGGGGGCTGGTGCTCAGCCTGGACCGCATGAATAAAATCGAGACCATTGATGCGGTCAACCACACCATGACCGTGCAGGCGGGCTGCGTGCTGGCGAATTTGCAAGAAGCGGCGGCCGGGGAGGGATGCCTGTTCCCCCTAAGCCTGGGCAGCGAGGGGAGCTGCCGGATCGGCGGCAATCTGTCGACCAATGCCGGTGGCGTCGGCGTACTGCGTTACGGCAATACCCGGGAACTGGTTTTGGGGTTGGAGGTAGTGCTGGCCGACGGGAGGATTTGGGATGGGCTCAGCGCCTTGCGCAAGGATAATACGGGCTATGACCTCAAGCAGATATTCGTCGGCGCGGAAGGCACGCTGGGAATCATCACCCGGGCCGTGGTGAAACTGTTTCCCGCCCCCCGCACCAAGGTGACGGCCATGGCCGCCACTGACAGCATCCATAAGGTACAGAATCTGTTCGGGCGGGTGCGGGCGGTCTGTGACGAACGGCTGACCGCCTTTGAGATGCTGCCCAGGATCGGCGTCGAGAGCTGCGTCACCTATTACGAGGATTTGTCCAACCCCTTGGCGGAGTATCATCCCTTTTACGCTCTGATTGAGCTTACCGCGCCCAGCCTGGATGATGAGCTGCGCCCTGGCCTGGAGGCCATTTTGGGGGACGCCCTGGAAGCGGAAATCATCACCGATGCCGTCTTCGCCGAAAGTGAGGCGCAGGAGCTGTCCCTTTGGGCCTTGCGCGAACGCACCCCCGAAGCCCAGACCTTTTTGGGTGCTTCCATCAAGCATGACGTGGCGGTGCCTGTCTCCCAAACGGCACAATTCATCTCCGAAGTGGTGAAACGCATCGAGGCCGCATTTCCAGGTGCGCGCGCCTTTCCCTTCGGCCATATGGGTGATGGCAATATCCATTGCAATGTGACTCAGCCTGAAGACATGACGGCCGAGGAATTTTACGCAAGGCGCGCCGATCTGAACCGGGTGGTCCATGATCTGGTGGTGGAAATGGGCGGCTCCATCAGTGCCGAACACGGGATCGGCCTGCTTCGCCGGGAGGAATTGGAACATTATGCCAGCGATTTTAAGCTGGAAATGATGCGCCGGATCAAGACGGCCTTCGATCCGGACAACATCATGAATCCGGGCAAGGTGGTGAAACTTTAGGTCCTGTTGGCAGTTACCGCATCCAGATGACCGCGCTGACGAGGAAGAGCATGGCCATGTAGGCC
>CAZBQG010000231.1:0-7274 GCA_964493945.1 uncultured Rhodospirillaceae bacterium
CTGCCCCTGCCATCCGGGCGATGCGAGGCTGGAAATAACACCGATGGCCAATTTCAATCCCATGCTGTTTTTGCAGCAGGTCAGGCAAGAATCTTCCAAGATTACCTGGCCGACCCGCAAGGAGACGCTGACCTCGACGGGTATGGTGTTCGTGATGGTCATTCTGGCGGCAATATTTTTTATGATTGTCGATCAGGTGCTGGCCTCGGGTGTGCGTCTTCTTTTTGGTTTGGGAGGCTAGGATCATGGCCGCCGCCTGGTATGTGGTGCATGTCTATTCAGGGTTTGAGCGCAAGGTCTGTGAGGCGATCCTGGAGCAGGCTGCCCAATCCAATCTTTCCGAGCAGATCGAGGAGGTATTGGTGCCCATGGAGCAGGTGGTCGAATTGCGCCGGGGTGCCAAGGTAAGCTCCGAGCGCAAATTCTTCCCGGGCTATGTGCTGGTGCGCATGGATATGAGCGATGAGAGCTGGCATCTGATCAAGAACACGGCCAAAGTTACCAGCTTTCTGGGTTCCCGCGGGCGCCCGACACCGATCAGCGAGGCAGAGGCCGACCGTATCCTGCGCCAGGTACAGGAAGGTATCGACCGGCCCAAACAATCGGTCACCTTCGAGATCGGCGAACAGGTGCGGGTCTGCGATGGGCCGTTCATTTCCTTTAACGGGCTGGTCGAGGATGTGGATGAGGTTAAGGCCCGGGTCAAGGTGGCGGTGTCTATTTTTGGGCGTGCGACGCCGGTTGAACTGGAATATTCCCAAGTCGAAAAAATGTGATGTGACGGCCAGGAATCGATAAGGATAAAGATAAAAAATGCCTAAAAAAGTAACGGGTTTCATCAAGCTGCAAATTCCGGCGGGGCAGGCCAATCCCTCGCCGCCGGTTGGTCCGGCGCTGGGCCAAGCCGGGCTCAATATCATGGAGTTCTGCAAGGCCTTCAACGCCTTCACCCAGAATCAAGAGCAGGGCGTACCCATCCCGGTGCGCATCACAGCCTACCAGGACCGCACCTTTTCCTTCGAGACCAAGTCACCGCCGGCCAGCTACTTTATCAAGAAGGCGGCGGGTCTTGAGAAGGGGGCCGAGACGCCGGGCATGGAGCCGGTGGGAATTGTAACCATGGATCAGTTACGCGAAATCGCTGAGGCCAAGAAAGAAGATCTCAATTCCAACGATATCGACGCGGCATGCAAGATCTTGGCAGGTTCCGCCCGCTCCATGGGCATATTGGTGGAGGGCTAGGCGATGGGAAAGCACGGTAAAAGATTGCGCGAGACCTATGACAAGATCGACCGTGAAACCAACTACGATGTCGATGAGGCGGTGAAGCTGATTTGCGAATCCAAAAAGTTGAAATTCGACGAAACGGTTGAGATTTCAGTCAATCTGGGTGTGGATCCGCGCCACGCCGATCAAATGGTGCGGGGCGTTATTTCACTGCCCCATGGTACGGGCAACGACGTCCGGGTCGCCGTGTTCGCCCGCGACGCCAAGGCTGATGAGGCCAATGAGGCGGGTGCCGATGTGGTTGGCGCCGAGGATCTGGCGGAAAAAGTGCAAAATGGCGAGATCGAATTTGACCGCTGTGTGGCGACGCCGGACATGATGTCCGTGGTCGGCAAGCTTGGCAAAATTCTGGGGCCCAGGGGCCTGATGCCCAATCCCAAGCTGGGCTCGGTCACGCCCAATGTGACCGAGGCGGTCAAATCCGCCAAGGGCGGTGCCATCGAATTCCGCGTCGAGAAGGCCGGCATTGTACATGCGGGTATCGGCAAGGCCAGCTTCTCCCAAGAAGCCCTGGCCGATAACGCGCGCGCCTTCATGGACGCCATTGCCAAGGCCCGGCCCGCCGGCGCCAAGGGCACCTATGTTAAACGGGTCAGCCTGTCCTCGACCATGGGGCCGGGTATCCGGGTTAGTGTTCCAAGCCTCTCCGCCTGAAGGCTGAGAGGTTTAAACGGCAGGGTGGCGCGGACCTATCCGCGAAACCCAGGGGAGGCTTGGCCTCCCCGGCCTGTCCAAGACCGCGGGTATGGTCTGGGCTTCAGGGCCCAGGCAATTTAAGGGGTTTGCCCCGCCTGCGCAGGCAGTGAATGAAGCGGTTTTTCCCAGGCTCTTTATCAAGGGCTTGGGGTAAAGCGGCTTGAACTGATGGCTTGGGCGGGTGGAGTTGGCTCTCCGCTTTTTGGAGGGCTTTAGGCCAACCGTTCCGGGGTCTCCCAATTGGAGGCTGCCGGGCGAAAGTCGGAGTAGATCGGTGGATCGCAAGGGAAAAGAAGAACTGGTTAGGGAGCTGGAGCAGCTGTTCGACCGATCGGCATTAGTCGTCGTCACCCAATATTCGGGATTGACGGTGGCCAATATGACCGATCTTCGCGGGCAAATGCGCGAAGCGGGCGCCAGCTTCAGGGTGGTCAAGAACCGTTTGACCAAACTGGCCCTGGTGGGAACAGACTTCGCCGATCTCGCCGGCTTGTTCCAGGGACCATCGGCCATCGCCTATTCGACCGATCTGGTGGCGGCGGCCAAGGTTGTCGTGGACTACGCCAAGAAGAACGAAAAGCTTTTGATCATCGGCGGTGCCTTCAGCGGAAAGATGCTGGGCGTCGACGATATTCAATCGCTTGCCAAAATGCCGTCTCTCAACGAAGCGCGAGCCCAGATCGTGGGTCTGCTGGGGACACCGGCAACGCGCATCGCGGGCGTTCTGCAGGCTCCGGCCGGGCAACTTGCCCGGGTTCTGGGTGCCCATGCGGAACAGGAAGCGGCCTGAGAAACAACGAAACAGTTCAAGCCAAAGGAGAACGAAAAAATGAGTGCAGATCTAGAAAAAATTGCCGACGAGCTGTCCAGCCTGACGGTCATCGAGGCGGCGGATTTGAGCAAGTTGCTTGAGGAAAAATGGGGCGTTTCGGCGGCAGCACCCGTTGCCGTTGCGGCGGCCGGGGCCGCAGGCAGCGGCGAGGCGGCCGAGGAAAAGACAAATTTCGATGTCATCCTGGCTTCCTTCGGCGAAAAGAAAATCAACGTGATCAAGGAAGTCCGTGCCATCACCGGCCTTGGCCTGAAGGAAGCCAAGGATCTGGTCGAAGGCGCGCCGGCCGCGGTCAAAGAAGAAGTCCTCAAAGAAGAGGCCGATGAGATCAAGGCCAAGCTCGAGGAGGCCGGCGCCACCGTGGAGCTCAAGTAGCGGAGGCGGGGAACGGATGATTTTCATCCGCTCCAGTTTTTTGCTTGGGGGTTCGGCGCTGCTGGATTTGCGCCGTCAAGGGGAAATGTTCGCGCCCGTCAAAGGCGCCCGGAAGCCATGCCCCAAAAGGGTCTGGCTGATGGTCCGGCCGCTCGCCCTTGGCGCGCGGTTCTGAGAGCAGCGGTTTAGTTCGTATATCGAGGAGCTGTAATGGCTGAAACTTCTTTCACGGGTCGCAAATGGGTTCGCAAGGATTTTGGACGCATTCCGGCCGTCGTGCCCATGCCAAATCTGATCGAGGTGCAGAAAAATTCCTACGACAATTTTCTGCAGCGCGATGTCTCCCTGGCCGACCGCACCAATAGCGGCCTGCAGGAGGTTTTCAAATCCCTCTTCCCGGTCCAGGATTTCTCCGAGCGCGGCACGCTGGAATTCGTTAATTACGAATTCGAGCCTCCCAAATATGACGTGGAGGAGTGCCAGCAGCGGGGCATGACCTACGCCGCCCCCCTCAAGGTCACGCTACGCCTCGTGGTCTGGGATATCGATGAGGAAACCCAGGCCCGATCGGTCCGTGATATCAAGGAACAGGTCGTCTATATGGGTGAGATGCCCCTGATGACCGATAACGGCACCTTCGTCGTTAACGGGACAGAGCGGGTTATCGTTTCTCAGATGCATCGCTCGCCTGGCGTGTTTTTCGATCATGACAAGGGCAAGACCCATTCTTCCGGAAAGTTTCTTTTCGCGGCCCGCATTATTCCCTATCGGGGCTCCTGGCTGGATTTCGAATTCGACGCCAAGGATTTGGTCTATGTGCGTATCGACCGGCGCCGCAAGCTGCCCGTCACTACGTTGCTCATGTGTCTCGACAGCGCGGAAACCGCCCAGCAGCGCCGCGACCTGAAGGCCAATGGGGAAAAGATGGACCCGCTGGCGGCCGAGGGGCTGTCGGGCGCGGATATCTTGAAATATTTCTATGAGGTGGACTCTTTCACCCGGGTCAAACGCGGCTGGAAGGCGCCTCTTGACCTGGAATGGTTGAGCGGCCAGAAGCTGGACCATGATCTGATCAACGCCAAAACCGGACGCAGCGTGGCCGAGGAAGGGACCCGCATGTCGCCCCGCCTGATGCATGAAATAGCCAAGAAAAAAGTCGAGGAATATCTGCTCCCGGCGGAAGAGCTTTTGGGACGTTACGTGGCCGAGGATGTGGTCAATACGGAAGACGGTAAAGTCCTTATGGAGGCTTGCGACGAAATCACCGAGGAAAAACTGGCCGAGTTGGACGAAGCCAAAATTGACGAGATCAAGACCCTGGTGATCGATCATGTCACGGTCGGCCCTTATATCCGAAATACTTTGGCATCGGACAAGAACACCAAGCGCGAAGAAGCGCTGATCGATATTTACCGGGTCATGCGCCCGGGCGAGCCCTCCATCCTGGAGACCGCGGATAATCTGTTCAACAGCCTCTTCTTCGATGAGGACCGTTACGATCTGTCAGCCGTCGGCCGGGTCAAAATGAATTCCAGGTTGGAATTCGAAACGGAAGATACCCTTCGCGTTCTGCGCCGGGAAGACATCCTGGCCGTGGTTAAGGTGCTGGTCGGTTTGAAAGACGGGCGGGGCGAGATCGACGATATCGATCATCTTGGCAACCGCCGGGTGCGGTCCGTTGGCGAATTGATGGAGAACCAATACCGCATCGGCCTGCTGCGCATGGAACGCGCCATCCGCGAGCGCATGAGCTCGGTCGATATCGATACCGTCATGCCCCATGATCTGATCAATGCGAAACCGGCGGCGGCGGCGGTGCGGGAATTTTTCGGATCCTCCCAGCTCAGTCAGTTCATGGATCAAACCAATCCGCTGTCGGAAATCACCCATAAGCGGCGCCTGTCGGCACTTGGGCCGGGTGGCTTGACCCGCGAGAGGGCCGGCTTCGAGGTGCGCGACGTGCATCCTACCCATTACGGCCGTATCTGCCCGATCGAAACCCCGGAAGGGCCCAATATCGGATTGATTAACTCTCTGGCCACCTATGCCAGGGTCAATCAGTACGGCTTCATCGAAAGTCCCTACCGCAAGGTGATCGACGGCAAGGTGACCAAGGATGTTGTCTATCTTTCGGCCCTCGAGGAAAGCAAATACATCATCGCCCAGGCCAATGCCGAGCTGGATAAAAGCGGACGCTTTGCTCATGATCTGGTCAGTTGCCGTCAGGCCGGTGACTTTATCATGGTGCCCAACGATGAGATCGACATGATCGATGTCAGCCCGAAACAGTTGGTTTCGGTCGCCGCCGCGCTCATTCCGTTCCTCGAAAATGATGATGCCAACCGGGCCTTGATGGGCTCTAACATGCAGCGTCAGGCCGTGCCGCTTATCCGCACCGAGGCACCTTTGGTGGGTACCGGGATGGAGAAGACCGTGGCCCGGGATTCGGGCGCGACCATCGTGGTCAAGCGGTCCGGCCTTGTTGATCAGATCGACGGCACGCGCATCGTCGTTCATACGGACGAGGACGGAGATCAGAACGCGCCGGGCGTGGATATCTACAGCCTACAAAAATTCCAGAGGTCAAATCAAAACACCTGCATCAACCAAAAGCCTCTGGTGCGGGTGGGTGACCGGGTCGAATCCGGCGACGTCATCGCCGATGGTCCCTCGACCCAATTGGGCGAGCTGGCCTTGGGGCGCAACGTGCTCACCGCCTTCATGCCCTGGAACGGCTATAACTTCGAGGATTCGATCCTGATTTCGGAGCGTATCGTGCGCGACGATGTGTTCACCTCCATCCATATCGAGGAATTCGAGGTGATGGCCCGCGACACAAAATTGGGCCAGGAGGAAATTACCCGCGATATTCCCAATGTGGGCGAGGAGGCACTGAAGAATCTGGACGAGGCGGGGATCGTCTATATCGGCGCCGAGGTCGGACATAACGACATTCTGGTCGGCAAGGTGACGCCAAAGGGCGAAAGCCCCATGACGCCGGAAGAAAAATTGCTGCGCGCCATCTTCGGCGAGAAGGCTTCGGATGTGCGCGACACTTCCCTCAGATTGCCGCCGGGCGCCACCGGCACGGTGGTCGAGGTGCGCGTCTTTTCCAGGCGCGGCGTAGACAAGGACGAGCGCGCCATGGCCATTGAGCGGGCCGAAATCGAGCGTCTGGCTAAAGATAGAGACGATGAGATCGCCATCCTGCAGCGCAGCTATCACGGCCGCATCCGCGACCGGTTGCTGAACCGCATAGCGGTCAGCGGTCCCAAGGGGCTGAAGGCGGGGAGCAGGGTTACGGAAGAAGTCCTCTCCAAACTGACTCCGGGCCAGACCCTGCAGATCGCTATTGCCAACGATAAGGTGATGGGAGAGATCGAGGGGCTCAAGAAGCAATTGGAAGGTGGCACGACCGAATTCACCCGGCGTTTCGACGACAAGGTCGAGAAGCTGGAGCGGGGTGACGAATTGTCCCCGGGTGTGATGAAAATGGTCAAGGTGTTCGTCGCCGTTAAACGTAAATTGCAGCCGGGCGACAAGATGGCCGGCCGGCACGGCAACAAGGGCGTCATTTCAAAGATCGTACCGGTCGAGGATATGCCGGCCCTGGAAGACGGAACGCCGGTGGACATCGTTCTCAATCCTTTGGGTGTGCCGTCGCGCATGAATGTGGGCCAGATTCTGGAGACTCATCTGGGCTGGGCCTGCTCGGGTCTGGGCGAGCAGGTGGGCGAGGCGCTTGACGCCTTGAACCGGGGCAACTCGCAGATCAAGGATTTGCGCGATAAGCTTAAATATGTTTATGGCACAGACACTTATAACTCTAATATCTCCAAACTTGATGATGAAGAGGTGAAAGAACTGGCCGGCAATCTGTGCTCCGGCGTTCCCATCGCAACGCCGGTTTTCGACGGCGCCCACGAAGAAGACATCGTCGAAATGCTGGAAAAATCAGGCGTCAATGTCAGCGGCCAGGTGCCTCTGTTCGATGGCCGGACGGGCGAGACCTTCGCCCGTCAGGTTACCGTCGGCTATATTTACATGCTCAAGCTTCACCATCTGGTGGACGACAAGATCCATG
>CAZBQG010000232.1:0-7120 GCA_964493945.1 uncultured Rhodospirillaceae bacterium
CGAAGCGTCATGAAGTTTCCTCAGGGCTGAAGGTTAAGGTCGGCTATCCCCGGGTGTCATCCAAATTTGGTAAAATTGTACCACCATTCCCCGCTCTTGTGAAATGCAGGCTTGCGCACGCCTTCCCATGGCTTGACTTTGGAGATCGGCCACGGTGGGGCTGGCGGCGGGGGCGGTAACCTGCCTTGACAGCGGCGCGCCTTGGCACAATTATCAGCGCCTTGTTCGACGCATCAGCCCGCCCAGGCTCGGTCTAGAGCCCCATTCCAAGGAGACGCCTGTCCCATGCCCCAGCCCTCGAAAACGATCGAGCAGCATTACGACCTACATGTTTTTTGCTGCACGAACCAACGCCCCGAGGACCATGAACGCGGCTCCTGTGCGGCTCTTGGCGCGGCCGATCTGCAGGCTGAAATGAAGGCCCGGGCGAACGAATTGGGCGTCAAAAAGATCAGGATCAACAAATCCGGCTGCCTCAACCGGTGCGAGCTTGGCCCCGCCGTGGTGGTTTATCCGGAAGGCATCTGGTACAGCATCAAGACATCAGAGGATGTGGAGGAAATCATGCAAAGCCATATTCTGGGGGGCAACCCGGTAGAACGTTTGCGTCTCACCGCCGGTCAAACCGTCCCTGGAGAACCGGAAGGCACTGGTGGCGGCGGCGGTGGCGGTGATATGGAACTCAAGGTTACAGGCATTGAGGAGCTGACCGCTGATATCAAAAGCTTCCAATTGGCATATGAAAATGGCGGCGACCTGGCCCGATTTGATGCCGGGGCCCATATCGATATCATGACCGGCAACGGTTTGCGGCGCTCCTATTCCCTGGCCAATGACCCCGGGGAACGGGGCCGTTACCTGACGGCCATCCTGCGCGAAAGCAATGGCGGCGGCGGGTCGGCCTGGATGCATGACGAGGTTTCAGTGGGCGACAGCCTGACCATCAAGCCACCCCTCAATAATTTCCCGCTGGATGAAGGAGCGTCCGAACACATCCTCATCGCCGGCGGTATCGGGATCACGCCCATCCTTTCCATGGGTTACCGGCTGCGTGACTTGGGCGCCAAGGCGACGCTTCATTATTGCACCAAGTCACCGGAGGAGACGGCCTTTCGTGATCTGGTGGGCGAAGTGTTTGGTACTGAAAATGTGGTTTTCTGGCATGATGGAGGGGATCCCAGCAAGGGGATTTTGCTGGATCAGGTGCTGGGCGAAATGCCGGAAGGCGCCCATCTCTATATGTGTGGCCCCGCCGGCCTGATCGAAGCGGCCAGGGGGGCGGCCCAGAATTGGCCGGCGGGTAATGTGCATTTAGAGCTGTTTGCCAGCGCCAAGACCGAAGGCGATACCCTGGCCGGTGCGGATGAACCCTTCGAGGTAGAGTTGAAGAAAAGTGGCACCACACTGACCGTCCCCACCGACAAGAGCATTTTGGATGCCTTGACGGAAGCCGGGATCGAAGCCGATTCGGCCTGCGCGCAGGGGCTTTGCGGAACCTGCGAGGTGGGGCTCCTGGCCGGCGAGGCAGACCACCGAGATGAATTGATGAATGATGACCAAAAAGCCGCCAACGATAAGATTTTCATCTGTATTTCACGGGCCAAGCCGGGCGAAAAGCTGGTTCTTGATTTGTAGGAACTTTCAACCATGAAAACGGCACCGGCCCGCGTCACGTCCCGGCGCGTTCCCCGCTGCCGTTAGGCATTTTTTTTATGGCCTCATACCAATATATCCATGTGATGAAGAGCCTCTCCAAGGCTTTTCCGGGCGGGCGCGAGCTGCTCAAATCGGTCACCTTGTCTTTTCTTCCGGGCGCCAAGATCGGCGTACTCGGAATAAACGGTGCGGGAAAATCCACCTTGCTCAAGATCATGGCCGGGCTGGAGACCGAATATGTGGGCGAATCTTTTTCAGCCGAAGGAGCCAGCGTGGGCTATCTCGCTCAGGAGCCAGAACTGGACCCAGAAAAGGACGTGGAAGCCAATGTGATGGAGGGGTTGGGTGAAATGAAGGCGGATCTGGACCGCTTCAACCAGATATCGGAGAAATTCGCCGAACCCATGAATGAGGACGAAATGAACGCCCTGCTGGCCGAACAGGGGGAATTGCAGGAAAAAATCAATGCCAGAAATGGATGGGAAATCGAACGCACCATAGAAATCGCGCTGGATGCCTTGCGCTGCCCACCCGGAAATGTGGAGGTGACCACCCTGTCGGGCGGTGAAAGGCGGCGGGTGGCGCTTTGCCGATTGCTTTTGCAATGCCCGGATATGCTTTTGCTGGACGAGCCGACCAACCATCTGGACGCCGAATCCGTGGGTTGGCTCGAACGTCATCTGCATGATTACGAGGGTACGGTCGTGGCCATTACCCATGACCGTTATTTCCTGGACAATGTGGCCGGTTGGATTCTGGAATTGGACCGGGGCCATGGACTTCCCTTCGAAGGGAATTATTCCTCCTGGCTGGATCAAAAAACAAAGCGTCTTGTCCAGGAAGAGAGGGAGGAGAAGGCACGCCAGAAGGCGTTGGAGCTGGAGCTGGAATGGATCCGTCAATCGCCCCGGGCGCGCCAGGCCAAAAGCAAGGCGCGGGTGACCGCCTTCGAGGAATTGCAGGCCGAGGCCCAGGAAATGAATCCCGACACCGCCCAGATCATCATCCCGGCGGGACCCAGGCTGGGCAATCTGGTGATTGAAGCAAAAAATCTGTCCAAGGGGTTTGGCGATCATCTTTTGATCGAGGATCTGAATTTCCTTTTGCCGCCGGGCGGCATCGTTGGCGTCATCGGCCCCAATGGCGCTGGCAAGAGCACATTGTTCAAGCTCATCGCCGGAACCGAGAGCCCCGATGGGGGAAGCCTGCGCCTGGGCGAAACGGTGAAGCTTGGTTTCGTGGATCAGTCGCGCGAATCGCTCAATTCGGAAAGCACCGTCTGGGAGGAAATAGCCGAAGGCCAGGATGAGGTGGATTTGGGCCACCGCACCATGCAGAGCCGGGCCTATGTCTCTCAATTTAATTTCCGGGGCGCCGATCAGCAGAAAAAAGTTGGCCAGCTTTCCGGTGGCGAGCGCAACCGGGTTCATCTGGCCAAGGTTCTGAAATCCGGAGCCAATCTCATTTTGCTGGATGAGCCGACCAATGATCTGGATGTGGATACCCTGCGCGCCCTGGAAGATGCCCTGCTCGGATTTCCGGGCGCCCTCATGGTGATCAGCCATGACCGATGGTTTCTGGACCGCATCGCCACCCATATCCTGGCCTTCGAAGGCGATAGCCAGGTGGTCTGGTTCGAAGGCAATTATGATGATTACGAGGCCGATAGGAAACGCCGCCTGGGCGCCGATGAGGAGCAGCCGCACCGCATAAAATACCGTCCGCTTACGAGATCTTAGACCGGCCTGTAATGGGCCGGTTTACGGTACTTAAATTTTATGGATGAGAGCCGGTAAAATTACTTTTTGCCTTCGCCCATATCGAATTTTTTTGCGCGCAACGCTGAGACTAATCCGCCCACCTTGCCGCCATTCCGCAAGATGACGGAAGTAAATTCGGAACGCTGGGTCTGCACCAAGGAAACCCCTTCGACGACCACATCGATGATCTTGTAGCTGCCGTCCGGATAACCCACCCGCCAATCCACGCGAATGCCTGGCGCGCCATTGCCGCGCCGGACGCGCGAATGGACGGTCGTCGAGCTTTGGCCGCGCGGCGTGGCTCCTGATATGGTCAGTGTTTCGTTCGTGTAGGCGCGAAATCTCTTGCCATAGGTGGTGACGATCAGATTTTCGAAAAGGGAAAGGAATTCCTTCCGCTCGACCGGCTTGGCCTTGCGCCAATGACGGCCCAGAACGCGCTTCCCGATGGTTGTAAGGTCGAAATACTGGCGGAAAAGACCGCGGAACCTTGTCACCCGCTGGTTATCCGTAACCTTTTCCCCGGTCATGGATTTGATCGCATTATCGGCCAGTTGACGCACGAATTTGTGGGCTCCGGCCGAAAAATCGTCGGTAGCCGCCAGGGCGGGCAGGGCGAAAAACGCCAGGCCCAATCCGATTAAAGCGGCGAACAAGCCTCTTCGAAGCAACATTATTTGATCTTCCGGGATTCGCTTTCTTTATCTTCTTCCGGCGAGGCTATTTCAAAATCACCCGAAAAGCCGGGTGCCTTTTTTTCATCCGACCCCTGGCCGTTTTTGATTTCATCATTTCGCCGCTGGCGGTAAAGGCTTCGGATGGCGGCGTAGAAATCAATAGAGGATTTCTCCAGATCTTCGAGAACGTCCCAAAGCTGATCGCGCGTATCGATGCCGGAAACCAGCATGCGGGTCATGGGAATCCAATCCCTGTCCGTATTCGCGGCCCACAAATTCAGAGGATCGAAAAAGAAATCCACCACCTTGCCACACGCATCACGCGGATTGCTCGGCCCGAAAATGGGCAGCATGATGTAGGGCCCTTCGGGCACGGACCAAACGGCAAGGGTCTGGCCGAAATCTTCCGAATGCTGTTCAAGGCCCATATCGGCGGCCTGATCCCAGATGCCGAGTATGCCGATGGTCGTGTTTATGACGAAACGGGCCAGAGTGACGCCGGCACGCTGCAATTCTCCTTGCAGCAGATCATTGATGAAAATTTGCGGGGTGCGCAGATTTTCCACCACATTATGAACGCTGCGCCGCACCGGTTCCGGTGCCACGGCCCGGTAAGCCCCGGTGACCGGTTTGATAACGGCTTTATCCAGCCCCTGATTGAAGCTGAAAATTGACCGGTTGAAGGGTTCAACAGGATCATTCAATTTTTTGAATTCGGCTACCGCCTCCGGATCATGATCCGGCGCCGATGCACAATTGGCCAAAATCAAAACTGAAAGAAACAGGACGGCCACCCGGCCCAGGTTTTTTTTTGCAATGCTTAGCGACATCTTCAACGCTCTTCTGCCGTTAATTTATAATTATGCCGTTTATTGTTTTTGGGTACGCACATCCTACCATCGTGGTTTTTCTCAAAAACCTTAAACCACAGGGGTTAGTGTTCAAAAGGCCACTTACCACAAAATCTAGCCTACCGGATCAATCTTAATAAAAGGTAACTTTGAAACCCGCAAGAACCCCTCTAAAAGATCGACCACTTTGGATTCAGTATCACACCCCCCCCTAAAAGACCAGTGAGGTGAAGTGGGACTCCCGATTCGTTTCGAGGCTGTGTGATAAAAATAGCACAATTTTGGCTGAGGAACGGAATATAACTCCATCAGACTTGTTTGCAGGGACAGAACTTGGGGCAGACGGGGCGAAAATGTAAAAAATCGTTTGGCATCGGTCAAAGGAAGGTTATTCTCCCGGAACCAAGAATTAATATAACCACGAAATACAAAATGCCTGGAGGCAAGGGTGGATTACGGTCAAGATATTGAAACGGCGGCGAAATTAGCCAGCACTGTCCAGGTTATGATGGAAGAGCAATCTATTCCCGCCAACCCCAACAATTATACGATCTGGTTTCACTATTTCGCTGATTCCTATCCCGACCTGAAGCGCACGGTTAATGTGCTTCTCGACAATAATCAGGAATTCACCCCGGAACAGTGCGAACAGTTGTTCGAACGCTATTTCGGATATGAGGCCGAAGGCTCCATGCTGCGCCAGGCATCGACCAAATTGGAAAAGGCCTTGACCGAAGCGATCGGCCAATTGGGCAGCGCGGGTGAGGATGCGGCGGAATTGGGCGCCAGCGTGAAAGGTGCGGCGGGCGGATTGACCCCGGACTCGACCCAGGCCGACCTGCAGGCCGTGGTCGAGCAGGTCATCGATGTGACGGCTCAAATGGAGGAGCGCACCCGGGAGCTGGAAGAAAAGCTTGCCCAATCCTCGGCAGAGGTCAGCCAGTTGCGCCAAGAGGTGGAAACGACGCGCCGCGAGGCCGGCACGGACAGCCTGACCGGTATCGGCAACCGCAAAACCTTCGATGGGTGCCTGCGCCAGGAAGCCGCCCAGGCCATGGAGACCGGCGCGGAGCTATGCCTGCTCATGGCCGATATCGATTTCTTCAAAAAATTCAATGACAATCATGGCCACCAGATCGGTGATCAGGTGCTTAAGCTGCTTGCCCTCACACTTACCGAAAACATCAAGGGCAACGATATTGCGGCCCGTTATGGCGGGGAGGAATTCGCCGTCATATTGCCGAGCACCGGTTTGAAGCCGGCCTTCGGCGTGGCAGAAAATATTCGTGAAAAACTAAGTAAGAAAACAATCCTCAACAAACGAACCGGTAAACAGTTGGGCTCCATCACCCTGTCTATCGGTGTCGCCCAGTTTGAATTCGGAAAGCCCCTTGCGCGCCTGATATCGCGCGCCGACGATGCCCTTTATTCGGCCAAGCACCAGGGGCGCAATATGGTTGTTACGGCTGAGCCTTTCGGCGCTGCCGAACAAATTTCGCTTGCCTGAGCAAGGTCAATCGCCGGGCGCCGCCGAACCTGAATATCTTCTGTTCTTTAGGTTAAGCCGATCATGTTTTGGCATGGGTTGAGACCGAGCCGTGTGTTGATGCGCCTCAGGCGCATCGTCCGCAATGACCAGTTAATCCTGTCCATATTGGCCGTCGCGGTTGGCGCAATGGCCGGCGGCGGAACCATTCTTCTGCGCGAAGGCATCGCCCTGGTTCAGGAATTCTCCTTCGGCAGCGGGGCGGAGGATTTCATCAATCGTGGGATGGCTATTGCCTGGTGGAATATTTTGCTGGTTCCCACGCTGGGGGGTCTGTTGATCGGGCTGTTCATCCATTTCGTCATGCCCGGCAAGCGCCCGCAAGGTATTGCCAAAGTCATCGAGGCAAGTGCTCTGACAGGAGGGCGCATGCCCTTGGGGGCAGGGCTTGGCGCGGCCGTCGCCTCGGTCGCCTCCATCGGGGTCGGCGCCTCGGTCGGGCGGGAAGGGCCGGCAGTCCATTTGGGTGCGACTTTCGGAAGCTGGCTGGCCGCCCGGCTGCATCTCACCCGTTCTCTTTCACGCACCCTTCTGGCCTGTGGGGTGGCCGCCGCCGTGGCGGCTTCCTTCAATGCACCCATTGCCGGGGCGCTCTTCGCCCACGAAGTGGTGGTCGGTCATTTCGCCCTC
>CAZBQG010000233.1:0-7055 GCA_964493945.1 uncultured Rhodospirillaceae bacterium
ATTCCACACCCATTGCCATGACGATCATTTTGCCGGCCTGCCAACCCTGATGCGTTCGGACCACCGCATAAAATATTTCGCTACGTCCCTGGTCCGGGCTTCCGTATTCAAAAAGCTGTCGGCCCTGTTGTCCCTGGAAGAAGAGCTGTTCGCCGATTTTTTCGATATCCAGGACCTGCACTTCGACAAATGGACGAACATCGAAGGTCTGGAGGTAAAGCCCCTGCTCTCGCCTCATCCGGTGGAAACCAATGCGTTGTTCTTCCGCACCTTCTGGGAAGGACGCCATCTGACCTATGCCCATCTGGCGGATATCGCATCCCTTGACCTGTTGAAGGGGATGATCACCGAGAACGAGGAAGAACACGGCGTTTCGGAAAAATATTTCAACCATGTGCGCCGCCAATATCTGACCAAGGTTGAGCTTAAAAAGATCGATATGGGCGGCGGGATGATCCATGGGCGGGCCGAGGATTTTGCCGAGGATGCATCCCACAAGATCATCCTGGCCCACCAATCCATCCCTCTCACCACCAGCCAAAAGGAAATCGGCTCCAGCGCGCCTTTCGGCGTGGTCGATATCCTGATCGATGATCAGTCAGACAATCTGCGCCGCTTCGCCTTTGAATCCCTGCGCTCCTATTTCCCCACCATGGAGCGGCATTATCTGCGCACCCTTCTCAACAACCATATCGTCGAATTCATGCCGGGCGCCATCATCCACAAAAAAGGCCAGGTCAATACGGATATCCATCTGGTGATCACGGGAAGCGTGGAAAAAATCAACTCCGAAGACGGCGGCTATAATGTCATTTCGGCCGGCGGCCTTGTCGGGGAACGTTCGGGCATGAACGCCTACCGCTCCACCTCCACCTTCCGGGCGATCAGTTTCGTGCGCGCGCTGCGCATGCCGGCCAAATCCTATCTGGCCATCCTCAAGCAATCCGGGCTCTATGAGATGCTGGAAGACATTTACGAGAGGCGTGAATTTCTGGATAGAACCTGGCTGTTTGGCGAATCCATCTCGCCTTCGGTGCAGACCCGCATCATCGGGGCCATGTCGCCCCGCGAATTTGCCGATCAGGGCGAGCTGGACAAGGCCGTGAAAGAGCCATCCATATTCATCGTCCAGCAGGGCGAGTTTGAACGGGTCGCCGGGGGCGAGGCGGTCGAGACGGTCGGGGGCGGCGACTTTTTCGGCTGTTCCGAAATATTGTTCGGTGCCGCCAGCGAATATGAATTCAACCTGATCAAGCCCTCCAGCATGTATGAAATCCCGGTCGACCTGTTGCGCGATATCCCGGTGGTCATGTGGAAACTTCTGGAGACTTTTGAGCGGCGCTCCGCCACCACATGACACGGATCGTGGGAATAGATACGGGCGGAACCTATACAGATCTGGTCGCCTATGACCCCAATGAAGGTTCCCTGACCTATTCCAAGACGCCCACCGAACAGTCCGATCTGGCGGGTGGCGCCATTGCCTGCCTTACCCAGGCAGCCATCAGCCCGGATAATCTGGATATCCTCAAGCACGGCACAACCCAGGTGATCAACGCCTTTATCGGGCGCGGCGGCGCGCCAACCGCTCTGCTCACAACGGTCGGCTTCCGCGATCTGTTGGAAATTACCCGGGGCAACCGGCCCATCGCCTTTCAGCTACAGTTTGAAAAGGAAACGCCGCTGGTTCCAGCCGATCTCCGCTTCGAAGTGGGTGAGCGGATGGATGGCACCGGGGCCATCCTCCAGCCCTTGGATTTAGCCGGGTTGGAGCCCATCGCCCGGGAGCTGAAAAAAAGAAAAATCCAGGCCCTGGCCATTTCCTTTCTCAACGCCTATCTCAACCCCCATCACGAAGAATTGGCGGCCACCTGGTTCCGGGAGAACATGCCCGGCCTTTTCGTTTCCATCGGCACCGAATTGTCCCGCGAATGGTTTGAATATGAACGCACATCGACCACGGTCGCCAATGCCTATGTGGGACCCGGGATGAAGCGCTATCTGGATAGCCTGACAAGTGGTCTCCGGGAGCGGGGATATGGTGCGAATATCCATATGATGGCGTCCAACGGGGGCGTTCTTACCCCGGCCCAGGCCCAGGCCCAACCCGTCGCCCTGGTGGAATCGGGACCGGTCGGCGGCTGCATCGGGGCCGGGGCCTTTGCCGAGGCAATGAACCTGCCCCGCATCGTCGCTTTCGATATGGGCGGTACCACGGCCAAATGCGCCCTGATCGAGGACGGCGCGTTCGAAGTGCTGCCAACCTATTATATCGGTGGCTATGCCAGGGGATACCCTGTGCGCTCGGCCGTTCTGGATATCGCCGAGGTGGGCGCCGGTGGCGGATCCATCGTCTCGGTCAGCACCCAGGGGCGTCTCCGCGTCGGCCCGCAAAGTGCGGGCGCCGACCCGGGCCCCGTGGGGTTCGGCCGGGGCGGCACCCAGCCAACCGTGAGTGACGCGGATCTGGTATTGGGGCGCATCAATAGTGGCGCTTTCCTGGAAGGCAGGATTTCCCTTGATCCCAACCTGGCCCGCGCCGCCATCCGGGATAAGGTGGCACTGCCGCTCGGCTATTCGGACAGCGGCGAAGACATCGCCAAAGTGGCCCAGGGCATCATTGATATTGCGGCCATCGCCATGTCGACGGCCATCAGCGAGGTGACCATCGAAAGGGGCCGGGATTTGCGGGATTTCGCCCTTTTTGCCTTCGGCGGCGGGGGGCCACTGCATGCCTCCAAACTGGCCCGCGAGCTGCACATTCCCCTGGTTATCATCCCCACCAGGCCGGGAAATTTTTCGGCCCTGGGCATGCTTCTTGCCGGCGCCCGCATCGATCAGACCCGCACTTTTTTAAATGATCCCGACGAAGCGGCGATCCGCCTGTCATCTGAAATCTTTGGCGAAATGGAGGAGGTTTCTGCGGAAACCCTGGCCAGTGAATTCGGCGCCTTGCATATCATCCATCAGCGTTTCGCTGATCTCCGTTACAAGGGACAGAAGCACCCCCTGCGCCTTGCCTTTGAACCTAGTCAAGACGGAGAAAGCCTCATTCGGGCATTCCATAAGGAATATGAACAGCGCTTCGGTCACGCCGATCCGCTGGGTGAGGTGGAAATGGTTTCGCTGGGCATCACCGCCTATTCGGCCGGCGCCCAGCCGGATATGGAACATTTGGGACTGACCGTACGGGGCGAAGCGCCCCCTGCCCCGGCGGAACGGGATGTCTATTTTGCCGAACTGGGCGGCTATCACCCAACTCAGGTATTAGTGCGCGACAGCCTGGCGCCCGGCTTTTCCGGAACCGGCCCGGCGATCATCGAGGAATATGGATCGACCACCATCATCGGCCCGGATGATACATTCGAGATCGGCGCCATGGGCGAAATCAGAATTGATTGCACCGCCGGGGCGGGACAGGGATAGCCATGATGGACCCCATTTCAGCCGAAATCATCCGCCAGCGGATCGTCGCCATCCCCGAGCTGATCGACCGCAATATCATGCGCACGGCCTTCAGCCCGGTGATCGCCGAATATAAGGATTATGCGGTGGGCATCGTCGATGCCGAAGGACGCCTGATCTGCCAATGCCGGGGCGGCATTACCATTTTCGTCGCCAACGCGCTGAGCATCGCCATCCAGGACGGGCTGGAGGTTCATGGGCGGGACGGCATAGAGCCAGGCGACGTGCTCCTGACCAATCATGCCGGCACCATGGGTCAGCATCTGAACAACATCGTCATGTACAGCCCCATATTTGCCGGCCCCGAAGGGCGAGACCTGGCGGGTTTCATGGCCGTGGTCATGCATTGGATGGATGTGGGCGGCGCCATTGTGGGGTCCTGCGTCTCCAACACGACCACCGAGATTTATCAAGAAGGCATTCAATTGCGCAGCGTCAAGCTGCAAAAGCGGGGCGAGCGGGTCGATGAAATCTACCGGGTTATCGAATACAACACCCGCTTCCCGCGTCTGGTGATCGGTGATCTTGAGGCCCAGCTTGCCGGCTGTCTCAGGGGCCGGGACATGTTTGCGGAACTGGTCGGGCAATATGGGCTGGCCTCGGTGCGGGACGCCACCCGTATGTTCATGGACCAGGCTGAGGAAGCCGCCCGCGCCGCCGTCCGGGCCATGCCCGATGGGGAATACAAAGCGGACGCCTTCCTGGACAATGACGGCATCCACGAAGAGGTTACCATCCCCATCGAGGTTGTGGTGCGCATCGCGGGCGACGAGATGGAGGTGGATTTCACCGGTGTTGCGGATCAATTGGAGGGCCCCTTAAATTCCGGGCGAAACGGCGGTGCCGTCGCCGCGGCCAGGGTGGCGTGTAGATATCTGCTTACCCCGGACGAGCCGACCAATGACGGCGCCTTCCGCCCCCTCAAAGTGACCATCCCGGATGGAAAATTCCTGAGCGCCACGGGTGACGTGGCCTTGGGCGGGTCGGGCTACCCGCTGCCGACGGTGATCGACACCATTTTGCGGGCCGTGGCCAAGGCGGCACCCGAGCGGGTGATCGCCGCCCATCACGGGACCTATGGCATCCACATGTTTTTCGGAACCCACCCGGAAACAGGTGAATTGTTCAAGCATAGCGACGGGGCCATCGGCGGATGGGGTGCGGGCATCGGCCGGGACGGCACCGGCCCCTACCGCTCCATCATTCACGCCGATACCCAAGACGTGCCGGTGGAAATGCAGGAAGCCATGTATCCCTACCGGGTGGACAGCTTCCAGCTCCGCCCGGATTCGGCGGGGCCCGGAAAATTCCGGGGCGGCATGGGGATCGAGCGCATCTATACGCCCCTCACCCCCATGACCATCAACGCCACCTTCGAGCGTTCCAAATGTCCACCCTGGGGCCTAAATGGCGGAAGGCAAGCGAAAACCGGATATGTGGAAATACTCAAACCCGATGGCAAGGACTTGCGCTTCACCAAGGGTAATCACGAATTAGAGGTGGGGGACCGGGTGCGGGTGCGCACCGGCGGCGGCGGCGGCTTCGGCCCGCCCGTCGAGCGGGACCCGGAGCGTGTGGCCCTGGATGTGCGCCTGGGCCGGGTAACCGTGCAAGCTGCCGCCAGTGATTACGGCGTGGCGCTGGACGATGAAGGCAGGGTTCTGGCCGACAAGACAGAGGCATTGAGACGCAAAATGTGCTAAAACATGCCCGATCGCTGAAGGAGGAGACAGGGTTTGAACGAAAAACAGCCTCATCTGGATCTGGTGGAAAGCTACAAGCAGGTTTTTGACGAAGCCAGGGATTTTCTCCGGACTTCCTTGGGTGAGATCGAATTCACCGAACCGGAAGGCGGGAATATTACCCGCCGCGCCCTGCAATATATTGAGGACGGCGAGGACCATGAGGCTTACGAATTATTATATTCGGTGGTCGAGGAAAATAATTTATCCGATATCATGTTCCTGGCCCTGGCCCTGACCAATTTCGATCTGAATTATCTGGAAGCCGCCGGAAGATATGCGGCCATCGCGGTTTCGCTCCATGACCTGCGGAGTGAGGGGCAGCGCTCGGAGTTGCTCAAATCCCTCAGCGCCGCCCTGAACGAGATCGTTGATACCTGGAAAGACAGCAAAATCATCGTCAATGATAAGTTCATCAATCTCTATCCCAGCCAGGAGCAGTTGGAACTGAATAACGCAGTCGATCAATACATCATGGAGGGGCTGATCCCGGACAAGCCCTTCGTCACCAAATCGGACCGCATCGTCACCGTCGGCAGTTGTTTCACCGGCAACGTATCCACATTCCTGCGTCATAACGGCTTCGACGTTCCCATTCTGAATACGGCTTATGAAGGAAATCTGTCCACCGGATCCTTTTCCGACGAGGTCTTCAACACCTATATTTTGCGTTATTTTTTCGAGTTGGCCTTTGGCGATGAGACCACCGAGGGCGATGATTATGACGTGGTCAACCAACACAATCTGAAGACGACTTTCTCGGTCAAGGATATGCGCGAAACCCTGGCGGGTTCGAATATTTTCATCATCACCCTGGGCCTGGCCGAAGTATGGTTCAACAAATCAACCGGCGAGGTCTATAAAACGGCCAAATCGGTTGGTGAATATGATCCGGAGCTGCATGATTTCAGGGTAACCAACGTTCCTGAGAATTTCGACAATATCAAATATGTCTATGAAAGCATCCGGCGCAATGTTCCGGATGCCCAAATCATCTTCACCCTGTCACCGGTTCCCCTCAAGGCCACCTTCAGGGACCTGGCCTGCATCCCGGCCAATTCGGTTTCGAAAGCCATATTGAGAGTGGCATTGGACGAGCTGTTTAATGAATTCGGCAAGGATGCCCGGCTCCATTATTTCCCGTCCTATGAACTTATTCTGGATTGCCTGCATCAGCCCTTCGGGGCCGACCGGCGCTACATCACCGGGGACGCGGTGAATTTCGTCATGACCCTATTCGCCAACCATTATGTGGTTCACGAAAAGCAGTCTCTCAGTTTCCAGGATCAAACGTAATAAAACGATCTGTCGGAATCGTGGATTTCATATTGCAAGGTGTCGCGGTTGAAGTCCGGGCTGGTCCATGGCTCCACCCCATGGAATGAGGTGTCGGATTTCAGGAACCCGAAGGCGATGTTCGGCACATAAGTCATGGTTGCCAGTTTCTGGAACTCCTCAAAGCCGTAATGGGTGCCGCCGGGGCATATGAATTCCTCACCGCGCGCTTTGTAAATCGACGTTCCGGCCTCGGGATTTTCATCATTTTTCGCCAGGTAAAAAAGCACGGTCACGACCCGGTGTTGCATATCCGTATGGGGCCCCAGAACAAAGCCGGAGGTGGAGCGCGCATAAGTCACCTAACGTACCTTGGAATAGCTCCGAGCAGCTTGGAGTAGCTTGGGATAGCTTGGAATAGCTTGGAATAGCTTGGAATAGCTTGGACTAGCTTGGACTAGCTTAGAATAGCTTGCAGCAGCTAGGAATAGCTTGGAATAGTTTGGAATGGCTTGGAATTGTTTGGAATAGCACATAACGTTAGCATGGACTAATCTCTATGTGGCTTGGAAC
>CAZBQG010000234.1:0-6975 GCA_964493945.1 uncultured Rhodospirillaceae bacterium
GCCTCTTTGTTGCCGACGCTCATGATCTGGTTGGCGCCGAAATTCATCATCACGTCCGGCCCGTAGGACAGGTCAAATTTCTCCCACATTTCGGTCTGATCAGAGGAGGATTCGAAAGGCGAACTCATGGAATGGGGAAAAAGTTCCTGCAAACCCAGCCTTTGCGGCATTTTGGGCTCGCCCAGGGGATAGGGATGATGGGGAACCACCCACGATCCGGTGAGCATCAACCCGTCGGCATCGGGGTGGGGCGCATAGCGCAGGCGTCCGGTCTCAGGATAGCCGTGACAGGCCGGGTTGAAGCCGAGGCATCCGCCGGCCATGTCCGCCGAACCCACCAACTGGTTGAGCAAATCGATGGCCAGCATGTTATAGACAGAATTCTTGTGCCCCTGGGCGCCCCGGAAGGCGATGGCCGCCACCGGCCGGTAGGGCACTTCAACGCCATCGATCACAATGTTCGATCCGATGCGGGCCTGGCGCCCGAATTCCTCGGCCAGGCGGCGGATGGTTCCGGCCTCAATGGTGGTGATTTCGGCCGCTTTCTCAGGCGTGTAGGTTTTGAGGTGCTCTTTCAAAAGGGCGAAGGCCGGACGGCAGGCCATGTCACCCAATTGAAATTCACCCTCGATAGCCATATTGGCGGCCTCCGTGGCGTCGAAGGGCTGCGCCCGGCCAGCCGCCATATCCCACACCAGCGGTTTGCCGCTATCGGGGTCGCGCGCGTAGCGCCCATCGGGTCCGATCAGATAGGCGGAGTTGGTCTTGGCTTTCAAATAAGGCGCATCGATGATGTCCAATTCGTTGACCAGTTCATTGGCCATGGCCAGGGCCAGGGCGGCATCGGTGCCGACCCGGATAGGCACCCATTCGGTGGCCTTGGCGCCCACCTGGTTGGCGAAGGGATCGACAACGACCATTTTCATGCCCCGCACCCTGGCGTCCGCCGCCAGGCGCATATTGGTGTTCGATACATGACCCGCACCATGGCCCTTGGAGGCGCCAAAAAAGACAGCGTATTCGCAGCGGTGAAAATCGGGAACCACGGACCAGGACGCATGCATGATGCCGCTCACCAGATGGGCGCCGTTGCCGCAATGCAAACCGCCACCGGCCGTCGAAAGATTAATGGCGCCGAAGCCCGTGGCGAAAGCGTTGAAGGGAGCCTGCATGGATCTGACGGTGGTCGTTTTCATGAGTTGGAGCTTGCGTGGATCGTCGGCGCGAATGCGCTTCAAATGCCCGGCGATCTCGTCCAGCGCCTCATCCCAGGTGATCTCTTTCCAGGCCGGATCAACGCCGATGCCCTTTTCCGGGTTGGTGCGCCGGAGCGGCGTATTGACCCGGTGGGTGTCGTAATGGGTCATGATGCCGGAAACGCCCTTGCCGCAAAGCCGGCCCTTACCCACTTCGCTGTTCGGATTACCCTCGATCTTGGTGATCACGCCTCCGACCCGGTGCGCCAGGATGGAGCAGGTTCCGTAGCAAAGAGCACATGACGACGGCACCCATACATCGTCACGGGCTTTGGATTGTGCATTGAGATCGGCTTGGGCATGACGGCCTGCGTCTACGATATTCATAATTGAAAGCCTCTCCTGTTATTCAAACTTCGTGCTCAATATTGTAGGTTTTGCGACAGAAGCCTGTGCATCCACCAACTCAACTTGCTTGCAGTCTTTCATTTTTTTCGAGGGAATGGAAGAACCCAGAAACTACCCAAAATCAATCCCTTAATTAATCCCTTGTTAAACATCCCTCATCCATAAACTAGACAGCAGTTTGGCCGTCTGGACGGATGCCGGCTTGTTGGCCACCGCCCGTCCCGGCCGATTGAAGGACAGGCGGTGGGTGAATAGACAGAAGATCAATCCTGGGCCCAAAACGAGGACGGCACCATGGATTGGCATGCCGTGTTCGAGGACCCCGAAAGGGGGCTCATCAGTCTGATCGGCAAGGCCCAGACGTCAGAGGTCCTGCGCCAGGTGACCGTTGTCGTCATCGAGAAACTGTTCTCACGCCGCAATGACGGCGCCAACAGGGGAAAATACCTCAAACAGGTCCATGCCATCCTGCCGGAAGAAGCCACCGATGAGCAGATGGAAGCCCTGCGCGAAGGCGCTACTAAATTGCTGCGCAGCGTCCGCGACGACCGCAAAGATAAGGCGGCCGCCTATCTGGCTGCCAAGGAAGAAGCCAACGAGGCCGGCCGGCGCATCACCGACAAGCTGCCCTTCCCGGGCCTGAGGAGAAAACTGCGCAAACTGTTCGCCCCGCTGAAGCGGCCGGTCATCGCCATCCCCGGCCTGGTGGTTTTGATTTTGATCGGCAGCGGATACTGGTTCGTTTTTTTTCCCAGTCCGGACCGGTCAAAAGCGCGATCCGCGATGACGCTGGCGGATGGGTGCGGGCCTATGTGCTTAAGCATCCACCCATCGAGACCGCCAAACTGGTCTCCATCACAACCGGGGAGGACCGGGTCATCCACCTGGTCTATCTGATCACCGACGACAGTCATGCGGCGATCTTTAAGGAAATGGCTCTGGAGCTGGATATCGATTTGCCGCCGACGGTATGCTCGCCCAAGAAATCAGGCATCATGGATTTGATCGAGCAAGGCTTCAGCCTGTCCATCCGGCTCGATAGTTCAGCCGGCAAAATCACCGGCGGCGTCTGCCCTTATTGAAAATCCCGCCTAGCCGGACGCGGCCCAGCGGCCCGCGATGCGCGCCAACTGCGCGGATTTAAGCTGCAAAGGCTTGGCGTCGATTTCGCCCAGGTTATTCAAATATCTTTGACAATTTTTTCCGAGTTGGGCGATTTCGGCATCGAGGCGGGTAAGGTTTCCTTCAAAGACGCGCATTTCTTCCCCTTGCTGGACGAGAGATTGGCTGACCCAACGCAGTTTTGTAGCCAATTTCTTCCCGGCCCCATCGTAGGCCGGCCCATCTACCGTCTCCGGGTGACTAACCACGAGCTTTAAAGGGCTGGATCCGTCCATTTTCACGGGTCCTTGTTTGGGTCCTTTCGGTTACTTTGGCAGAGTGCAACAATTGCCTGGACGGAACTATCGGGGACTCTACCTAGGGGTAATTGCGTATATGTTTTTTGAGCGGAGCGTTCCATCCTGGGCTTCATATGAGCCAGGAGCATTCGAGGGGAAATTCTATCGATGACGAAGGAATTAAAGGTATTCCTTAGGCTCATCCGGGCTGCGCAGCGTGGACGCGGAAAAAAAAGGCCCTAAAAAAAACAAACCCGAACGATCCGGGGCTTGCCCTTTTTCGTCCGGGAGATGGCGCCTGGCCGACGCTAAGCTTTTTTCTACGTTCTTGCCTTAAAGGGCCCCCCCTCGTCGGGATTCAGTGAATTAATAAGAACTTTATACCGGCTTTTAGTTGACCAGTCAATTAATTTCCTCCAGACCTGATCCGGCTTGTTTGATCTGATATATTTGGAAACAATTCTGTTATTTGGCGAACATATTAAAGTTGTAACATAGAGCTTCAAATGCCCTTACTTTTCATATTTCTGGCTTGGTTTTTTGTGTTCACGCCTGCCCGGGCGGCGGAACAATCTTTTCTGTCGGCCGGGGAACGGGCCTGGCTGGACAAACATCCTGCCCCCCTTCCGCGTGCATAACGAGCTGGATTGGAAGCCCTATAATTTCAACGAGGTGGGAAAGCCCAGAGGATATTCCATCGATTACATGAATCTGGTGGCGAAAAAGCTGGGGATAAAAATCGACTATTTAAGCGGGCCCAGCTGGAACCAGTTTCTAGACATGATGCGCGGCAACTCCCTCGATCTGATGATCAATATCGCCAGCACCAAGAAAAGAAGGAGCTATCTGGCCTTTACAGAACCCTATCTGATTACCTCCACGGCCCTCTATGTGCGGAAAGCCGAACACGGCGTTACGGATTTGGACGATCAGGCCGGCAAGAAGATTGCCTTTGTACGTGGATTTTTCTATGCCGAATTTATCCGGAGATATTATCCCAAGATCCAACTCGTTCCCTTCAATTCCACCCTGGCCGCCTTCAATGGCGTGGATACGGGTTTGGCCGATGCCGTTCTGGAAGAGACAACCGTCGGCCAGCAAATCCTTCATGATTCCCGGATTCAAACCATGAAACGGGCGGGACGGGTAAAGGATCCCCGCTTTATCACCACCTTCTCCATCGCCACGCGCAAGGGGGAAAGTATTTTCAGGAACATCATTCAAAAAGGCATGGATGCTATAACACCGGCTGAGGAATTGGCCATCCGCCGGCGCTGGAACCTGGAGGAAACCGAGAATCTACCGCTCATATCGAAGGCGGAACGATCTTATTTGAAGCGCTTTGGGCGGATCCGCCTTTGCGTCAATTCCCATCGGCTGCCCCTGGAAGCGGTAAAACCGGATAGCAGCCTGACCGGTATTTCTTCCGAATTCACCAAGATGCTTGGCGAGCGCCTGATAATTCGCTCAATCTTATTGGCACATTCGATTGGGCTGAAAGCCTGGCCCGGATCAAGGACCGGCAATGCGACCTTTTGCCATGGTGATCCCGACGCGGGGGCGGGAAGGCTTTCTCCATTTCACCTCGCCGTGGCTGTCGATCCCCCAGGTCGTGGCGACCCGGGATGACCAAATATACGTGTCCGGCATCAAACAGATCATCGGCCAGGAAATCGGCGTGGTCAGCGGATTGGCGACCAAGGATATTCTCCTGGCCTCCTATCCCGGCATCAAACTGGTGGAGGTGGAGGATGTGCTGGGCGGGCTCCGCCGGGTGGCGGAGGGCAAGCTGTTCGGGTTCATCGACACCCTTCCCACCATCAGCCGCGCCTTGCAGACCGAACCTGTTCCCGGAGTCAAGATTTCCGGTGATATCGGGCTTAACGTGGATTACGTGGTGGGGGTAAGGGGGGGGGATCCCAGACTTCTGAGCATCCTGGAGCGTTCGGTCAGTTTTTCCGCCAAGAACCAAATCAGCAATATCTACAACCGCTGGCTTGCCGTCGCCTATATCGACAGGTTTAATTACACTTTATTTTGGCAGGTTCTTTTTGCCGTCCTTCTGGCCGGTTTATATGGCTTCTACCGGTTCAGGAAGGGGGGCAGGTTAAACGCCGAACTTATGGCCGCCCACGCCGTGGCCGAGGCGGCCAACCGGGAACTGGACAAAAAGAACCAAATACTGGATTTGCAGGCCAGGACCGACGCACTGGCCGGGCTTTCCAACCGGATGCAAACGGATGAGCAACTGCACAATGAACAGGAAAGATTTGAACGCTACGGCGTTATTTTCTCCATCCTGTTACTCGACCTGGATCATTTCAAGAAGGTCAACGATACCCATGGCCACCAGGTGGGAGACTAAATTCTGCAGCATGTGGCCGATGTCTTGCGGACCAATACGCGGGAAAACGATCTTATTGGGCGCTGGGGCGGCGAGGAATTTCTGATCGTTTGTCCATCGACCGTTGTCGAGGGTGCGCTGAAGCTGGGCGAAATATTATGCGCCGCGCTTGATAATAATGCCCTGGCCAGCCAGACACCCCAGACCGCCAGCTTTGGCGTGGCTGCCATTCAGCAAGACGAAAAGGTCCGCGAATTGGTGAAGCGGGCCGATCTGGCCCTTTATCAGGCCAAGGGAGAGGGACGCAACCGGGTTATCGCGGCTGCCCCGGCGGGCTGATCAGGCCGGCCCAGCATCACTCATACATGTTTTCTTCGGCCAATTCCTGGCAATGCTCCTTGATGTCCTTGTCCTCGTCGACGACGTCTGTGAGCACCACCAGGTCGGAGTAATCATTGTCCTTTTCGTCACGGATGACATGGAGCGGATCGTTGCCTTGCTCGACTTCCTCAATGGCTTCAAACAAAAGGCGGCGCTGGGCTATGATGGCTAGATCGGTGGTGCCCAGATGCTCCTCCGTACGGTCCTGGATGGTGCCCATGGTTTCGATCACATTGGCATCATGGGCCGGGAAATGGGACCCCATGCCGGCATAGGTGGTGGTCTTCATTTCTTCCCGGTCCTGCAAATACCGGTTGGCTTGGTTGCGGATATGCCGGTAATCGGGGGTCACGTCAGCATTGATTGCTGCCCGCAGGGTGTCGGTATCCATGTCCGCCTGGCTGTGGAATATCCATTCCCAGCGCCAATGGCTGTGATCATCGATCGGCACATGCCAATGGATGTGATAGCCGCCCCGTCCAAACTCCAGATCCTTGCCGCCGATGGCGCAGAGATTGGGCATGACAAAATTAGTGATGCGCAGGTGCTTGGTGCCGTCTTCGCGGTCCCGCGTCGCATAGATGCGCAGGCCGAAGCGGGTCTCCTCGACCTCCAGATCGGGACAGATTCTATCACGGAAATGATAAAGCCGGCGCGCGGCCACCCACAGCTGATTATCGTGTTGCGGGCCTTCCACCTCTTCTTTCTCGATTTTGGCGACGGACCGGTGCACGTAGGAAGTATGGGCCGGATCGATGTTGCTTTCATTGCCCTGAATATAATTGCATTCCGTATAGACGCGATTTTCCACCAACCGTTCGGGTGGCGCGTCGAACATCTGTAATTTGGGCAGCAATGGTGGATCGCCTGGGCCGAGATAGGCGAAGATGGTATCGCCCGCCTCCTGGCACGGATAAGATTTCTGGTGCACCTTGTCCTTGAAGGTGCTGCCCGGCGGCTCGGCCGGCTGCTCAATGCACGCGCCGTTAACGTCGAACAGCCAACCGTGATAGAGACAGCGCAGGCCGCCATCCTCCACCCGGCCGTACGAGATGTCCGATCCCCGATGGCAGCAATTTATGCCCAGCAACCCAACGCGGCCTCGGTCGTCGCGAAAAAGGACTAACTCCTCGCCCATGATCTTGATGGGCAAAGGTGCGCCGTCCGGGGGCAATTCCTTCCTGAAAGCGACCGGGTGCCAATAGCGGCGCATCATTTCACCCCCCAGCGTCCCCCGGCCCGTGCG
>CAZBQG010000235.1:0-6965 GCA_964493945.1 uncultured Rhodospirillaceae bacterium
TCGGCCATCCCCATGTTCCTGCTGATGGGCTCCATCGCGCACCATTCGGGCATCGCCGAGGCATTGTATGTGGCGGCCCGCGTTTGGCTCGGACGGGCGCCGGGTGGGCTGGCGGTGGCGACCAATTTCGGCTGCGCCGCCTTCGCCGCGGCGTCCGGATCGAGCACGGCCACCTCGGCCGCCCTCGGGCGGCTGGCCATCCCGGAGATGAACAAGGCAGGCTACGACAAGGGACTGTCGACCGCCGTGGTGGCCAGCGCGGGCACGCTGGGCGGCATGATTCCGCCGTCCATCGGGATGCTCATCTATGGGCTCTTCGCCGAGGTCTCAATCGCCAAACTGTTTATCGCGGGCATATTGCCGGGCCTTCTGTCGGCAGCCATTTATGCCGGCATGATCATGGCCCGCTGCGTGATCAATCCATCGCTGGCGCCGAAGATCGAGATGAAAGTCACCTGGGGCATGCGCTTCGGCGCGCTGCGCGACGTCTGGCCCCTGATCATGCTGATCATCGGTATTCTGGGTGGCCTCTATTCAGGCTTGTTCTCGCCCACCGAGGCCGGCGCCTGCGGCGCCTTCTTCTCCATGGTCATTGCCGCCCTGCAGGGCCGGCTGAACTGGAAAATGTTCAAAGCCAGCGTCACCGAGGCGCTGAGTGCCACGGCGCGCATCTTTTTCGTGGCCGTCGGCGCGGTGCTGCTGACCAAGTTTCTGGCCATGGCCGGCACGCCTTTCTTTTTGGCCGAGATGTTCAAGAAGATTGCCGCCGATCCGGTCTATCTGGTGGCCGGCTCGTCGCTGATTTTCATCTTTCTCGGCATGTTCCTGGATCCCCTGGGCATCAAGCTGCTTACCCTGCCTATCCTGATCCCCATGTTCGAGGCGCTCGGCCTCGATTTGATCTGGTTCGGCATTCTGGTGATCAAATATGTGGAGATTGGGCTGATCACGCCGCCTGTCGGCTTCAACGTCTATGTCATCAAGAGCGTGGTGGGCGACAGCGTTCCGCTGGAGACCATCTTCAAAGGCGTCACCTGGTTCGTGGTCATGGATGTTATCACGCTGCTCATCCTGATCGCCTTCCCCGCCATTTCCACCTGGCTGCCGAACACCATGGGCTAGGGGGCCATTCTTTCAAACCGCACCTACCAACGAGGAAAAGGAGAAGATCATGCTAAAACGTCTGACTATGACCACAGCCGCTCTGGTGCTCGCCAGCGCGTTCTCAACCCCGCCGGCGCAGGCAGCGGATTATGTCTACGGCTCTTATCTGCCGCCCAAGCATTCGGCGGTGAGAACCTTACCGCCGGTGTTCGCGGCGCTGAAGAAAGAAAGCAAGGGCGCGATCAACTGGAAAGTGGTTTCCGGCGGCCAGCTGTTCGGTCCCAAGGCCAGCCTGGACGGTGCCGGCAAGGGCATGGCCGACGCCTCGGTCCTCATTTTGCCCTATTTCGCTTCGTCCTTGCCCAACGCCTACACCCTCAACGATCTCGGCGCCTTCGGCCGCATCAAGAGCGCGGTCACCGCGGCCGCGGCAGAGGCCATGATGGTTGGCTGCCCAGAGTGCATAGCCGACTACAAGAAACGCAACACCATATGGCTGGTGGGCCTGGGTGCCGGTCAGCAGAGGCTGCTCTGCACCAAGCCGGTCACCAAGATGAAGCATCTCAAGGGCCTCAAACTGCGCACCTCCGGGGGCACCGGGCGGCTGGCCAAGGCTCTCGGCGCCGTGCCCGTCGGCTTGACCTCGGCCGAACTCTATATGGGCCTGCAGCGCGGTCAACTCGACTGCATCGTCGGCACGCCTGGTTGGCTGATCTCACACCGCCTGATCGAGATGGTCACCCACGTCTACGACACGCCCATGGCCCAGCCCCGCGGGCTGGCTACTCTGGTCATGAACCTGGATAAATGGAAGGCGATGAGCACGGCGAACAAGCGGCTTATGCTCAAATACGCCAGCAGGCTTCAGGCCGCAGTGCATATTACCGGCTATCATGCCGACACCCAACGGGCGAAGGCCGCAGCTAAGAAGAAAGGCATCAAGTGGACCATGGCCGGCAAGGACATGGCCACTTTCATGAAAGCCTACCGCGCCAAGGAACGCGCCGTGGTCATCAAACGGGCCAAGAAACGCGGCGTCAAGAACCCCGAGGCGATCATCGCGAACCACCTCAAGACCATCGCCAAATGGGAAAAGATCTTTGGCGAAAAGGTTCCGAGCGCGAAGACTTACGCCGACTTGGTCTGGAAGCATCTTTATTCCAAGCTGGATCCGGATAAACTCTAAAACGGATAGATACCTAATTCACCGCCGGGCCGTCCCCTTTTTTGGGGCCACCCGGCGTTTTTTTTTAATCCTTGGGCCGGGTTAGACGTTCGATGAGTCCGGCCATCGGATTGGGGGTGGTGAAGCCCAATTCCTCCCAGCGTTCCGACACCCCTTCCATGGTCTCGCGGTCCATATAGATTTCCTTGGGCTTTTCGTCCCATTCATAGGGGACGGTGGCATCCATGATGATGCGGCTGGTGATCCAGCGTTCGGAGATGGGCAGGCTGGGATCCAGAGGCGAGGCGCGCCCCCGGTCGATAATCTGGGCCGAGCGCTTGGGATCGAAGCGCACCGAAAGGGCCCACATCACGTCGGTCCAGTTATCGGCGGCTATATCGTGATCGACGATAATCACGCCTTTGGTCCCGTGATGGCCGGTGGTCGTGGCGATCACCGCGTGGCCCACCTGATTTGCATGTCCGGGATACATGGTGCGCAGCGAAACGATGACCCAGAACCAGCCGGTCGATTCGGCCGGCACATAGACCCCCTGGATGCCGGGGATCTTCATGGTCTCCAGATCATGCCACAGCGTTGCCGTGCGGTTAAGCGATTGCAGCATATGGGTATCGTTGATCGGTTTACCCACGGTGGTCGCCCAAAAGATCGGCTTGTCGCGGTGCAGGATGCGTTCCACCTTGAAGCTGGGCTTGGGCCAGTGGGTCGCCGAATAATAGCCGGTGAATTCCCCCAAGGGCCCTTCCAGGCGTTGGTCGTCGTAATCGATATAACCCTCGATGATGATCTCGGCCTTGGCCGGCAGGGTGAGACCCGTAAGGTCGGACTTGAAGACCGGAACCGGGTTCTGGCGGAGCGCGCCGGCCACGTCATATTCATCGGTCTCGGCGCTGACCAGGGTGGTGGAGGTGAGATATAATATGGGATCGCAGCCGATGACCACGGCGGCGGGCATCTTTTGCCCCCTCGCCTGATATTTCTTGGTCATCATGTCGGCATGCTTGCCGGGCACCACATGCAGGCCCAGCACATCCGTCTCGCCTTCCAAAAGCTGCATGCGGTAGGTGCCTAAATTCGTCCAGCCACTATCCGGATCCTGGGTTACCAGACAATGGGCGGTGCCGATGAAGCGCCCGCCATCGTCGGGATAAAAGAAGGGCGTCGGAAACATGTTGACGTCGATATCGGCACCCTCAATCACGTTTTCCAGTACCGGCGCGTGGTTGACCACAGTCGGCGGTATCAGATCCTTGGTAGTCAGTTCCATCCATTTACGGCTGAGCGCGCTCATCGGCAGAGATTTATCCTGTTCCAGACAAATGGCCAGCCGTTCCGAGGTGGTAAAGGCGCTGGTCATCACCGGAATGTCGTGGTCCTTGACGTTCTCGAACAACAGAGCCGGGCCGCCGATCTCCTCGTTGGCCTTGGCGATATGAGACAGCTCCAGGTTCCAATCCACCTCTGCGGTGATACGGTGCAACGCACCGGCCTCTTCGCAGGCGGCAATATAATCTCTCAGATCCTCAATCATCTCACCTCTCCCCCCAAAAAAAGATCTTTCCGGCCCAGGCTCTGGCGGGTTTTCCCGGAATGGGCCAATATTCGGAACTTAAAGCGAAAAATTCAATAAAATTCCTGGTACCCGCTCTTGTTGCTATTTTAATTTTCGGTTTTCCAATTCCGCCGCAAGCCGGTAACGGCGGCCCGCCAACCGTTCAACGCCCAAGATGCTTACGAAGTGAATCCAGGTTTTGGCGGACCTTGACGTCCCCCGGATCAATTTTCAGCGCCTGTTCATAGTCTCTGAACGCCAGGTCATATTGGCGTTTGAGGGCATAGGTATTTCCCCGGTTAAGATGGGCCGTGGAATCTTTCGGGTTCAAACGCAAGGCCTGATTTAAATCCTGCAATCCCCGGTCATGATCGCCTTTTTTTGCATAGGCCATGCCCCGGTTGCTGTAACCTTTGTAACTTTGAGGCTTTAACCGGATGGCCTGATCGAATTCCCCGATTGCCCGGTCGCTCTCTCCCTTGGCCGCATAGGCATTTCCCCGGTTGAGATGGGCCTCGAAGCTTTGCGGATTCAAATTGAGGACCTGATTATAATCCAGAATGGCATCATCCTGTTGACCGGCGCCGGCATAGGCCAATCCCCGGTTATTGAAGGCGGCGGACCGTTCCACATTGCTCAAGCGCTTCGAACGGAGCCTGCGGGTACAGGTCATGTAACGGGTCTCCAGCTTTCCCGTGATATCGGCACAAGCCGCGCGGTCCCGCTCCAGGGCCTGCCGGCTGGGTGCGGGGGCTGGCGGCGGAGGCGGCGAGGCCTTGGTTTTGGGCGCTGGTTTTGGCGCCGCTTTGGGTGCGGGTTTGGGTACTAAGATAGCCTCGGCCTTGGATGGGGAGGTGGATTTGGACGGGCGCAAAGCCGCCAGCAGGCGTTTGGATTGGGCATCGCCCTGGGCGGTGGCCTTGGCGAACCATTCAGCCGCCTTGGCATTGTCTTTGGGTACGCTCTGGCCTTTTTGGTATTTGAGACCCAAATTATACTGGGCGGCAACCTGGCCCCTTTCCGCCGCCTTGCGGTACCAGGCCGCGGCCAGCATATGATTGCGCTTCAGGCCCCGGCCCAATTCATAGAGTACACCCAGATTGGCCTGGGCATCTATATGACCGGCATTGGCCGCCTTGAGAATCACCCTGGCAGGAGCCCCATAATCGCCCTTGGCATAGGCCTTGACGCCGTCCTCGAAAGGCCCGCCAAGCGCGGGCCCAGCCAGCACGAAAAGGAGCACAAACAACGCTGCCCCCGACCGACACACCATCCCAATCTCCCAAATCGTTCCAGGATGATCATAATTTTCCAGGACTGCCAGGACAAACCCTATTCGAAACTGGCATGCTCGCGCGCCCGGCCGGCGCCGTCATCGGCGATGTCGACGGGGCTTACCAGCTGATCCGCCGGCGGGCCTTCGATACCGAAAAATTGCCGGGTGCGTTCATAGACAATTTCATGGCGCAATTCTAGCGTCGTCGGGCCAAACATCTGATGAAAGATGGGCGCCGGGTCGGGCCAGGTACCTTGGGGATGGGGATAATCACAGCCCCAGACCAGGATGTGGCGCAATATATCGTCTTCATGCTGGATCATCTGGGCGGCGATGGCGTCTTCCTCGAAGGTTACCAATGCCTGACGCTTGAGATATTCGCTGGGCAACATGTCCAGACCGCTGTCCTTGAACAGGCCCGGGCGTTCCACCGCCTGGCGGTCCATCCAATAGATCAGGAACGGAATCCATCCGGCCCGGCATTCGGCAAACAGAACCTTAAGGCCGGGATAGCGTTGCAGGACGCCCGAATAGGTAATGTCGGCGATGGGACGGGCCAGGGAGAAAGGCGCGCAGGAGAAATAGGCCAGGCGCTCGCCCCGCTCCGCCGGCGGAATGGTGGTCTTTATGTTGCCTCCGATATGCGAGCAAAGCACCATGCCGGTCTCGACGAAGGCTTGCCAGGTGGGCTCCCACACTTCGTGGAACAGGGGCTCGGGCCCATCGAAGGGAACAAATTCGGCCGCCTTGCAGCCCATGGCCGCCAGACGCCGGATTTCGCCCGGCACGGATCCAGGATCGAATACGGGCAGATTGGGCAGGATCATCAAACGGTCCGGATCATAGGCGTTCAGTTCCATCACCCAGTCGTTATAGACCCGGTGGACCTCATGATTAAGCGCCGGATCATCGATGCTCCATTTGCGGGTCGCGCCGAAGCCGACGGACGCATAGACATTGCCGAAATCCATATGTTCGAGAAGAAGCGCCGGGTCTGACGGCGGCAGGGACCCGGCCGGGGTGCGGGCCCCCAGTTTTCCAAAAAACTGTTCAAGCAGCACCGCATTATCTCTGCCATCGCCGGTGCCGCCGTCGCGCCCGCCAATGACCTTGCCTTCCCAGCTCCAGCTTTCCCGGCCGTCCCGGTCCACCACCTTGGGCGCGGCGTCCTTGAATTTGGAGGCCACTCTTTCTTGCCACAAATTGCGCGGCACCCAGCGCTGATCCAGATGATTGTCGGCGGAATTATATTTATAGGTCACGGATGTTTCAGGCGTCATCGGGCTTCTTGCTTTCATCCAGGGCGGTTTTTTTGGCCACCACCTCCTTGACCGCACCTTTCCATCCCAGATGCGAGACATCGATGATCACCCCGTTGGGGTCACGGAATTTTTCTTCATAAAAGGTCATGGGCGCGTCGTCATCGGGCCGTCCCATGAGATATTTTCCGCCGGCCTCTTCGACCTTTTTCTCCGTACTCCTGAGTTCATCCACCCAAAAGCCGATATGGTGGAGCCCTACGTAATCCTTGCCCCGCTCGTCTTCGCCTTCTACATATCCGGCCCAGTAATCGGACTTGTATGTGAGCAGCGCCATGGTGATCACCCCGTCCGATACATAGACCCCCTTGGCGAGGGGTGAATCCGTCGTTCCAACCCGTTCCATATCGAAAGCCTGGCAGTAAAAATCCGCCGCCGCTTCGGGATCGGGAACCGACATCGCAAGGTGTCTCAGTTTAGCCATGGTTTGATCTCCAACCTTCCCAAGTTCAGCTTATTCAATAGTCTATCCCAATCCCCTGTAGGGAACCAGATTGTCCAGGATATCTACTGCTTGAGGATGAGCAG
>CAZBQG010000236.1:0-4461 GCA_964493945.1 uncultured Rhodospirillaceae bacterium
GTCTCTTGCTAACCTTCTGACATTCACAAAGAAAATTCCTTATCTATGTACGCCCCTTATGGAATATAGCTCCAAGGTTTCTGATAAGGGTTTGGGATCAGATGACCGATAAAGGCGGAGACAGGCGCCGCGAAGTGACCATAACCAACAAGCTGGGCAAAGCCGCCTGGGAGGTTCCCGATGGGCTTTGGCGCAAAGTGGGCCTGCTGCGCCGAATTCGTCTTCGGCGCACGGTCGAGATTCATATCCTGCCTGTTCTGCAAAAACTGGAAGGTCTTTACCTGCGCGACAGCCTGGGCGCCAAGCCGCGTCTGGTGGGAAAGAGCCTGAAGGAAATAGAAACCGACGATGTGGCCATAGAGGCCGGGCTCTATCTGCTTGATCTGGCAATGACTGAAGGTTTGATTGCCATTGAGGCGGTCAGCTCCAAGGGTAAGAAAAAGGCCGTCACGTCGGAGACTGTGCCCGTCGGATGCTGCGCCTATACGGTCCAGGATGCAAAGGCCCATTATCTTGATCTGGGTGCTAAATTGATCCTGACCAAGGCGGGATGGGATTTGGGTAAGCGCAAGGATCAGCTTGACGACGTGGAAGTGGATGTGGTCGACAGCCTGGCCAAGATGCGGACTTTGGTTCAGTTCGATCTCCTCAGCGTCAGGGAATTGCACAAAGGTCTGAAGGGTAAGACCAACCCGGTTTTCGGGGGCGATGCGGACTATCTGACGGTTCTCGCCAAATGCGAGCCCAATCAGTTTCTCAGAGGATTGCGCCATGCGCTGGGCGATAATTTCGGTCGCATTCTCAAATGGAGTCTCGAATTCGCCCGCGCCGTTTCGGAAAGGCTGGGCCACAGCGCAAAGATCATGGCCCTTGGCACCTCGTTGCTGGAGATCGAGGACGCGGAAATCATCCGGGCCTTCGGCACCTGGCGGATGGAAGAGGAAAAACCCAAGGCGGGAGAGCCGGCCAATCCCAAAAGAAAGAAATACACCACTTTTATAAGCACGGTTAAAAAGGCCATGGGGTCCGATTTCAATAAATTGCTGACCGCCGCGCCCGAACTGGTGGAGGCGGTGGGCAAATGGAATCTGGAACAGATTGAACTTATGCAAGTCTATCTGCCTTACCTGTCGGGTGAGGTGTTGGAAATTCTGACGCCTTTGGCCTTCAAGGAAAAAGTCGGGCTTCTGGATGGGTTCTATGAGATATTGGGGCGCGATTTCGTCTCGGAAGCGATGATCACGGAAGAAGGCGTCCAGGTGGTCAGGGATTGCGTTCAGAACCTGGAAGAGATGAAAGGGCGGGGTTCCATGCCCAAGGACATCAAGGTTACCCTGGCCGGCGGGCTCTTCGACGTCCATCTCAAGCCGTTTCTCTGAGCCCGGCACCGGCTTGGGCGTTCAAATTTATGGGGGAGTGTGACATGGCCAAAATTCCTGAATATCTGTGGGAGCATATCAACAATGCCTATCTCGCCAATGTGTGCCTAGTAGGCACCGTCCTGGCTGGCGGACAGCCCCAGGTGAGTCCCCGGGCAAGCGTGGTGGTCTATGATGAAAACAGTCTGGCTTTTTGGAATCTGGGTGGCGGATCGACCGAGGATAATTTGCAAGACGGCGCCAAGGTCACGGTTTTTTTCCGCGACCCCGGCCTGCCCGAACAGGGCATCCTGGGCGGCCGGGGTGGTGCGCGTTTTTACGGGCGTGCCAGCCTGCATTCATCGGGCGAAGTGCGGGACCGGGTCTGGGCGCTGCAAGGCGATGCCCCCAAGGGGCGGGACCCGGATGGAAAGGGAACGGCGGTGCTGGTGAAAATCGACCGCTCAGAAGACCTGAACCACAAGACGCTTTAAGTCACCACCTGTATCTTGCACTTGATTCGGCCATGGGGCGTTTCAAAATTCATGAAGGGGCGGCGGGCCAAACCATAACGGGCCCGGCGGTGGACGACGATCACATCCGGTCCCCAATCCTCGATCAATTCCAGAATGGCATGGTCCATATCGTGTGTGGCGGTGGCCAGAAGGGTGGGGTCCTCGATACCGATTTCCGCCGCCAATTCACCCAATTGCAGGCGCCCCGGCACGCATAAGGCGGCCTCGGCCCCGGCGGCTACGAAGCTGGCCTGTAAGCTGCTGCCGCTTCCCAGTTTCCAGTTGATCACCTGACCAAGGGCCAGCTCCCCATCTTTGTCTTTGGCCAGGTTCCAGGCCTCTGTCGCGGTTTTCAGCCCGCCCACATCCAGATCAATCAAACCCAATATGCGGGGCGGACGTCCTGGTTTTTCGGTTGGGGGCTTCGGCACGGGCTGTGCTGGCAGGGGCGGCGCGGTTACCAGTGCGGGGAGCTCGGTAGCTGGCGCCGGCGGCTTGGCCCCATCCAGGCATTCGCGGAAAATGCGCGCCGTACAGCTTTCGCATAAATTCCGGTCCAGACCCTGATAGAGATACCCCAGAGCCGCCGTCTTGGAGGTAAAGATATTGTCCCGGCCGATCAAATCGATCTGATCGGTCCGCTCCAACTGATAGGCCACCTGATCCTTGATGCCCACCAGAAAAAGATCACCCACACTGGCGCGGCGGCGCCTCGCTTCGCCGGCCAGCGCCTCGGCCCCTTCCATATCGATGAAATTAATCCCCGAACCCACCACGAGAAGCTTTTTCTGGGCCGGATCATGGCGCTCCAGGCGCCGCAACTGGGCCATTACATTGGAAATAGCGCCATAAAACAGTGATCCATCGATGCGTACGATCTTCACCTGGGGGCATTCGGGCAAGGCGGGATCGACGCTGAAGCGGCGCCTCTCGGCGGCGTTGTTGGGGGCCAGGGTGGTGACCTTGGGATGGGAGGTGCGGTTAAGATAGAAAACCAGCGACAGGATGACGCCGGCGAAAATGGCTACTTCCAGATTGATGAACAGGACCGAGAAAAAAGTCACCGTCATCACCGTCGTCTCGGATTTGCTGGAATGGATGATATGGCGGATATGGGTGAAGTCGATCAGCCCGGTCACCACCAGAAACAAGATGCCGGCCACCACGCTTTTCGGCAACAACCCGGCCCAGGGGGCGACCAGCGGCACCAGTATGATCAGCATGACACCGGCGGAAACGGTGGCCATGGGCGTGCGCGCCCCCGCATCATGGTTCAAGGCGCTGCGGTTGAACGAGCCGGTGGCCACATAGCCTGAAAAAAAACAGCCGGCCAGGTTCGAAAGGCCTTGGCCGATAAATTCCTGATTGCCGTCGATCTGCTGGCCGCTTTTGGTGACCAGGGCGCACGATATGGAGACCGCCTCGGTCAGGGCGAATATGGCCACGGCGAGCGCGGTCAGGGACAGGTCTTTGATCACATCCAGGGAAATATCCGGCGCGGACAGGGGCGGGATGCCCGACGGAATAGCGTCAATGGAGGGAACTTCCACACCCCACACATTGCTCAATAATGCCGCGAAGCCACAGCCCACCAGCATGGCGGCGGTCAAATGGGGAAAGTGCGGAAAACGTTTCTTGATGATATTACCGGAGAGGATGGTGATGGTCCCCACCAATGTGGTCGAGGGCGAAATGTCACTAAAATCTTCGCCCAGAATGCGGGCCACTTCGCAAAAGGCGGCGCCGGCGGCAATATCGAGCCCGAAAAAGCTTTCCGCCTGATGGGCGGCGATGAGGATGGCGGCACCGGCGATAAAGCCGACGGCCACGGAGTGAGAGATAAAATTGACCAGCGCCCCCATGCGCACCAGACCCATGGCCAGTTCGATCAGCCCAACCATGAAGGTCAGGGTCAGGACCAATTGGACAAAGCCCGGCGTGCCCGGCTCGGCGAAGGCGCCAGTGGCCGAAAAGACGATGATCGATGCGGCGGTGGTCGGGCCTGAAACCAGATGCCAGGAGGACCCAAACAAGGCGGCGATGATGGCCGGTATCATCCCGGCATAAAGACCGTATTCCGGCGGCATTCCGGCGATGGTGGCGAAGGCCACCCCCTGCGGGATCATGATGATAGCGCCGGCCAGGCCGGCCATCAGGTCGGGCCCCAATGTGGTCCGATCCAGCGTCCTGGCCCATATCAAAAAGGGGAAAACGGATTACTCCGCCTTCCGGCATCGTCGGCTGGAATCGTGTCAAAGCCATTGGCTTGAAAATCGCCCGGCAGGTATAGGAGATGTCCAATACCGTCACCGGCATGGGCATCGCGCGTGTCTTAGGTCAGTGCCCGGACCCTGTCAAGCACCCCCTCGAACCAATTCCGGGAACCCTTGATATTGGCTTTCATGACTGCCTTCATGGTTGTCCATGCCGGGCTGTGTCAGGGTGCCTTTGGGCGGCGCATAACTTGAAATCAGGCGCTTGGGCGCCTCATGCCAGCTTATGTTGAAGGCGGCCAGCTTGGGGAAAAACATAAGCTCTGAATAGGGCAGCTTGTCGTGAATCCACCAGGCCAGGGGGTGCCAATCGTT
>CAZBQG010000236.1:4505-6891 GCA_964493945.1 uncultured Rhodospirillaceae bacterium
GGCACGAACCAGCGCACCACGATGCAGGCCATGGCGCCCATTTGGCCCGCCTCGTCAAGCTGGTCCCAGATGTGGCGCGCCCGGTTTTTTTTGTTGGTGGCGCAATTATGGCCGTTTTTATTGCCGAATTCGTTGACCGCCGGGGAGCGGTAGGCGGAACGGATGGAAATGCCGCCGAAGCTCTCATGCAAAGGTTCCAGCAATTCCTGACAAAGTTTCCGCCCAGCCCGCACCGCCAGGCCGGGATCGTCCGGGATATTGGGGATGCCGTGCAGGTTTGAAATCTCGCTCAGCAAAAAATCCCGCATAAAAAAATTCTCCGACAGGCGCTCCCGGCCCAATTCCTCCAAGCCCTGAACGCTGCCCGGTTTCCTGCGCACCGCCATTTTCCCGCTCCTCCCTTGCCAAGCTTGCCATGATTTGGCACGCTCTCATCATAGCAGCCGGGAGGGGAGATCATGAACGTGGAAATGCCGCCAACTTTGCGCAATATGAGCGAGGAAGAGTTGGAATTCCGGGGCTGGACCCGCGAGGGAATAGCCGAACGCTGGGCCGGGCGCGTCGAAAAAGACGAAGGCTCGCCCCAGATTGGCGACGAAGCGCCCGATTTTGAGCTGGAAATTCTAAGCCCTGAAGGCAAGCGCACCGGCGAGACGCTCAGGCTGTCATCACTCAGGGGGAAACCGCTTGGCATTTATTTCGGCTCCTTTACGTGACCCCCCTACCGTGTCGAGGCCGTGCGCCTCGATCAGGTTGCTCGGAAATTTTCCAAGGATATGAACTTTCTTTGCGTCTATATCCGCGAAGCCCATCCCGCCGACGGCTCCCAGTCGCCCAAGAATGTGGATGAAGATATCATCTTCAATAAACCCACCACGGATGATGAGCGGGCCCACATCGCCGGCGCCTGCATGCTTCGCTACAATTATTCCTTCCCCATGGTCCTGGATGACATGGAGGACACGGTGGATACCAAATATATGGCCGGCCCCGTGCGTCTTTATGTTCTGGATGCAGATGGCCGGATCATCTGGAAGAGCGGGTTGGGGCCGCACTATCTGGATGCGGATGGCTATGAGGCGGCGGTGGAACAGGCCGTATCGGCCTAGGCAATATAAAGGAGGGGGAAATGGGTGACGAAAACCGTAAAATAAAACTGGCCGCGGTGCAGGCCGCGTCCGTCTTTCTTGACCGCGACGGCGGTATCGAGAAAACCTGCGCCCTGATCCGGGAGGCGGGCGCGGCGGGGGCCGATATCATCGGCTTCCCGGAAGGGTTCATTCCCGGCCATCCACATTGGTTTCACTTCCTGCCGCTGAGTTCGGCCAAAGCCATGGGGCTCAGCCGGGAATTGTTCAAAAATTCCGTCGAAGTGCCAGGCTCCGCCACCGAGGCCATATCGGCTGCCTGCCGCGAAGCCAACATCGTCGCCGTGGTGGGGATATGTGAAAGGCGGCCCAATACGACGGGCTCCATGTGGAACACCCAGATATTTTTTGACCGGGACGGCAAATATTTGGGCAAGCACCAGAAGATCATGCCGACGCTGGGCGAACGCATCGTTCATACGGGCGGCTTCGGCGATACCTTGCGGGCCTACCCCACTGATCTTGGCAATGTAAGCGGGCTGATTTGCGGCGAGAATTCCAACCCGCTGGCCGTCTATACCATGGCCGCCATGCATCCCACGGTTCATGTGGCGTCCTGGCCGGCCTATTTCGGCCAGAAAATTCAAATGATCGAAGCCATCTCCGTGGCCGGGCGCAGCCTGGCAAGTCAGATGGGCTGCTTCGTCATCAATTCCACCGGCACGGTCACGGACGACATGATCGATGCCTATGCCGTGACTGACGAAGACCGGGAATTCCTGGCTGCCGTGAACACAATGGGATCGGCCGCCATCATGGGCCCGGGCCTTTATGAAAAACCCACCCCAGGCGAGGGCATTCTTTATGCCGAGACCGAGATGGATAAGCTGTTCCAATCGGGCGTATCCAAGGATTATGCCGGGCATTATAACCGCTTCGACATATTCTCCCTTTCGGTCAATGCCAAGGCACCGCCGATCATCACGCGGGACGGAGAACGGGCCGGCAGCGATGATGCTGTTCAGGAGCCCGCCGAAGTGCTGGATTTCGACGAAGCGGGCCGTCAATCCATGCGCAAATAAACTTCGAAACAGGTAACCTTTTCGCAACTATTTCCGTGGAATATGCTCACAGTTCATCAGTGAGGTGATTCCCATGCGCTACAATGTCAGATATCACGATATCTCCAACCAATGGTTGGTTTACGACTTTGCCGACGGGATTGAAGTCGTCGGCGTGCATGCCTTGAGGGAAGATGCCATCGATGAAGCTATGAGGCTCGAAAAACGGGCCCGCAA
>CAZBQG010000237.1:0-6855 GCA_964493945.1 uncultured Rhodospirillaceae bacterium
TCTGATCCTCCTCTTCCTAACTATAAAGGTGGACCACTTTTTGGGGGGAGGACCACTCTCATTGCGCTCCATAAAGAAAAAGGCTTATGGTCGGCAGAAGCCGGCACATTATTGACCTGAAACGGAGGGCAGGATGGATCGCCAGGAAGGCTATTCGATATTTGCGGGCACCATGGCGGACATGACCTATCCGGAGATCGCCCGTGCCTCTGAAGAAGGTGCCGCCGTTCTCTGGGCCATGGGCGTCATCGAGGAACATGGACCCCATCTGCCACTGGGCACCGACGTCTACCTGCCCAACGGGGTGCTGCAAAGGGCACGGGAAATCCTGGCTGAAAGGGAAATCCCCGCGATCATCGTGCCGCCCTTCTATTGGGGGGTGAACCAGGTGACGGCATCCTTTCCCGGCTCCTTCGAGGTGCGTCCCGAAGTCATGGTCGAGCTTATGGCCGATGTGTTCCAGAGCCTGGCCAAGGATGGGTTCAAATCCGTCTACTGCCTTTCCGGCCATGGCGATATCGACCACAATCTGACCATTATCCGGGGCATCCGGCGGGGGCGGGAGGATGCTGGTCTGGATGCCAGGAAGGTCGTCCCGCCGGCCATGGCTAAACGGTTGGCTGATGCTAGCGGGGACATGGCGGAATGCCTTCTCGTTGCCGAGCCTTTCGGGCCGCCGCCGGGCCGCTTCCTGGACGTCCATGCGGGGACGGAAGAGACCCAGCGCATATGGGCGACCTGCCCTGACCTTTTGCGCCAGGATGTGGCCGCCGGGCTCAAGCCAACCAACCTTGAAATGGAACAACTGGTGGAATGGCGCAAAGGGCGGGAACATGCCCAGAGCTTGACCCCCGATGGCTATTTCGGCGATCCGGCGGCCGCGGACCCGGAGGCGGGCCAGGCCGCCCAGGAGCGTCAGGCCCAATCGGTTGCCGGTGCCATTGCCGGGATTCATGGATGACGCCCGCCCGCCCGGCAGGCCGCGGTTCTAAAGGGGCTGGCGCGGGGCATTTTTTGAGCTAAACTCTCCCCACCAGACAGGGTGTGAATAAGGCTGGGAGTGAACAAGATGGGGCGCTTCAAGGATTTCGAACCGGTTGGGGTCATTCCGGCGACCCTTTTGCCGTTCATGGATGATTTTTCCATCGACGAAGCCTCCATGCGCAAGCATCTGCGCGACGTCGCCGCCATCGACGGGATCAGCGCCATCACGGTCAATGGCCATGCTTCGGAAATTCATGCCTGCAGCTTCGATGAGCAGCGCGCCATTCTGGATGCCACGTTGGACGAGATTGGTGATGAGACGCCCATCATCAACGGGGTCTATGCCGATGGCAGCCTGGAGGCGGCGCGTATCGCGCGCATGAGCGAAGAGGCCGGCTCGTCGTGCCTGTTGATCTTTCCGCCGCACTCTATTGGGCGGGGCGGCGGTCAGTCCCGGCCCGAAATGGCCCTAACTCATTTCCGCATGATCGCCGAAGCTACCGATCTTCCCTTCATTATTTTTCAGTATGCGGGCAATTCGGGTTACGCCTATCCGCTGGACACCTTGGTCCGCATCGCCGATGAAATCCCCGGCTTCCGGGCGATCAAGGATGCATCAAACGATGCGGTGATCCATGAGCGCCATATCCGTGAGCTGCAATCCCTGTCCCGCCCGGTGAATGTGCTGAGCACCCACAGCGCCTGGCTGATGGCTTCGCTGAGCTTGGGCTGCAAGGGGTTGCTGTCGGGCTCCGGCAGCGTCATCGCCGATCTTCAGGTGGCCTTGTTCCGGGCCATCCAGGCGGGGGATCTGGCGCTGGCCCAACGCATCAATGAGCGTATCCATCCGACGGCGCGGGCTTTTTATGCCCATCCCGGCTGCGACATGCATAACCGCATGAAGGAGGCTTTGGTCTTGCTGGGCCGCATGCCCCGGGCCGTGGTGCGCCCGCCGCTGGTCAAGCTGGGCCAGGCCGAAATCGATACCATCCGTCAACGATTGGCGGAAGCAGGCATAGAACGGGACGGCGCCCTGGCGGTCGCCGCCTGAGGGAATTTTTTTGAGAGCCAATAAAAGGAGGACATCATGGCAGGTCGCATGATCGATATCGCGGCATCGGACGGAAACAAATTTACAGGCTATTATTCGCCACCGGCGGGGGGCAGCGGGCCCGGGATTCTCATGATCCAGGAGATGTTCGGCCTCAATTCCACCTTCCGGGGCGTGGCCGACCGGTTTGCCGCCGAAGGCTATGCCGTTCTGGCGCCCGACATGTTTTGGCAGACGGAAGCCAATTTCGAGGCCGATTTGACCAGCCAGGACGATTTCCAGAAGGCCTTCGGCTTTTATCAGGCAGTGGATTACGAAGCCGGCGTCGATACCATGAAAGCCGCCCTGGGCGTCTTGCGCGATCAACCCGAATGCACGGACAAGGTTGCCTGCGTCGGTTTTTGCATGGGCGGCACCTTTTCCTATCTGGCCGCCTCGCGCTTCGATATGGATGCGGGGATCACCTATTACGGCACCGCCATCCATCCCTATCTGAATGAGCTGGACAATATCTCGTGCCCCTTAATGATGCATTTTGGTGCCAACGACGACACCTTCCCGACCGAGGAAATGGAAGGGGTGGTGGCCGCCGTCAAGGATCTCCCGGATAAGGAAGCCCATGTTTATGAGGCGGGGCACGCCTTCGCCAATCCCAACCTGCCCTATTATGTGGAGGCGGCGGCGGAAGCAGCCCATGAGAGGAGCTTTGCGCTACTGGCAAGCCTTAAATAGGGGTTAGGCCGGCCTAACCATAAGTGGCCATGGCCATGAGATGTTCGGCCAATTCGTCCCGGTCGCCGCTGAATTTTAACCCGTGGAAGCCATCATTGCTCCATCGGATCACGGCCGGGAACGTGCCATAGGGGTCGAATTTCAATTCGACCTCTGTTTGGGTCGGCAAATCCTGTTCGATCTTGATTTTCGCGCCGCCGGTGGAAATATCGATGACATCGCAGACATAGGTCTTGCCCTCGGCGCTTACTTCGGCGCCGACCAGGACCGATTTACGTTCATGTTCACGCCTGCTGGTCGCCTCAGCCATCTTATGCTCCGGAATTTTTCCCCTTCAGGATGCGAAATTGGCCTCTTTTGCCTGCCGAGTCAAATGATCGGCGCCAGGATTTACAAAGCCCAGCGCAAGCTTCGGATAGCTTTTGACTGGGCTCTCGGTTAACCTCGTCAATATGGAAATGAAAACCAAACAAGCAGCCGCCCCTCAGGATTTGGTGCGCCGGGTCTGCGCCCTGATCGAGACCCATGAAAGCGGCACGCCCACCCTGGCCCATTTGGGCGAAAAGCTGGGCCTCAGCCCCTTTCATCTGCAACGGGTGTTCAAAAGCGCAACCGGTGTGACGCCCCGCCAATGGGCCGAAGCCAGGCGCATGGAGCAACTCAAAGGTCATTTACGGAGCGGCGCGTCGGTGACCGGTGCGCTTTACGAGGCCGGGTTCAACGCTCCCAGCCGGCTTTATGAAGGTTCCAACAAAAAGCTGGGCATGACGCCCGCCAGTTACGCCAAGGGGGGGCGGGGCGCCCATATCCGTTTTGGGGCGGGCAAATCATCCCTCGGATGGGTTCTGCTGGCCGCCACCGAAGAGGGGCTTTGCAAGGTCAGTCTGGGAGATAAGGTGAAATCCATGACCCGTGACCTGGTTCAGGAATTCCCCGAGGCACATCTGGAGCGGGACGAGCCCGCCATCGCCGGTCTGCTGGAGGCGGTGATTTCCCTGCTGGAGACAGGCAAAGCGACGGGTGGGGATTTGCCCCTGGATATCCGGCCCACCGCCTTCCAGGCCCGGGTCTGGGACATGTTGCGGCGCATTCCGGCGGGCGAGACCCGCACCTATGGCCAGATCGCCAGCCAGATCGGATCACCAACTGCCGCCCGCGCCGTGGCCCAGGCCTGCGCTACAAACCCGGTGGCCCTGGTCATCCCGTGTCACCGGGTGATCGGCGGGGATGGCAAGCTGCGTGGATACCGGTGGGGCCTGGCCCGCAAAAAGGCGCTGCTGGCCAGGGAACAAAAAGCTTGAACTTCACATATGAAGTGCGCGGTTGGCCACATCCAGGGCCGCTTCCTTGACCACTTCGGAAAGACCCGGATGGCCGTGGCTGGAGCGGGCGATATCTTCCGCCGTGCCGCCGAATTCCATGGCAATGACCGCTTCCTGGATCAGATCGCCGGCGGCAGGGCCGATGATATGCACACCCAGTATCTCGTCGCTTTCCCCGTCGGCCAGAATTTTGACGAAGCCGTCGATGTCGCCCATGGCGCGGGCCCTTGCATTGGCGGCGAAGGGGAATTTACCGGTGTTATAGTCGATGCCGTCTTCTTTCAGGCTTTCTTCCGTGGCCCCCAGGCTGGCCACTTCGGGCCAGGTATAGACGATGCCGGGGATGGCTGAATAATTCACATGACCCGCCTGGCCGGCGATGATTTCGGCCAGGGCCAGCCCTTCTTCTTCCGCCTTATGGGCCAGCATGACACCGCCGATCACATCGCCGATGGCGTAAACGCCTTCCACATTTGTGGCGAAATTACCGTCAACGGTGACAAAGCCATGCTTATCCATGGCCACGCCCGCCTCTTTCAGACCCAGACCTTCCGTGTAGGGCCGGCGCCCGATGGCCACCAGAACCTTCTCGGCGCTCAGGCTCTCCGCCTTGCCGCCTTCGACCGGCTCGACGCTAAGCTTGACGCCGGTCTTGGTTGATTTGGCGCCGGTGACCTTGGAGGACAGTTTGAAATCCAACCCCTGTTTGGCCAGGACCCGCTGCATCTGTTTGCACACTTCGCCGTCCATGCCGGGTAAGATCGTGTCCAGGAATTCTACCACCGTCACCTTGGCCCCCAGACGCCGCCAGACAGAGCCCAGCTCCAGCCCGATGACGCCGGCACCGACGACGATCAAGGATTTGGGAATCTTGGAAAGCTCCAATGCTCCGGTGGAGCTCAGAATGTTTTTCTCATCCACATCGACGCCGGGCAGGGGTGCCACATCCGAGCCGGTGGCAATGACGATATGCTTTGCGGTCAGTTTTTCCGCTTTGCCTTTCTTGCCGGATGGCGTGAAGGTCACTTGGCCTTTTCCGGTGATGGCGGCGCTGCCGGCCAGACGGGTGATCTTGTTTTTCTTCATCAGGAAATCGACGCCCTTGATGGTATCGCCGACGACACCATCCTTGCGTTTCATCATGGCCTTCAGATCCAGGCTGACCTTGCCCGTCTTGACCCCGTGTTCGGCCAGTTCTCCGCCAGCCGCCTCAAAATGGTGTGAGGAATGCAACAGGGCCTTGGACGGGATGCAGCCCACATTGAGGCAGGTTCCGCCCAATGTCGCCCGCTTTTCCACCAGCGCCACATTCATGCCCAGCTGCGCTGCCCGGATGGCTGCCACATAGCCTCCGGGGCCGCCGCCGATGACCAGGAAATCGTATGAGTTGTCGGCCATGTTGTTCTCTCCGCCCTTTACATATCCAGCATGATGCGGCTGGGATCCTCGATGCATTCTTTGATGCGGACCAGGAATGAAACCGCCTCGCGCCCGTCCACGATGCGGTGATCATAGCTCAGCGCCAGATACATCATGGGCCGGACCGTGATTTCTCCATCCACCACCACGGCACGCTCGACGATATTATGCATGCCTAGAATGCCCGATTGGGGCGGGTTGAGAATGGGGGTCGAAAGCATGGAGCCATAAATGCCCCCATTGGTGATGGTGAAGGTGCCGCCGGCCATTTCCTCGAGGCCCAGCTTTCCGTCCCGGGCCCGGCGTCCCATTTCGCCAATGGATTTCTCGACGCCGGCAAAGCTAAGCCGGTCCGCGTCGCGCAGTACGGGCACCACCAGACCTGCTCCCGTGCCGACGGCGATGCCGATATCGTAATGATCCTTATAGACCAGATCGTCGCCGTCGATTTCGGCATTGACGGCGGGAATATCCTGCAAGGCGACGATTGACGCCTTGACGAAGAAGCTCATGAAGCCCACCCGGACGCCGTGCTTTTTCTCGAAATCATCGCGGTAACGGGCGCGCATTTCCATGACGGCGGACATGTCCACTTCGTTGAAGGTGGTCAGCATGGCTGCCGTGTTCTGGGCCTCTTTCAGCCGTTCCGCGATGCGCCGGCGGAGCCGGGTCATGGGCACCCGTTCCTCGCGGGGCCCCGCCGGATGGCCGGGGATTTGATGAACGGCTTCGCCCGGATCGGCTGCCTTAGGTGGCGCTGCCGGCGCAGGCGCGCCTTGCAGATAATCCAGCACGTCACCCTTGGTCAGCCGTCCGCCCCTACCCGTGGCCGGAATGATGGCCGGGTCAAGATGCTTTTCCTCGATCAATTTTCTAACGGCGGGCGACAAGGCGTGTTGGGTTTCCTCTAGATGAGGCGCTGGCGCGGGTGTGGGTGCTTCTTTCTTAGCCGGCGCTGGCTTGGCGGCTGCCTTGCCGCTGCCTGCCCCGATGGAGCCCAGCAGCGCGCCCACTTCCACCTCGGCGCCCTCTTCGGCGTTGATTTCCAGGAGCGTGCCGGCCTCGGGCGCGTTGACTTCGACGGTTACCTTGTCGGTTTCCAACTCAAGCAACGGCTCATCGGCGGCGGCGGCATCGCCGACCGATTTGAACCAGGTGGCGACCGTCGCCTCGGTGAGGGATTCGCCTAATGTGGGTACCTTGATTTCAGTCGCCATGACTACCTCTGTTCGGGTCTCTCGGTGATTGAAGGGGAATTGAACGCGTTTAACCTTCCGCCATCTGCTGGAATGGCTGGCGCAAAATCTTTTCATCCCAGCTTAGGTTCTGTACTCAATTACCGCCTGA
>CAZBQG010000238.1:0-6793 GCA_964493945.1 uncultured Rhodospirillaceae bacterium
CGGCGATAAGTTGATCGGGTTGAGTTGCGATGAATCCACGACTTCGTTCCAAAGCCCCAGAAATGTGTGGAGGAAAGTCTCCAATTCCGATCTACCCGAGAACTCAGGCATGTCATACTCGAAGAAGTCCTCGACGAGAGGGTAGATGTCAACCTCCCGCCTAGGACTTACCTTCGATCCGAGGAACCGCATACGGATTTCCTCGAAAGACGTCCCGCACTCGTGTTCTTCGAGTAACTTCTTGAAAGCATCATCGCCGATGTAGGGAGAAATTTGGTTCATAGCAGCCGGTCTCAAACCGCGACGCTCTTCCGTCAACAATGTTTCATATGCGTCTTGGACTTTCCATGAGATGGAAACCGGTGGGCTCTCGGCGTCAACTTCATTCCAGTCGGTAAGGGAGCGAACACGAGCAACGAAGGTCTTTGCCGTTTCTTCCCATTTGAACGGTTGTGTGATGCTGTTTACGGATAAACCTGTTCTGAGATGGGCCACCAACCATCCAGGTGGATTTCGGTCAGCGTCAAAATAAATTCCAAAGGCACCAGACACCACACCCATGACGGTACGAGTGCCGTCCGGGGACCAGACTTCAAAGTTGTCCTCAGACCATTCGTTCATTGCTTATCGTCCCGAGTTGGCATGAAGGCTCAGGATTCCTTCCCAAATTCACAACAGGCAACATTTCTTATCCGACATTTCCCAGATAGCCTTCGAGTCCATGGCGATCATACTCAAATTGCGTCGCCGCTGTAATGGATTTTCCGCAGCGTCGTGAGCGACTAATGCTCCACTTCCTTCGACATGCCGAATGTCTCTTGTGGGTCAAAAGCAGCGGTCAGCGCAGCCTCGATTTAGGTCCGCAGTCGCGGGTGGAGCAGACTTCAAACTTGGAAAGCGGACGTAAAGTAAAGCCATGCACCAGAGCCACGGGACGGCCAACCTAGTCTCAGGTGCTCACCAAGCGAAAGTTGCGGAATCGCGGCCGGCAAACGCATCAAAACAAAGTGACGGTGGCGACAGTTTGATTTCCCAGCGCGACGCCGCTGCCGAAACGGGCATGTCTGAACGCCGGCAGGTAACCGCCGTCCGCGTTGCCAACGTGCCGGAGGAGGAGTTCGACGCCGCCGTTGAGGGCGACGAGAAGACCACCATCACCAAGCTGGCAAAATTGGCACCGGAATTGGCACCGGAAGGGGCAGAATTAGGCAGGACGGACCAGGACGAGGAACGTCAATATTGGCAGTTTTCCGGGACGATTAAGGACGGGAAAGGATAGGCTAGGACTCAATTTTTGGATTAGCAAACCAGCGCCTTCAGCCACTCGGCCACCCCTCCTGGTGGGCCGGTCCCGGGATCAAATGGATGCCGGGGGCCCGATTGAGACTTGATTTTGGCGACTTACCCGCAAAGGTCAAGACTGATGGACGTGAGCCCGCCTGTCAATTAGGCCCAGCGGGCTGGGCCGATGGCTCTTCAGCCGGTGCGGGATGCTCCAGGGCCGGCGCGATCACCGAGAGACGGCGGGCGATCCACAGCACGATGAGCAGCCCGGCCCCCGCGCCTAAGCCGATGGACAGCCCCAACCCAACCATTGTGGCCAATCCGCCCAGCAACATGGCACCCAGCGCCGGGGCCTGGTGGGACAGGCTGAGCAAGGCCAGGACGCGGGCCCGGTGCGACCCTTCCACCGAATATTGGATCAGGGTTTGAGCCGCGTTGCCCGCGCTCGATCCGGCGAAGCCCATGCCCACCATAATGGCCATGGCGACCATCAGGGATTGATTCATGGCGAACAAAAGGGTCAGGAGCAAAAGGGTGATCATGCCGCCGAAATAGATCAGTGTCGCCCCTTCTATGCGGTTGCGGTTGGCCATCCACAGGCTGCCGATCATGCCTCCGACGCCCAATCCGGACATCAGATTACCAAGCGCCGCGGGACCGGCCTGGAATATGTCGCCGACAAAGCCCGGCAACAGATCGGTCAAGGGACGGGCCAAGAAGGACATGAGGAAGGCCGAAAGCACAATGGGCCCGATGCCCGGATGGCGGGCGCAATAGCTGAGCCCATCCCAAGCATCGCCAAAAAGGCTCTTACCGGTCTTCGCCCGCTTATCCACGTTCTTGAGTTTTATGATGAATAGAACGCCGTAGAAGGGCAGAAAGCTGAGTGCATTGACGATAAAAGCCGGCCCCAGCCCCCAGGCGGCAACGATCACGCCGGCCAGTGCCGGGCCAAGAAAGGCCGAAGATTGCCACAGGAATGAATTGACCGAGATGGCCGCGGTCAGATCCTCGCGGGGCACCAGGGCCGGCGCGATGGTCATGCGCGCCGGCATGTTGAAGGCGATGACTATGCCGTCCGCGACGATGATTACGAACATGATCTCGACCGTAATCCTGTCGGCAATGACGAACCAGGCCAGCAATCCGGTCAAGACGATGGTGCCCGATTGGGTGGCGCGCATGAGCATCAGCCGGTCCAGCCGGTCGGCCACGGCGCCGGCGAAAGGCGCCAGGAAAAGCGCCGGCAGCGCATGTCCCAAAGCCATGGCTCCCAGCCAGGCGGTCGAATGGGTCAATTCCCAGGTCAGCCAGCCGACGGCCAGACGCTGGATCCAGAACCCCATGGTCGATATCCAGGAGCTCAGCGAAAACAAGGCGTAATCGCGGTGGCGCAGGGCGCGCCCCATACCTTTGTCCATGGTATGGCGGTAAAACCGGCTGAGTAGGTTCATCCGGCAGTCAAACCAGGGCCTGAAATGGCCTCCACCTGAATCAATCCTCTCCCTCCAGCTTTTTCTGCCAGACCGAAATAACGGCGGGTTTGCCGGCCCTCACCTGTTCCATGCCGCGCTTGAGGGCCCCAGCCACCTGGGCGGGATCGGTGACGTTTTCGCCGTATCCGCCCGCCGCTTCGGCCTCCTTGGCGAAATCGATGGGCGGGTCGAAATAGCCGCCCTCATAACCCCCCTTGGCCGTAAAGCTGTCCTCTCCGTAGGTGCGGGTGATGGCCAGGGTGCCGGTGGTGTAGCTGCGGTTGGTATAGACCACCATCAGAAACGGCGCGTTATGGTGGGCGGCGGCCCAGATGGCCGGGGCGGGGGTGCCGAACATGTAGAACCCATCGCCCGTGACGGCGATGATGTCCTTCTCGGGCGCCGCCAGCTTAGCGCCAAAAGCGGCCCCCGGCGCCCAGCCCCCCGACGAGCCCGGATTGCGGATATAGGAGCCGGGCAAGGTGCAAGGAATAAAATCAAAAATGCGGGTTCGGCCCAGCGTGTCGTCCATGACGATGGAATTATCGTCGACGATCTGGCCGACCTGATAGCTCAGCCAAAGAGGATCGATCGGCGTATCCTGGGCGTGGCTCTGGGCTTCTTTTACGGCGGCCTCCTTGCGGGCACGGGCAGCTTCGCCCAGCCGGGCGGAACGCTCATTGATGCGTTTCTTGTCAGCGTCCTTGAGCAAGCTCCGGGCTGCCTCGGCAATCGTCTGGGCGGCGAGCTGGGAATCCGCGTTAAGCCTTGTATTGGCCATGAATTCATAAGTTGGAAAGCGGTGCTTGACCACATCCTGGCCGATGGCCGCCACATAGGCCTCGGGCGGCGGCGCATTGGTTTCCGGCACCCAGGGCACATCGGCATCCAGGATAAGCACGGCGTCCGCATCATCCAGAAGATCGGCGGCCTGATAGAGGGGATGGGTGAAGGGAAAACAAAGATAGGCCCGGGCCACGGATTCGACCACGGCCAGACCCAAAAGCTCGGCCAGTTCCACCAGGGCCGGCACGGCTTCGAGATTGCGCCCGGAACCACCGACGATAACCACGGGGTTTTCCGCCCCCACCAGCTTTTCGGCGATCTCCAAAGCGGCATCGGCGGCCAGCCCGGTGGGCCCCGGAATGCCCAGCTGATCGGCGCTGGGAAAGCGGGTTTCATCGGGCTCCATCAAGGTGATTTCCTTGGGGATACTCATATAGACCGGGCCCGAGGGCTCGGCGCGGGCTACCTGGATCGCCCGGCTGGTGATCAGTCCCGCATTATCCTGGGCGGTGAAGCGATGATCCCATTTCGTGTAATTGCGCAAAATACCGTTTTGATCGAAGGTTTCCTGCAACCAGATATGGCCGCCCTCGTTGCGTGACCCTTTCATGGTTCCGGAATAGGCGGTGGGCGGAAAGCCCGCCGTGAGGACCACCGGCAAGGCACTGCGCCAGGCGGTGTGGATAGCGCCGCCATAATGCAGGGTTCCCACATCCACGTGGGCGGCGGTGGCCACTGGCTTGCCGCTGACCGCCGCATAACCAAGTGCTGCGTTGAGCGAGGCATGTTCCAGGGGTACGGTGACCAGACGAATGGGATTGTTGTGTCCCTTGGCATGGGCCTTGGCGATGGCTTCCTGGTAGAAGCCGATATCCGAGCCCGATGTGAAAAACAAATGATCGATGCCGCCGGCCGACATGGCCTCAACGACGGCGTCTCCAGCGGTCTCCACGGGCGCGTCGACCCATGCCGTGCGTACATCCTTGCTCATGATCCATTTCCCTGTTGGCGGCCAATGATCGGGCAGTCTAGACGATAACCGCCCCAAGGAAAAAGGCTGGCTGGCTTTTAAAGCAGCATATAGGTGCTGGTGACGTGGGCGCTGGGCTTTTCGGGCTGGCCCGTATGCAGGTTGACCTCGCCATAGATCATGGTCCGGCCGGTTTTGATCAGGCTGGCCCAGGCGGTCAGATCGGCATCTACCCCGGCGGGGCGCAAAAATGACGTGGTCTGATTGACCGTGGTCATGGGCACGAAGCCGCTGGCCGAGCTGGAGACGGCAATGACCATGGCGGTGTCGGCCAGGGCCATGATCGCTTGGCCACATATGGTGCCGCCGCCCCGGCTCAGATGCTCTGACGGCGGTATGCGCAGGACGGCCAGGCCTTCCTCCACCTGATCCACCGTTATGGCCAGATCCTGAACCCATGGCGCGCACAATTCGGCCAATATTTTTTCCGCGCCCTCCACCGTCAATTCAGCCATGTTTCCCCCGATTCCTGTATTTTGATGGGGCACTATATCCGATCATCGGCGGAAGGGGAGGATGGAAAGAGCGGGGGCCAAAAGTAATATCAGAGCGGTATAAATGACCGGTTGCCGGTTTTCGTAATTCTATGTAGTTTGTGGCGTAGCTTTTAGAAATATAGGGAGGAAAATCAAATGAAATACGGTCTTATGCTTGGCGCCGGTGCGCTGGCCGTGACTTTTGCTTCGGGCGCCGCTTTTGCTCAGAAGAAAACCAATATCAAGCTCAGCTATTGGGTGCCGCCCGTGCATAAGCTGACGCCCGGCTACAAGGAATGGGGCGCATCTATCGAAAAAGCCACCGGCGGCCAGGTGACCACCACGCTCTATCCGTCCAGCCAGTTGGGCTCGGGCCGCGACCATTATGACATGGTCAAGCGGGGCATCGCCAGCATGGGCCTGATCAATCCCGGCTACACCCCCGGCCGTTTCCCGGTGCTCGGTGCTTCCGATATGCCTTTCACGCAAAAAGACAGCCTGCGCGCCGCCAAGGCCCTGACAATCTGGTACAAGAAGTACGCGGCGAAGGAAATGAAAGACCACTATGTGTGCCATGTGTCCTGCTGACCATTCCCATTTTTTATCCGGTTATCCTGAAATTGGGGTTCGACCCCATCTGGTTCGGCGTGTTGGTGGTCATGAATGTGGAGATCGGGTTGATATCCCCACCCATCGGCATGATATGTTTTATTATGAACAATATGGTGCGCGATATCGGGCTGGTGAACATATAGAAAGGTGTGCTTCCTTTCATGTGCGCCGATTTCATCCGTCTCGGTCTTTTGCTGGCCTTTCCGACCCTGGCCCTTTTTCTGCCCCGCACCATGGGCTGGACCGGCGTCGGACCATAGGGTGCCTTGATCGGGGGGGTCCCGAACAGGGTTTGAACCGTCATGGCAAAACTCAAAAAAATGCAGGTCAGCCAGGGCATCTACTGGGTAGAAGCCGAGGAAGCCGATCTCCGCATTCTTTGCGGCTGCCCGGAGGATGGGGTCAAGCATCTGATGCAGCGTGGCCTGATCCAATCGATAGAGGTGGATGGCGTCATATGTGAATCGGGGCCCAACGCCATTTTGCTTTCCGATCTTCCCTTGCAGAACGGCGCCTTTTGCAATCTGGCCGAATTCCCAGTGCTTCAAATGCTCTACCGTCAGGGCATGCTTTTGCCGGGTCATCCCTGTAATACGGGCGCCAAGCCTTTGTTGATCGGCTCGGAAGAGCAGATCGGCGTGCAGTTGCAATATATCTACCGGGGAAATTACGGCCTGACATCCAAAGAAGAAGTCATGGCGGCCGGCAAGAATTCGAAAAACGCCGACATGATCATGCGCATGAAGCTGAAATTCGCCTTCGGACAGATTCTGGACAGCGAGATGCTTTTGGAATCCACCACGGTCCATAACGAGCGGATAGAAATCCGGAACGGCGTCCATATCAAACGCCTGAGCACAAATATCTTTGAATTCAGCTATGGCGATGAGACGCTCACCGTCGACCTCAATCTGGGGCCGGGACGGAATTACCGCTCACCCTATCCGCTGGGCTTCCAGAAAATCCAGCGGGATTATTTTTCGGTCGTCCATTCGGGCCAGGGAGATGGCTGGGACGTCAACCGCCCCAGCATGGGCAGCGTGGTGATCTTCCAGGGCAAGATTTACCTGATCGATGCCGGACCCAATATCACCTACAGCCTGACAACCCTGGGCATCGGCATCAACGAG
>CAZBQG010000239.1:0-6775 GCA_964493945.1 uncultured Rhodospirillaceae bacterium
TCCATCGGTATGCGTGAATGGGCCCATCGGTGATTCTTTTTGGGAATTGGTATTAATTCGCCTTTCCTACCCCACCAAATCATATTCAAAGGGGTGGGAATGGCAATAGTTTTGATCAAATTAGATGGATTAAACGGCAAAACAATTGAGCGGGCGCCTGGGCTGGATCATGGCCTAGATTATGGGGACCTTGCCTGAAAACTGTTTTTGCCTTAATCTGTAGCGGAGTCAGGGAGGCGGGACTCCAACAGTTTAATCAATAAAAACGGCTTTTGAGGGAACGCGGCAAACTCATATTCATGGCTTTTCACTCTTTATCAAAACTCATGTTCCGGGCCGCGTTATGCATGGCGCTCGGCCTGCCGGCAGCGGCGGGGGCCGATGAGGCCGGACCGCAGACGGCCTTGCTTGAGCCGGGTCTGCCACGCGATCTCAAGACCGTGCAATTGCCGCCCATGCTTTCGGCACCGGATGCCAGCCGCTACCGGGTTATTTTTAGGTTGCAGAAGGAAGGCGACTGGAAAGCTGCGCGGCGCATCATTGCCAAGCTAAAAAATCCGATCCTCATGGGTCACATCCTGGCCCAGCGCTATCTTCATCCGACCAAATACCGCTCCCGTTACAAGGAACTGAAGGGGTGGATGGCCAAATATGCCGATCACCCCCAGGCCCGACAGATCTACAAGCTGGCCTTGCGCCGCCGGCCCCGCAACTGGCGTAAACCCAAACCGCCGGAAGTGGACCGCAGAGCGGCGATCGAGCGCCAGGCCCGCCAGGCCGCCCGCCAGACCAATGGGGTATCCAAAACCAACAAGTTCCGAAAACGGCTGAGCCGCGGCCAGCGCCGGGCCGCGCGCCAACATAAGCGGAAACTCCGCTGGTATCTGCGCAAGGGCTGGACCAAGGCGGCAAAAAAGCTTCTCGGCCGCAAGGATGTGCGTAAACTTTTCAGCAACGCCGGCTACGACCGGGAACGGGCCCGCCTGGGTGCGGGCTATTATGCCGCCGGGCGCGATAAATGGGCCCTGGATTGGGCCGGCAAGGCGGCCAAAAGATCCGGTGATGTTCTGCCCCAGGCCAACTGGACGGCGGGGCTGGCTGCCTGGCGCCTGGAACGGTTTGAACTGGCGCGCAGCTATTTCGCGCGCATTGCCAAAGCATCCGGTTCGTCGGCCTGGCTGCAATCCGCCGGTGCCTATTGGGCGGCCAGGGCCAGCCTCAAGGCCCACCGCCCGGCCGAGGTCAATGGCCATCTTAACCGTGCCGCATCTTATTCCAGGACCTTTTACGGCATGCTGGCCCGGCGCCAGTTGGGCCTGGAAATGAAATTCGATTGGGCGCCGCCCCCCCTGCCACGCGACACCGTGGAAGCCCTGACAGCCGCACCCGGCGGCAGGCGGGCGGTGACGTTGCTGAGCATCGGCAAGGACCATATGGCGGAACGTGAATTGCGCCTGTTGTTCAACCGGGCGACGCCAGAGCTGAACAGCGCCATGCTCGCCCTGGCCGACCGCGCCAACATGCCGTCCCTAGCCATGCGGCTCAGCGATATGCTGGTCCAGACCGGGACCAGTTTTCACGATTCGACGGCCTACCCCGTGCCCCGGCTGGCGCTGGGCAAGGCCGAACGGGTGGATCTGGCCCTTTTGCTGGCCCTCATCCGCCAGGAATCCAGGTTTAATCCCCGCGCCAAAAGCCATGCAGGTGCGCGTGGCTTGATGCAGATCATGCCGCGTACGGCCAGTTTTCTGGCCCGGGACCGGCGCTACAGGGGGCGCAAAAGAAGCATGCTTTTCGATCCCGGCACCAATATTGCCCTGGGTCAGAAATACATAAATATCCTGCTCCACGAGCCCCATGTGAAGGGTGATCTGTTGCGCTTTGCCATGGCCTGGAACGGCGGACCGGGAAATTTGCGGAAATGGCAAAGGAAGGTGCGTCACCAGAACGATCCTCTTTTGTTCATCGAAAGCATCCCGCTCCGGGAAACGCGCAATTTCGTGGAACGGGTGCTGACCAATTACTGGATCTACCGCATGCGGTTCGGCCTGCCGACGCCGTCGCTGGACGCCGTTGCGACCGGCGGCAAGCCCATTCACCGCCAGCATCTTGGTGGCCCGGATTTTCAGGTGGCGAGAGATGAGCCAAGTCACCGGTGAGCGGGATTTCCTGCCCGTCAATATTGCCGTCCTGACGGTATCGGACAGCCGTACGCCCGAAGATGACAGATCGGGCGATGTGCTGGTCGACCGGCTTGAAGCGACCGGCCATAAGCTGGCCGACAGGGCTATCGTCAAGGATGAAATTCCGGTCATCACCGCCCAGCTCAGGAAATGGATATCGGACGCCAATGTGGATGTGGTGATCTCCACCGGCGGCACCGGGGTCACCGGGCGCGACGTGACGCCCGAGGCCTTCGCGGAGGTCTATGACAAGGAAATCGCCGGCTTTGGCGAATTGTTTCGCATGCTGAGTTTCGAGAAAATCGGCACCTCGACGATCCAGTCCCGGGCGACGGCCGGGGTGGCGGGCGGCACCTATCTGTTTGCCCTTCCGGGGTCCCCCGGCGCCTGCAAGGACGGCTGGGACGATATCCTGGTTCACCAGTTGGATTATCGCTTCAAGCCCTGTAATTTCGTCGAACTCATGCCCCGGTTGACCGAAAAATAATTTCACGCCGCCACTTCCAATAAGCGCCGGGCTCGTCGATATCTTCCAGGACCTCCAACATGACGGGCTCGTCCCCGGGGTCCAGATTGGCCATCGTGTCGCGCAAGGCATGGGGGCCCGACCAGCGCACACCCAGGAAAATATCCACCAGCCGGGGCCTGCGCCGAAGCCCCACCAGCCAATATCCACCATCCGCAGAGGGGCCGAATACTGATGTGTTTGAGCCCAAGGCCCGGAAGGCCTCAGCAATATGGCTCCGCTGGATGCCCGGTATGTCGCTACCGATGATGACCACCGGCCCGGGCTCCATTTGGGCCATGACGCGCCCCATGCGCTGGCCAAGATCACCCCTTCCCTGCCCCAGGCGCGGGCAATCTCCGGGCAGACCCCAGCCTCCCGCCCGGGCGGCATCGGGGGTGACCGCCAAACTCAGGCGCCAACGCCCGCCGCCCTTCAGCCGGCGCACCAGACAGGCCAGATTTTGCCGCTGAAACTGGCAGGCCAGAACCGGCCCGATGCCGGCCGCCAGCCGCCGTTTGACGCGCCCCATTTGGGCTGCCCTGGTAAACACCACCAGATGATTGGCCAGGCTCACTGATAGAGCCGCCCGATAAGGTGGGGCGGAATCCCCGCAAAAAATAAAGTGAGACAGGCCAAATTACGCAAGGGACGAAGATAATAGCCTCCGTCGCGAAACCGAACCGCCGAAGTCACCGCCCCGACGGGAAGATAGTCCAGCCGCCGCCGGCCGATGCGCCGGATGATGTCCACATCCTCAAATAGCGGCAAGGGCCTGAAACCACCCAGCGCATCATAAAAATGCCGAGACATAAGCAGTCCCTGATCGCCATAGGGCAGACCCAGACGGCGGCAACGCCAATCCACCATGGCTTCCAGGCGCCTAGCGGCGGGAGATGGATCATCCAATTGGAAACGAAAGACGGCGGCCCGCGCCCCTGCATTGGGCCCAGCCCAGAACCCGGCCACCGCATCCGCCCAGCCATCCTCCAGACTGGTATCGGCATGTAGAAACAAAAGCCATTCTCCCGTGGCGGCGCGGGCGCCGGCGGCCAGTTGGGCACCCCGCCCCCGGGGCGTGCGGACAAGCCGGGCGCCGGCCCGGTGGGCGACGGCCATGGTCGCATCGCTGGAGCCGCCATCGACAACGATGATTTCCCTGTCCAACCCACCAACGCGCAATTTGTCCAGGCACGGCGCCAATGTAGGGGCCGCCTGCCAAGTGGGAATGACGATGCTGAGCAATTCGGGCATTTAATGACTATAGCCTACTTTGCCCAAGCCGCCGATTAGGTTAGGTTTGGGGCATTCAGGCTTAGGAGAGAAATAGATGATGGCCGACTTGAACCGGGACGAATTTATCCAACTGCTGGAAAAGCTGGGCGATGAGGGGGACGAGAACGTGCTCAGCGCGGCCCGCGATATACATGCCTGGATCACCGTATCTGGCATGGGGTGGGACGATCTTCTTGTCCCCGAACAAGGCGAAGAGGAGGAAGTAGAAGAAGTACCCGAGCCCAGGGAAGATGAAGATCTGGGCGAGGATAATGATGAAGAGGAGAACCTGGACGAGGATTTGGGTGAAGATTTAGGCGAGGACCTGGACGAGGACCTGGACGACGAGCCTGATGACGAGTCGGAGGAAGATGCCGGCCCAACTCAGCTCACCAGCGAAGAACGGGATGAAGCGGAAGCGCTGATCGCCCAGATCATGAAAAAGTCCTCTTCGGCCTCCACCAAGAAAGAATTGGAGGGTTATCAGGAGGATCTGGATGAAGATGAGTTCGAGATGAGTGACTTGAAATATCTGCGCGCCCTCAACCAACGCCTGACCGGATCTTCCTGAGGCGCCAGCCCTGGCCGAACTGATTTATCATATTTGCCGCCACTCCGAATGGGAGGCCGCCGGCAAACTGGGCCATTATGGTGGCTCCACGCAGGACGCCCGCGACGGCTTCATCCACTTTTCGGCCCGGGATCAGGTTGAGGCCAGCGCCGCCAAGCACCGGGCGGGGCAGACGGGGCTGATTCTGCTGGGCGTTGACCCGGAACTTTTGGGTGAGGCGCTGAAATGGGAGCCCTCCCGGGGCGGCCAATTATTCCCCCATCTATATGGCGAGCTGCCTCTGGGCGCGGTGGTCAGCGCCACCCCGTTGGAGCTGGGCGAAGATGGCCGGCATCTGTTTCCCAAAGATTTCTAATCTGGCCGGCGGCAGCAGACCAAAGTCAGATCATCCTCGGTCTGACTGCCGGCGGCCTCGATGATGGGAAGGGCCAGCGCCTCGGCGGTGGGCGCCTTCCCCTGATCACCGGACAGCTTCCCCGCATAATCGGCGATCCCGGCCTGCCCGGTATTTTCTCCATCCCCGTCCAGAGCTTCCAAAATACCGTCGCTGTAGAGGAACAAGGCGGGCCCTTTTTCAAAATCCATTTCCCGCTGCTCGTAAAGCGATCCCCTGCGAACGCCTAGCGGTTGGCCCCGCCTTCGCCATGACCGCCTGTACCCCGGATGGCGAAACAATTACCGGCAAAGGCGCGCCGGAGCTGGCATAGGTAAATTTATTTTGCACCAGATCCACCACCCCCAAAAGCAGAGTGGCATATTGGCCGTTTGAAAGGATATGGGACAGGCGGTCATTGAGGAATGCCATGCATTGGGACGGATCCGTCATCCGGTCGGCCAGATTGGCCAGCGCGCCCGCCAGCCAGATGCTCTTGGCCGCGGCGGCGGTTCCCTTTTCAGAAAAATCAGCGATGAAAAGGGCAAGACGGTCCTCACCCAACGGATTAACGCCCCAGAAATCGCCGTCCAATTGTTCGCTGGGCTGATAATGATCACTGATCTCCAGACCGTAATCGTGGCCAATTTCCTGTAAATAGGCGGGGGTGGGCAGGAATTGCTACTGCATTTCGGCTGCCGCGCCCAATTGGCCGGACCAGCCCGGTTTGTCCAATATGTCCGGCGGGGTGCGATCCGCGTCATTTGCCCGCCCGTCGACGCCAACCCAGGCAATGATGCCATTGCCCCGGCCCCGGTGGAGCACGCCGTCGAAGCTGATCATATTGGCGAGCGCGATGCCCCGGCCACTGAGCTGCAGCAAACGATCCTCCAAATCCGTCGAATGGTTCATCCAGTCAAACCCGGCGCCTTCATCCTGAATGCGGAAAACCACATGTTTTTCGTCGCGCTTATAGTGGATCTTGGCCCGGCGTCCACCGAATTCAGCGGATGACAGGCGCCGCTCTATTTCTTCGGCCAGGCGGTTTTCCTTGATTAGAATTTGTTTTTCTTCCGAGGTTATCGCCAGATTCCCGTGTTCAACCGCATTGACCATCAATTCGGTAAGACCAATCAATTGTTCGCGCGGGTCCGGGCAAACCAGGCTGAGGGTCGCAGCCATATCGACGGCCTCGGATTCGGTGCGGAAGAAAAAGCTGCCTTCTTCCAAAAGCCCCATGCTTTGTTCGGTGCGCGATGCCCGCTCCAGAGCCTGGCGGTAGGAGTAATAATCATCGATGGCCGAGCGCACCACGGCCAGGAATATCTCCACCTCCAGGGGCCGGGTGAGGAAATAATAGGCGCCAAGCTCCAGACCCCTGGTCAGCGCTTCCTGGGTGTCGTCGGCGGTCAGGATGATCACCGGAATATCGACATAAGCCGCTTCAGTCTTCATTTTTTCGAGAAATTCGAAACCACCCTTGCGGGGCATATTGAGATCCAGAATGAGGGCATCCACCTTACCTTCGGTCTCTTCCAGAAGCTCAAGACCCTCCACGCCATCGCCGGCCATGACCACATCATAGCCGCCGGCCCTGAGCAATTTATCCAGGAGTTCCCGGTTCCCTGATTGTCTTCGACGACGGCAACCCGCGTCTGCATAGAAATTCTCCACCGCCCCGAAGGTTGGGTTGGGCGGATTTCTTATCCGAAATTTCGCCGTGGCGCATGGAAATCTTGCTTCCATGGATTTTTTCACTATTTATTTAAGTAAGAACAAGATTTGAAATGATATAATGGACCTTCGTTTGCCCCTAGTGGTTTCCACCTAACGGAAGAGTCCGTTTAGGGATTCCCAAAGCGTCGCGC
>CAZBQG010000240.1:0-6735 GCA_964493945.1 uncultured Rhodospirillaceae bacterium
TTGGCCGCGTTGCCGCCCGACGAAAACTCGACGGCGTAGCGCGCCGCCGGCAGGCCCAAACCGGTGGCCACCGCCATGGAGGGCACGCTGTCGCCGAAATTATAGCTGAGCACCCCATCCACTTGGTTCATCTCCAGCCCGCTATCCTCGACGGCGCCCCGGCAGGCTTCCAGGGCCAGGGCCAAAACCGTGCGTCCCGATTTGGCCGAATAATCCGTATGCCCGATGCCGGCAATGGCGTATTTGTTCCGAAGGGTATACATGAGCGGCTAGTTCCCCTTGAAATCCGGTTTTCGCTTTTCGGCGAAGGCGGCCAGCCCTTCCACCGCGTCATGGCTGGTGGTGGCGTAACGATGGACCAGCTCCAACTCCATATTGATGGCCGCTGTCAGATCCATGTCCCGGCCCCGGGCAAGGAGCGTCTTGGCTTGGGCCAGACCCAGGGGGCTTTTTTCCAACATCTGCCCGGCCAGGTCCCGGGCCGTCTCCATCAATTGCTCAGCCGGCACGGCGCGGGCCACCAAGCCCATCTCCCTGGCCTCTGCCCCGCCCATCAGGCGGCCGCTATATATAAGTTCGCGGGCGTGGGCAGGGCCGATGGCCCGGATCAGGCGCTGTGATCCGCCGGCGCCCGGAAGCTGGCCGAAATTGAGATGCCCGTCCCCGATGCGCGCCTCCCGGGCGGCCAGGGCGATATCGCAGGCCAGCATGAGTTCCAGCCCGCCGGCCACGCAAAAGCCGTTGATGGCGGCGATGACCATGATGGGGGATCGTTCGATGGCCTGATTGAGGTCCCTGAAATCCACCAAAAAAGATCTGAATTCCTGGGGTTTGGCGTAAAGTACCATATAGGCCTTGAGATCGCCGCCGGCGGAAAAGGCCTTGCCCCGCCCGGTGAGGATCAAAACGCGGGTTTCGCCGTCTTTTTCCAGCCCGGCAAAGGTAGAGCCCAATTCCTTCACCGTCGCCCAATCCAGCGGGTTCATGCTTTCGGGCCGGTTCAGCGTAATCACCGCCACCGCCTCGTCCCGCTCCAACTCAATATTGTCAAACGCCATGCCTGTCCCCCGCTGGCACCACTATAGAGCAGGCCTGCTGGGATGTGAAAAGGGCAAATTGGTTGACTTGACAACAGTCAAGGACTTTAACTTTTCTTATTCTTACAATTAGACCAAATCAGGACCAGGAAACATAGGTGTCACCATGTTGGGTTTTCCGTCGCTTTTCATCGACAAGCGAAGCGCGGCCAGACGCAAGGCGGCCAGGCCGATCAGGTCCGAACGGCGCCAGACTGGCGAGCGGCGCAAAACGGCCCTGGGCGTGATCATCAAAACCTCGTTGCCTGCCGAGGATATCGAAAACTGGCTGGAAACCAAATGCCGGGGCAAATGGAATCTAAGCCTGGATGGGCTGGATGACGCGCTGGCAGCTAAAAGCTTCAGGATCCTCTTTGAGGAAGCTGACGACAAAGCGCGCTTCACCAAGGCTTTTACGGGTTGATCCCTGCCGCTTGACCGCCTGGAGACCAATCCCTAATTTTGCCTTCGCCTGAACAACGCGGAGGACAGCGCATGGCGCGCACCATCATCAAAAACGCAACGATATTAACCATGGATCCCCAATTGGGGGATATCATTGGCGGGGATTTGGTTGTGGATGGCCCGAGCATCGCCGCCGTCGGGCGCGACCTGAAGGCGGGTGATGGGGAAATTATCGATGGCCAGGGGTTGATTGTTCTGCCGGGCCTGATCAACGCGCATTTGCACACCTGGGAAACCGGGCTCAGGGGGATCGGCGGTACATGGCTGGCGCCCGATTACCACAAGAACATGCATGGCAACATGACCACCAAATTCAGCGCCGAAGATACTTATCTGGCCACTCTTTTAGGCGCGCTGGGGCAAATAAATGCAGGCACCACGACGTTGTTGGATTGGTGCCACAATAATTCCACGCCCGATCATACCGACCGGGCCATCGACGGGCTTTTCCAATCCGGCATCCGGTCGGTCTTCGCCCACGGCACGGTCAAGCCGCCGCAAAAGGAAGGCGAGCCCCATTATTCGGAAATCCCTCATCCCCGCAGCGAGATCGAGCGCTTGCGCAAAGGACGGATGGCCCAGGATGACGGTTTGGTTTCATTGGCCATGGCCATATTGGGCCCTGAATTTTCCACCGCCGAGGTGACCCTGGCGGATTTCCGTCTGGCCCGGGATATGGGGCTGATGTCTTCTTCCCATGTCTGGAACCGGCCCGGCAAGATATCGCAAGACGGCTTTTATCCGGTCATCGAGGCGGGGCTGTTGGGGCCGGACCATAATGTGGTGCATGGCAACTTTCTGCCCGACGAGGAGCTTCGCCTGATGGTCGAGGCGGGCGCATCCTTCACCGTCACGCCGGCAGTGGAATTGCAGACCAGCCCCACCGTCACCCTCATGGGCCGGCTTTTGGCTTTGGGCAAGCAGCCCTCTCTCGGCGCCGATGCGGAGACCTTCGTGGCCGGCGACATGTTCCATGTCATGCGCTTTGCCTTGCAGGCCCAGCGCATCTTCGACAACCAAGAATGCGCCCGTGCCGAAAAGCCGGTGGAAAGGTTATTGAGCCCGCGCCAGGTGCTGGAATGGGCCACCATCGAAGGGGCAAGGGCCCTGCTGATGGAGGACCGGGTGGGGTCGCTGACGCCCGGCAAACAGGCCGATCTGATCTGCATCCCGTCGGGCAACATCAATCTGGCGCCCGTCAATGATGCGGTGCAGGCGGTGGTGCTTTATGCCGAACGGTCCGATGCGGAAAGCGTCATGATCGGCGGCGAATGGCTGAAACGGGACGGGCAGCTGGCTTTTCCGGCTGGCGAGATTGCGGACAATCAGCAAGAGCTGGCCGGCGCCATGGAGCGCATTTACACAGAGGCCGGATATCACCGCCAGCCGGCTTGAATTTAAAGCTTGGTCGGATTGGGCGCGTCGCCATAGACGGCGGTGGGATCGAAGGCCTTTTCCGTTTCCTCGAATTTGAGGGTCAGGGGGCCGTCCACCTCGGGCCGCCCCAAGGGAATGGAGCGGTAAAAACAGGACCGGTAGCCCACATGGCAACTGGCCTCGCCACCCACATGAACGCGTAGCCAGATGGCGTCCTGATCGTCATCGATGCGCAATTCGGCTACCCGTTGTACCAGGCCGCTGGTACCCCCCTTGTGCCACAGGACCTGGCGCGAGCGGCTGAAATAATGGGCCTCGCCGGTCTCGATGGTCTTGGCCAGGGCCTCTTCATTCATATAGCCGAGCATGAGTAGCTCACCCGTCTGATAATCCGTGGTGACAGCCGGTATCAGCCCGTCCTCGCCGAATTTGGGCGCTAGGCATGTGCCTTCCTCCACTGCCTCGACAGAGGTGCGTTCGCCAAATATGGGGTTTTCGGGCTTGTTCATGGCCGGGTTCAGACTCCAATATGGGACTTTATATATGCTCAAGACGGCGGGCGGACAAGCCGGGTGCTTCCTTTTCCTTGCCCCCGGCGGGCGGGACTTGTTAAACAACGCCGGTCATGACCCTCACCCTGCACAACACGCTGAGCCGCGCCAAGGAGGAATTCCGCCCGGCCCATGCGGACCGCATCGGCATCTATGTCTGCGGGCCGACGGTCTATGACCATGCCCATATCGGCAATGCCCGCCCGGTCATCGTCTTCGATGTGCTCACCCGGCTGTTGCGCCATTTATATGAGCCCCAGCGTAAAGTCACCTATGTGCGCAACATCACCGATGTGGACGACAAAATCATCGCTGCCCATGAAGAAAGTGGCGAAGCGATCGGCGAGATCACCCGGCGCACGACGGAAGCCTTCCACCAGGACATGGCGGTGCTGGGTAATCTGGCGCCCGATTTCGAGCCGCGCGCGACCGGTCATATTCCCCAGATGACCGGGCTGACCCAATTGCTGCTGGATAAGGATCATGCCTATGAGAAGGAAGGCCATGTCCTGTTCCATGTGCCCAGCATGGAGGATTATGGCCGCTTGTCGGGCCATTCCCGCGAAGATTTGATCGCCGGCGCCCGTGTAGAAGTGGCGCCCTACAAAAAAGACCCGGCGGATTTCGTTCTCTGGAAACCGTCGGCGGCGGAGCAGCCCGGATGGGACAGCCCCTGGGGGCGGGGCAGGCCGGGTTGGCATCTGGAATGCTCGGCCATGAGCGCTGAGTATCTGGGCCTGGAGTTTGATATCCATGGCGGCGGCCAGGATTTGATTTTCCCCCACCACGAAAATGAAATCGCCCAAAGCCGTTCGGCCCATCCCGGCGCCGGCTTCGCCCGCACCTGGATGCATAACGGCTATCTCACCGTGGAAGGTGAGAAGATGTCGAAAAGCCTAGGCAATTTCATCACCGTCAAGGATCTGCTGGCCGGGCATCACGGAGAGACCATCCGGCTGTGCATGCTCATGACCCATTACCGCCAGCCCCTGAACTGGACGGCAAAGGGCCTGGCCCAGGCCAAGGAATCCCTGGATCGCTGGTATGGTGCATTGCGGGGTGCTGAAGGTGTGGCGCAGGACGAAGTGCCGGCGGCCGTGACCGAAGCGCTCAACGACGATCTTAACACGCCGCTCGCCATCTCCGCCTTGCATGAGGCCGCCGGTGTGCTCAACCGTGAAGGCGGGGCAACCCACAAGGCGGCGCTCCTGGCCGGTGCCGGGCTTCTGGGGCTTCTCAGCCTGGACCCGGAGGGCTGGTTCAAATGGCGCCCGGCCGGCGGCGAGGTGGGTTTGAGCGATAATGAGATCGAAGCGCTGATCGAAGCCCGCCTCCAGGCCCGCCAGGCAAAAGACTTCGCCCAGGCCGACCGCATCCGCGATGAGCTGGCGGCCCAGAATATCCAATTGGAGGACGGAGCCTGGGGCACTACCTGGAAACGGGGCTGAGGGCATGACCAATAAACCAAAGGTCCTGGTCACACCGGATCTGGGCGATCAGGAGCGCGGCATCCTGGGCGAAATCCTGAGCGATATTGCCGATCTGGTATACATGAACGGTCTGGGCACTGACACCCGCGCCACCGAATTCCAGGGGGGCGCGGCTCTGATCGGGCTCAATTTGGGCCGCGAGATCGGGCCCGGCGAGGAAGAACATCTGGGCTGTCTGGGTTTTATTCAGCTTCTGACGGCAGGGGTCGATCCCGTGCCCTTTTCCCGCCTGCCGGCGGAGGTTCCCGTGGCCAATAATCCGGGCCATCAGGCGGCCATGATGGCCGAGCATGGCCTGGCCCTGGCCCTGGCCTGTTCGCGCTGTCTGGTGAAGGAAACCCAGGCTATGAAGGCGGGCCACTACAAACGTCACGCAAAAGAAGTCAGGGGTCTGGCCGGCGGTACTTGTCTGATACTTGGCTATGGCGGTGCGGGACGGGCCTCGGCGCGTCTTTTTGGCACCCTCAGCATGGAAATCATGGCCATCAACCGAAGCGGCGCGGTGGAAGATGATGTGGCTTTCGCCGGCACGCTGGAGGATCTGGAAACCTGTTTGCCCAAGGCCGATCTGGTTCTGCTGAGTATGGCGCTGACCAAAAAGACCACGGGCGTCATGGGCGGGGCCCAATTGGCGCTGATGAAAGAGGACGCCATATTGGTCAATCTGGCCCGGGGCGCCCTGATTGATCAGGCGGCGCTCTATGAACATATGAAAAGCCATCCGGATTTCTCCGCCGGGCTGGATGTGTGGTGGGTGACGCCCTTCGCCGATGGTGAATTCCGCCTGGACCAGCCCTTTTTCGATCTGCCCAATCTGGTCGCTACGCCCCATATCTCGGCCAAGGCGCGGGGCCGCCCTGGCACTGGTCTGACCCAGGCCGCCGAAAATCTGAAGCGCTATTTGATAGGCGGCACGCCCCGCTTCCTGGTTCGTGAAGACGAAAAACTGAGATAGAGAACCGGGGAAAAACTTAGCCCTAAGATTTAAGGGCCTCTGCGACCAGCACCGCCAAGTCCGTCCTGTTTGCCGGTTTCACGACGAAGCCGTTGATCTTGTGGATGCGGGCCTTGCGGGTGTTTTTATCCGACGGATCACCGGTAACCATCAGGATGGGAACGTCCTTATAGCCCTCCGCGGTCCCGTAACGGATACGCCGGGCCAGCTCCCAGCCGTCCAGGTTGGGCATGTTGACGTCGGAAATAACCAGATCGATGCGGCCCTCATCTTCGGCCAGCAGCTGGAGCGCGCTTTCGCCGTCCTCGGCCTCGATGATCTCGGCTACCTCCAGTTTCTCAAGAATCATGCGCAGCATTTTTCTGGATATGGGCTCATCATCGACCGTGAGAAGTCTGAGGGATTGAAACTGGCCCGAATTCATTTTCCGCCTCGCCTATCCGCAGAATTTTTTTGCATTGGCTTTTGTTTTCTAGCCTATCATATTAACCACACAAACAATGAAACAACTATTGGGGAGAGACGACAATGAATCAGAAAATGTTACTCGTGGGTGCGGCGGCCATGATGGCTGTGGCGGCTCCGGCCTTGGCCCAAAAATCGAAAGATACGTTGCGGGTTGGCTTCTATCAGCCATTGCAGTTGCTCGACGCTTTCTTCGCCGCCTCGCCGGAGTCCTCGCTGGCCTATCGGATGGTCTATGATCAATTGGTCAGTTACGATGCGGTCAAGCGGGAATATGTGCCCGCACTGGCCAGTTCCTGGAAGCGGATTGATCCGCTGACCATGGAATTCAAGCTGCGCCAAGGCGTCAAATGGCA
>CAZBQG010000241.1:0-6722 GCA_964493945.1 uncultured Rhodospirillaceae bacterium
CACCTTACTCACCGGACCTCAATCCAATCGAACAGGCCTTCGCCAAGGTCAAACATTGGATGCGCATGGCCCAGAAAAGAGACCTTGAGGAGGCCTGGCAACAGGTCGGCCGGATCGTCGATAATTTCAACGACCACGAATGCGCAAACTACTGCAAAAATGCCGGTTATGCTTCCGTCAAAACTTGAAACACTCTAGGACGTCCTTAATCGAGGGTGCCTCCGCCGAGTGCTTTTAGTAAAGGGCGCTTCGCGTCGCCTTTGGCGATCACCCTGCGGGTGACCCTTGACAAAAATCATCCGCCGGAGGCTTAGCGGGATCAGGCCGGCCCGAAAAAATGGCCTTCATTAAGATCTCCCAAAAGATCTTCTTTGGAAGACCCACTGGACCCAAACTTGGTCGCCAAGCAACAACACATGCGCCGCGCCCGGCAGTGCCTGTCAAGGGTTGCCACTTGGCGACCGCCGGAGACGGCTTGCCCTTGATGGGCGGTGGCGAGGGTGGCAGGCTGATTGTTGGCGGGGCGCCCGCCTAATGCCCGCCGAGCGGCTCAAACGCCGGGATGACCTCCTTGCCGAACAACTCGATGGAGTTCGCGACCATGGCCTCGGGCATCTTGCCGATGTCGTGGTTGGTGCAGAAATTGTTGTAGCCCATCAATTTCTGGCCTTCCTGCAAGCGCTTGATCACGGTTTCCGGGCTGCCGACGATGGCCAGGCCGCTGTCGATATTGAAGTCGTAATCCGTTCGCGCGCGCATCATGACGTCGCCGCGGCGTTTGTCGTCGGGGCGTTCGCTGTGCTTGCCCATGCCGCGCGGATGGGTGCCCCAGCCGATGCGGGTGTCGCTGACCGAGCCAGCGGCGGCGGGGACGGCGCTGCCTTCGGGCGTGGTAAGGAATTGGCGGGCTTCTTCGTGAGCCTTTTCGTCGGTCTCCGCCACATGGACCTGGCGCATCAGGAAAACCCGCGGGCGCCGGCCGGGGTGTTTGTGTTCCTCCCAGCTTTTCCAGAAGAGCTGGAACTTTTCGGCCACCACCTCGTCGACGTCCAGGTTCTGGGCGACGTCGTGGCCGGTTTTGGCGGCGAAGCGGATCGAATCCTCGGAATGGACCGAGACCCAGATGGGCAGGGGATCTTGGTAGGGCTGGGGCTTGGGCAAGGCCTCGTCGAAGCGGTAGAACTTGCCGTCGTAAGTCACCTCGTCCTGGGTCCAGGCCATCTGGATCAGCTCCAGGATTTCCTCCGAGCGCCCCGCGCGTTCGTAATAGTCCATGTCCCAGCGGATGAATTCGTGCTCATGCACGCCAATGCCGGTGCCGAATTCCACCCGGCCCCGGGACAGATGGTCGAGCATCGCCACTTCCTGGGCCAGGCGCATGGGGTGGTAAAAGGGCAGGGGCCAGACCATGGCGCCCAAGCGGAGCTTGGAGGTCCGGGCCGCCACCGCCGTCAGGAAGACCGTCGGCGAGGTGATGCGCCCGATCATGGCCGAGTTCTGATGCTCGATCACGTAATAGGAATGCCAGCCCAGCTCCTCCAGGCGCACCGCCTGGCTGATATGGGTTTCGTAGATATCGGCGAAGGGTCCCTGAGTGTCGGCATAGCCGCCAACCGCGGACCAGAACGCGAAATCCATCTTTGTCATGGTTTATCCCCCCCCCTCTATTGTTTAGCCGCAAATACGTAGTCGCGAATATACGCAAATTTCGTCGCCATTGTAATAGCTTCCCCTCCTCAGCCTTCCAAAGTGCGGGGGACGCCTCCCCCTCCCCCCAAGCTCAAGCCTTAAGCGGCGGCTCGCCGTCGGGCATTTCCTGGAAGCAGTTGAGGATCATGGCGACCGAGGTGTAATAGCCCAGGATCGCCACCAGCTCGACCAGGGTCTGTTCGCCGAATTCCCCCAGCGCGCCGGCGTAGGTCTCGTCCGACACCCCTTTCTGTTCCACCAGCTCCTTGGCGAAGCCATAAAGTATGCGCTCATCGGTTTTTTCGAACTGCGGTTTGGCGTGATTGGCGATGGCGTCGGTTGCCGCCTCGTCGATGCCCGCCTTTAGGGCAAGGGGCTGGTGGGCATACCATTCGATCTGGGCCGTCCAATGGCGCGCCACAACTAAGATGGCAAGCTCGCTGAGGCGGGGATCGAGTGTTGTCTGGAAGCGGCAGAAGGCCCCCAGCCTTTGCGCCAGGCCCGCCAGTTTGGGGCTTCGGAACCAGGCATTCATCGGCCCCGCGATGGAAGTGCGGGGGCCTGAGAGGATGTCATCATGAGCCAGCTTTTGCTCGTCCGTCATTTCCTCATAGGTAAATTTTTTTATTCTGCTCATGGATTTGTTCCCCCAATCATCCCTTTTTCGGCAAAGGCCCGAATTTCAAGCCGAAATCCACCTCCAGGATTTCGCCGGTCATGAGGTCGGTCCCGGTGATAAAAAAGACCAACAGATCGGCTATCTCCTCGGGTGTTGAAGCCTTTTGCACCGGCGAGGTTTCTTCCATGTTTTTGACCATGGCCTCGTAGCGCTCATCGCCCAGGGCGCCTCGCATCCAGCGCCCCTGGATGAAGCCGGGGCAGATGGCGTTGACCCGGATTTCAGGCGCCAGGTTGCGGGCGAGATTAAGCGTCATGGCGTTGAGCGCTCCTTTCGACGATGAATAGGCGATGGAGCTGCCGCCGCCATTGAGGGCACCGAGCGCCGACATGTTGACGATGGAGCCATTTCCTTGCGCCTTCATATGGGGCACCACGGCGCGCGACATTTGATAAGACCCGATCAGATTGACCGAATAGATATCGATGAAATCCTGAGCCGAGACCGCATCCATATCGCCGGGCGGTGCCGGCTTGGTGCGCCCCGCATTGTTGACCAGCGCATCCACCCGGCCCCATTTATCCACGGCCTCCGCCACCATGGCGCGGCATTGATCGTCTTGCGATACGTCCGCCTGGCAGAGGATGGTTTCCGCCCCCGATGCTTCGCACTGAGCCTGGGTCTCTTTCGCTTCCGCCTCACTTTTCGTGTAATTGATCACCACATTGCTGCCCTTGGAGGCCAGCAGGCGGGCCGCGGCCGAGCCGACGCCGCTGGCCGATCCGGTGACGATGGAAACGCCTCCCTTGATATCCATGTTTCTAGTCCTTTCTCAGATGGGTTCGGCGTCGATCAGCACGAACATCATCAAACAGGGCACATCGCCCGGATTGTTCCAGGCATGGACCGTGCCCCGCTGCACTAATGTGTCGCCCGCCTTCATGCGGGTTTCCGTATCGCCCAGGATCAGATCCGCCTCGCCTTCCAGGACCAGGGCGTAATCGATGGTGCGGGTCTTGTGCATGGCGGCGTGGCGTCCACTGTTCTGAGACGCACCGTCCAACGTATCGGGTACCACATCGGCCTTGATGGAGGATGCGGGCGGCAACTCCAAAATACGGAAGACCGATCCCCCATCGGGCGGTGGCAGGGTGAAGGGGCGCAAGGACGTATCCTCGTTGCCGGCATTCGACGCAGGCGTTTCGTTGCCCACCCATAATTCGGTGGCGCCCCAATTGGGGCGGTTCTCGTCGGTCCTGACATTGGGCGCGGGCCCGTCTGAAATGACCACCGCCTTGCCGTCTTCGTCATGGCCGGTGACGATCCGGCGGATTTTTCTGGGTCCTGTAATTTCAGTCATGATGTGTTCCTTCTCCCTGTGAACATGAACTCAATTTTTGGTCGGGACGATCAGCGCGTCCAAAGCCATGGCGCCCTTGCCTTTGGGCAGGACGAGAAAGGGATTGATGTCGATGCTTTCCATGCGGTCGCGATTGGCATGGGCGAACAAGGATAGCCGGCTCAAAGCCCTGGCCAGCGCATCCAGATCGGCGGGTGCCGAGCCACGAGCGCCTTGCAACAATGCATATCCCTTAACGCTCCGGATCATGCGTTTGGCTTCCACCACGCCGAAGGGGGCGATACGGAAGACCACGTCTTTGTAGATTTCCACGAAGATACCACCGATGCCGAACATGACCACCGGGCCCAAGGATGCATCCCGGCTGACTCCCAAGATGGTTTCGATGCCGCCCGAAATCTGCTTGGCCACCAGCATGCCGTCGGTATTGGCGCCAACCTGTCCGGCCCGGTCCATGATTTCCCCATAGGCGGCTCGGAGTTTGCCCGGCCCATCCAAGTCAAGCGCCACACCCCCCATATCCAATTTATGGGTGATGGCGGGTGCGACGACCTTTAAGACAGAAGGATAGCCCAGCCGGTCAGCCGCCCGGGCGGCAGCCGAGGCCGAGGTCACCAGCCGGTGTTTGACAACAGGCAGTCCGGCCCGCTTGAGAAGCCGCAGCGCTTCCACTTCGCTTAGCTGCCGGGCGGGGATTTTGGGCAAATCCTTGGGCACCCGGGGGATGGCGGGCGGTTTGGTTTTTCCCGAAACTGTGCCGGCAAATTTGACCAGCGCGCCAATCACCTCCATGGCCCGGTGGGGGTCTTCCATGATCAGGAAGCCTTCCCTCTCGTATTCGGTCACCACTTCGGGGAGTGCTATCAGACACAGCACCATGACCTTGTCCGAAAATTTGCGTCGGACGGGCAGCACATGTTCCCGGAAGCGTTCCATCTGCATGGGGATGGAGCCCATGGTGGAAGCAAATATAACGGCGGATTGGCAGCCCCCATCGGTGAACATGATTTCCAGGCTGCGCCCGATGACGCTCATATCCGTCGACCACAGCGCCGTGGTATCCACCGGGTTGCGGGCCAGCCCATGGGGGAACATGGAAAGCAGTTTTTTCTGCGCTTTTTTGGGCATGACCGGCACGCCGATGCCTATTTTCTCGGCTGAATCCGCCATCAAGACGCCGACGCCGCCGGAAATGGTCAGCAGACCCACATCGGAACTGGGCGGATAGATGCCCCGCTCGCAGGCCAGGGCCACATCCACCAGCTCATCAATGGTCTGGGCCCGGTGCGCCCCATATTGATCGAACAATCCGTCATAGACTCGGTCCGATCCGGCCAGGGACCCGGTGTGGGACATGGCCGCTTCGGCGCCGATGGAGGAGCTGCCCACCTTTAGCATGATCACCGGCTTGCCATTGGAACGTGCTAAATCCAGGGCATGCACCAGCTTTTCCGGATCGGCGCAGCCTTCCATATAGCCGATGATCACTTTGCTTTCCCTGTCGCCCGCCATATAGGCCAGGCAGTCGGCGAAATCCACCACGCATTGATTGCCCGTGGTCACCCATTTGGCAAAGCCCGCGCCGTTTTTGCGGGCCAGCACAAACACATGTGCACCAAAGGCACCGCTTTGGCTGATGATGCTCAGATTGCCGCGCTTGGGGCCGCTTTCGTAGGGCTTTTCGAGCATGGCGGCGAAGGTTGCGAAAAACTTTGAAGATGTATCGAACAGCCCCATGCAGTTGGGCCCGATGATCCCCATGCCCGCCTCACGGGCCACACCCACCATGCGGTCCTGGCGGGCCTTGCCTTCTGGCCCCGTCTCGGCGAAGCCGGCGCTCACCAGGATCACATTGGAGACGCCCTTGTCCGCGCAATCGGCAATGGCCGCTTCGACGGCGGGTGCGGGCAGGACGATAAAGGCGCAATCCACCTTGCCCTTGACCGAGGTGACCGACGGGAAAGCCTTCAGGCCCTGCACCGTCTCGTTTCTCGGATTGATGGGATAGACCTTGCCCTTGAAGCCGCTGGTCTTGGCGTAATGCAGGGGCCGCCCGCCCAGCTTCTGGGGATCGGTGGAGGCGCCGATAATGGCCACCGATTTGGGCGCAAAAAATTTCTTCATTTGTTTCGGGTCCAGGGGCAGGGGCACCTTCTTGTTCTCCTTGTATTATGTGCCGATCAAGCGAAGCTGGCGCTGGCCTCCATTGCCAGGATGCCTTCATGGGAAACGGCCCAAAGCTCACACGCCTTGCCGTCCCCGCTGGGCTCACCCAAAAGCGTGATGGGCTGATTGGCAAAAAGCGGCGCCTTGGCGCGCATCTCAAAGCCGGTCATGGTGGCGCCGGGGTTGTTCTCCCGGGCCAGTTCCATCAGCCAGATGGCGGTGAAGGGCCCATGCACCAACAGGCCCGGATAGCCTTCCACACCGGTGGTGTAGGGATAGTCGTAATGGATGCGGTGGGGGTTGAAGGTGGTCGCCGAAAAACGGAACAGCATGACCGGATTGACCGTAATTTCGCGTTTCCAGGTGGCGTCCTCCGGGCCTGGCTTACCAGGCGGAGGTGCTGCGCGGCCTTCTTTGTCTTCTTCCCGGTAGACCAGATTGGTATCGTCTTCCATGACCAGACCGTCTTCGCCATAAACTTCCACCCGGTGGGTGACGAAGACCAGCTTTCCGGAACGCCCTTCCTTTGGGGTCAGGGAAGCAAGCGAGGTTTCCCGCCTGGCCGTCTCACCGATACGCAGCGGTTTGAAAAAACGCATATCGTTGCCCGCATACATGCGCTGGGGCAAGGGGTCCCCCGGGCCGCCTTCCACTTCGGGCGCCATGCCGTCGGGGCCCAGATCGTTGGACGGGGGGTACTTTGCAAAGAAAATATGCTGCCAGCCATTGGGGACGGGATCGCCCAGCTTGGGCGCCGGATCGTCCCGGTTCAGCGTCGCCATCAGTTTTTGCACCTGGGCCACGCTGATCACATCATGGGCGACGGTCTTACGGCCGATATGTTTGCGGAATTCCTCATATTCGTCAGGCATGTTTCCCCCTGTATCC
>CAZBQG010000242.1:0-6641 GCA_964493945.1 uncultured Rhodospirillaceae bacterium
GGTAACCCTCACCCCTTCAAGGGCGCGGTGTCAGATCAAGTCGGAACTACTTCACATCAGCCATCCACCAACGCGGCCACGTCCTGCTCCTTGAGCTTGAGCGTATCGCTCTGGACCCCTCCCAGCCCATAGCAGCCCGCATCATGGCCGCCCGGACCGCATTGCCATTCATGCTGTACAAAATCCCGGAGCCCAAAACCGGGCTAATCGATGCCGGCGAACTGACCAGGCGGCTCCAGGCTGGCCGTGAAAGGGTAAGGGCCGATGCCCGTGCTCATAGACAATTGCCGCCCTGATGACCGTCACATGCCCCGCCAGGCGCCTGCAATGGCCAATGGGCGATGCCCGCATCCATGGGGGCACCACACCGGCCAACGGACCGCCGAGGGCATCGAGAACATCCGCAAGGCCCACTGGAAGCATGGCCGTCGGTCAGCGGAGGCGGTCGGTCGGCGGAAACAGGGGATGGCCTTACGGCGGGAGATACGGCGGTTGTCGGAGATGGCGAGGGCTTTGGAATAGGTATAGGATTTTATGGCTGATGGTCGTCAATCAGCGTAGAGAAAAGGAGACATCAATGTCCGCTCCACCCTCGCATAACAGACATAAAATAGGGCCATCGCTGACAGCCGCTTGTAGCCAAAACCGAACATCAGCCAGTCATTTACTCAACATCTGGTGCGAAGTTGTAGCCGACACCGTGAACTGGGGCGAAAATCTTCGGGTCGCTGGGGTCATCCTCCATTTTCTTGCGGAGCTGGCGCACCATGACGTCGATCGTTCGGTCGTTGGGCGCCCAATCCCGGCCGCTGACCATATCCAATAGATGATCCCTGTTAAGCACGCGGTTGTTGCTGTTGACGAAGGCCGCCAGCAAATGAAATTCGCCACGCGTCAGGCGGACATCTTCGCCCTCGGCGATGAGGCTTTCGCGGTGTTCATGCGCAACCACGGCATCACCTTTTGCGGCCGCTCGGTGGAACATGCGGCGATGATTGGCGTCTTTTTGGAGAAGGCCTGCCGGCGGCAGCTGGATATGGCCGCCACCGGCCTCGAATGGAGTTGGCCCGATGAAGAGGAATCCGCGCTGCGTACCAGTCAGGTCCTGACCGAAATCCATATCCGCCATTCCTGGGACTATTATTGCCGCAAGCTGGACTGGTGGACGGCCCGCCAGACGAGCGCCGCCCAAGGATTGTTCGGGCCGGCCTAGCGACCGATCAGAGACGGCAGGGCGGTGGCGATCCCGGGCACATAGACAACAACCAAAAGCAACAGCAGCTCCAGGATGATGAACGGCGTCACCGCCACATAAACCTGGCGCATGGTGGTGTCCGGCGGCGCCACTCCTTTCATGCAGAATAAAAGCAAACCGAAAGGCGGCGTCGTCAGGCTGATCTCCATGACCAGCAGCAAGAGCACGCCAAACCAGATGACATCGTAACCCGCCTGCTCGGCCAGCGGCATAAAGAAGGGCAGGGTGATCAAAAGCATGCTGAGCTGGTCCATGAAGGCGCCCAGGAACAACAGGATGCCAATCATGGTGAAGAGCAGCACCATGGGACCAAGGTTGGCCTTTTCCACCAAACTGAGCAATCCATGAGTGGCGCCGGAAAAGGCCAGAATCTGTGAAAAAGTCAGCGACCCGGCGATGATCAGCAAGATGGTGGCGGTGATCTTGGTGGTCTCGCGCACGGCCTGAAAGAAGCTCGGCCATTCAAGCCGGCGGTAAACGGCGGCGGCGCCCAGCGCCGCCAGGGCGCCTAGCGACGCCGATTCCGTCGGCGTGGCGATACCAAACAGGATGCTGCCGACGACCACGGCGAAGAGGGCGAACAGGGGTACCACATAGATGACAAAGGGCCGCCACCGCTGCCAGACGCCCAGTCTTTCCATATCATAGGCCGGCGCCAAACTTGGATCGGCCCAGCAGTGCACGATGACATAGGTGAAATGAATGGCCGCCATCAGCAGGCCCGGCAGGATGCCGGCAATCAAAAGCTTGCCGATGGAGATGCCGGCCAGGCTGCCCAAGAGCACGGCCAGGGCCGAGGGCGGGATAAGCATGGCGATGCCGCCGGTGGCCATAATCGGGCCCATGGCCATGGACGGATGATAGCCGCGCCGGCGCATCTCGGGCATCAATGTGCTGCCCAGCAGGGCCGTGTTGGCCATGGTCGAGCCCGACAGGGTGGAGAAGATGGTGCCGCCGACGATGGCCACTAGGGAGAGCCGTCCGGGAACCCGGGTGATCAGACGCTCGACCGCATCGATGGCCTTCACCGCGACGCCGCTCTGGAACAGGATCTCGCCCATCAGCACGAACATGGCGATGGGCGCCAGGGCAAAGGTGGCGACGGCATCTTGCGTGTTGCGCGCCAGTTGGACCAGCCCGGCATTGCCGCCCAGGAAGACAAGCGCGCCGACGATGTTGACCGCGATGAAAGCAAGCGCCACGGGCACGCCCAACATCATCAAGGCGACCACGCCGCCGATCAGCAGGCTAAGCGCCCAGTACCATTCCATGGATCAGGCCCCTCCCGGTCCGGGCGGCTGGCGGCTTTCCGGCGTTTCCGGCCCTTTGGCCAGGATGCGCATGAACTCGATGGATAGGAGCAGGGCGCCGAAGGGCAGTGGCGCCAGCAACCACCATTCGGAAAAAATGTAGGTCCTGAACACCAGCCGGGCGCCTTCGAAGGAGCGCCAGGTGGCCAGGGTGCCGGCGTAAACGAGGGTCAGGCTCGCCGCCAGCCCGATGCCGCCGGCCAGCCATCCGGCTAGGCGCCGGGGGGTGCGTGGCAGGGCATCGACGACGAACTCCACCGCCACATGGGCGCCCAGGCGAAGCGCCCAGCCGGCGCCCAGCACGGTGATGCCATAGAGGCTGTATTCGGTGAATTCGATGACTCCGGGAATGCCCTTGCCCACACCGACGACGCGCAGCACGACGTCAGCGCAGATCATGGAAGCGATAGCGACCAGCATCACCCCCGCCGCCACGGCCGAGGCGCTGAGCAATCGCTCATAGGCGCGAACCAAGCTCGCCATGGCCTCCACAATCATACTTTGGGCCGGGGGTGGCCGGGGTTTATCCCCGGGGCTGGCTCGCGCCGCCCCGGGGTGGTTCGGATGTCAGCTACTTGGACAGCAGGGGGCGCAGCTTCTTCATGGTTGCGGGGCGCTCTTTTTCGAGCAGCGCCCAGTAGGCGTCCTGTGCCGTCGACAAATATTTCCCCGCCGCGCCGCCGGACAGGGAAATGACTTTCATACCCTTATCCACCATGCGCTTACCGGCTGCCTTGTCTTTCGACAGAAAGGCGGTCGCCTGGGCGCCCTCGACCTCGGCCGAGGCTTTGCTCAGGATCGCGCGCTGGGCCTTGCTCAGGCCGTCCCAGCGCTTCAGGTTCATGGTGATGGTGACGATGGCATGGTAGAAGCCGGGATCCACCCTGAATTTGGTAACCTTGTCCCAGCCGGCCGGCGCCACTTCGCTCATCACGTTGGCGTAGCCATCGACAACGCCCCGTTCCATGGCGGTATAGACTTCGCCCCGGCTGGTCTCCAGCTGGTTGGCGCCCAACCTGGCGAAGAACTCCCGATAAGTGGGCGTGGTCCGCAATCTGAGGCCCTTGAAGTCGGCCAGCGTCTTGACCCGTTTGTTGAGGAAGACATGGAACTGAATGCCGTGGCCGTATTGGGCCAGGAAATGCCAGCCCGCCGCATGGTATTTTTCCTGCAAAAGGGCGATGGCGCCGTTCCTGCGCTGCTCGGCCGGCGAGACGGTGGCCAGCTGCAGGGCATCCGCCTCGATCATCAACCCCCGATAATAGGCCGGCGGCAGGGCGGCGACATCGAGGATACCCGAAGAGACGGCGTTGCCCATCTCGCGCCTGGGAATGGCCTCGGGGCCGATGACGGGGGCGAAACGGATCGATCCCTTGCCCGCCTTGTTGACATTGACGGTGAATTGGTTGAACAGGGCGCGGAACAAGGATTTGTTCGACTTGATGAACATGGCGCCTTTTACGACGGCTTCAGCGGCGTCCGCCGGGCGGACACCGACCAGGGCCACGATCCCGACCAGAACGGCCAGTACAAATGCTCGCATATCTAAAACCTCCCTCTGAGAATTGAAATGACGCTATATTAAAAAAGACTCGCTCCCCTCGATTGGTGTCAAACTTGCCATTGAGGAAGAGGGCTGTCAATTATTAGCGCCGCCTGTTATTGACTTGACCAACAAGGGATGGAGCGAGGAGCAGCCGTGAGTGCCAACGAAGCCCAATTGAGAATTCCCGTCAGCATTTCGGATGCCGAACTGGAGCGGCGCTGGAATGCGGTCAGGGCCATGATGGAGGCTGAAAATCTGGACTTCCTGATTGTCCAGAACTGCACTGATTATTTGGGCGGCTACGTCAAATGGTTCACCGACATGCCGGCCCTGCACAACTATCCGGTAACCGTGATTTTCCCGCGCCAGGACACCATGACCACCATCTGGAGCGGGCCCAGCCCACCGGCCGAGCCCAATCCGCCGGCCTGGTCCCTGCGCGGCGTCGGCAAGCGCCTCAGTGTGCCGATCATTCCGGCCTTGGGCTATTCCTCTGGGTTCGATGCCGACGCGGTGGTCGCCGAATTGGCGCCTTGCGGTAATTGCCGCATTGGCCTGGTCGGTCTCGGTTTTATCTCGGCCGCATTCTACAAGACGGTGACCGAAAAGCTGAGTGCCGCCACATTCAGCGAAGCTACCGAACAGGTGGATGCCATCAAGGTGATCAAGAGCGCGGAGGAAATGGACCTGATCCGCCAGGTCTGCCGGGACCAGGATGCCACCTTCGACTATGCCCTGACCCGCATCCAGCCCGGACGTCGGGACTATGAGGTTTATGCCGACATCCGCCACAAATGCATGCTGCTGGGCTCGGAACAGCAATTGGTGATGGTCGGCTCGGCGCCACGCGGCGAAACCGGCGTCATGTATTACGAACATTTCGGCAATCGCGTAATCGAGGAAGGCGACAGCTTCACCTTCCTGATCGAATCCAACGGACCCAGCGGTTTTTACGGCCATGTGGCGCGCATCGTCAGTCTGGGCGATCCCGCGCCCGAACTCCTCGAACAGTACCAGATCGCCATTGAGGCCCAGAAAGTCACCCTGGACATGCTCAAGCCCGGCGCCGATCCGGGCGAGATATGGGATGCCAACAACGACTTCCTGCGCGCCCGAGGCTATCCCGAGGAGACCCGCATCTACGCCCACGGCCAGGGCTATGATCTGGTCGAGCGGCCGTCGATTGATCCCCACGAAACCATGCCCATTCAGGCTGATATGAATATCGCCGTGCATCCCACGGTCTATTCGGACAAGGCCTTCGCCTTCGTCTGCGAGAATTACCGGATCGGGCAAACGGGCGTCGAGGAGTGCCTACACCTGACCGAACAGAAAGTGTTCACCCTGTAGGTGCCAGAGGAGTGGATCATGGATGCTGACCTTCAGCCCCCCGAGCGGATCACGGAGCCACCGCGATGAAGATCGCCGTCGACGGGGCCGGAGCCATGGGATGCCTGATCGGCGGCTATTTGGCTCGGGCCGGCGAGGAGGTCTGGTTGTTTTCACGCTCCGAGGACCATGTTGGCGCCCTTGCGGAGAACGGCCTTGAGCTCACCTACCAGGGTGAGACCCATCAGATCGCCGTCAACGCCACCACCCGGCCGGCCGAAGCCGGCCCCTGCGATGTGGTGCTGGTCATGACCAAACACCGCCATACAAGGGAAGCCCTGGAAGGCGCCCGGCCCACGATCGATGAGCGGACCGTGGTGGTCACCCTGCAGAACGGCATCGGCAATACCGAAATCCTCGCCGATTTTGTGGAACCCGAGCGCATTTTGTTCGGGGTCACCAGTCTCGGCGCCATCAAGACCGGACCCGGCGCCATCACGGCAACGGCGGTGGACGGTATGGCGACCCATATCTGGCCGGCAAGCGGAAAACTTTCGCCCCCCATGAGCGCCTTCGTCGGGGCAATGGCACGGTCCGGGTTGGATATCCAGCTGTCCTCGGATGTGCGCCAACAGATTTGGCAGAAGCTTTGCGTCAACGCCGGCTTCTCGGCCCTTTGCGCCATCGTCAGGCTGTCGGTGGGCGACATGCTCCAGGTGCCGGCGACGCGCCATCTGGTCCGCAGCCTGGTCCTGGAAGTCGCCGCCGTCGGCAGCCGCGAAGGCATCGACATCGACGATGAGAAAGCATTTGAGCAGGTCTGGGATTTGGCGGAGCGCTCAGCGGACCATGTTCCATCCTTTCTCGTCGACGTGCTGAACGCAAGGCAAACCGAAGTCGGCAGCCTGAGTGGCGCCGTTGTCGCCAAGGCCCGGGAGCACGGTATGGAGGTGCCGTTCAATCAGACGGTGACGGCTTTGCTGGAGATCATCGAAAATACCTACGACCAGCGGATGGAGTGAGTCGCTCGGTTAAACAAGCCACCAAACGACGCTCGATGTCTTGATCGCCCGCGCTCCACCCGCCTGTCTCGTCTCCGATTCCTGTCTCATCTTCGTTCCCTTCGGTCACTACGATGAGCCATAAATCCTCCGTTATAATAAAATCCTAATCTGTCCCAAGGGCGCTGACGTCAAACAAG
>CAZBQG010000243.1:0-6638 GCA_964493945.1 uncultured Rhodospirillaceae bacterium
ACTGTTTCGGTGTTTGAATCACAAGCTGGTTAATCAGGCGTTAATTGAGTACAGAACCTAGGCGACGTCGCCTCTTTCGAATATTTTGTCATACCAGCGCCTGACCGGTCTATCGCGGTGCTGGAATTCCCACCAGATGCCGTCAAGATCGCGGATGCGGCAGAATCTGGCCCCATCCTCTTCGCTCACGGGCTGGATTTCCTGGATGCGGTACTTGTCCTTGAATTCGACCGCCAGATCGTGAAAGCGGTCCACTTCGCTAGCCGTGTTGACGGCATGAATCCAGCGGTTATCCACTGGTTACGCCTTCATGCGCTCGCCAATCGCCAGACAGGCCACATACCAATGGTGTTTGGCGCTGACCCCGTATGCCCCGATATGGGGTGCCTTTTGTGCCTGACCTATGCCCAGGAATTCGGCATAAAACCGCCTGGAGGATACACCGTTTCCACCGCAAGGGATGGTGCCGTGGGACATGAAATAGGACCTGACGGCTGGTGCCTTGTGGGTGAATTTGCCGGTTGGGTCCGGGGCACGTTCAGCATCGGGGCCGAAACCGCCCAATGCCCGGTAACGTTCAAGCCGTTCGGGGGCGCATTGCACTTCCCACCAATTGTCGTCCACATCGCGGATCTTGAAAACATAATCGCCGCGCCTTGCTTCGACGATGGACTGGACGATGCTTAGGCCCCAGCGCTCTTTATTGTCCGAAGCGATCTGATGGACCCGGTCCACCTCTTCTTTTGTCGCCACATCCACACCCCAATGATGGTCGCGCGATTGAGGAAATTCGATCTTGTCCCGCTGCCTTATCTCCCAGACCCAATATTCGCCGCCATTCAAATGGCCGTCGGGCTGGCCGCCCCGGTCCCGTACCAATATGGCATCGGGCCGGTGGCGGACGCATTCCAGGCCGTAATATTCTTCGTGGAAGCGGCGGGCGCGGTCCAGATCGGTGGTCACCAGATTGCCACAAGCCAGCAACTCGGGATTATTAAGGGGATGGGCAGCCTTGACGTCGACCGGCTCCATCTCGTCATTAATAGGGACATCGTCCGCGAGCGGTTTGTCCATCGCGCGCCTCCCTTGGTGTTGTTTTAATTTCTTGTAATACTAATGGCTATCATTCGCAATCGATAGTGTAAGCATGGCCACTAACATTACCGTGAGGCAACTGGTTTCGGGCGGCCAGACCGGGGCCGACCGGGCCGCTTTGGATGTGGCGCTGCGTTTGGGGCTGCCCCTGGGTGGCTGGTGCCCCAAGGGGCGCTGGGCGGAAGACGGGGTGATTTCTGAACGCTACCCGCTACGGGAGACCGAAAGCGATGATCCGGCGGAACGGACTGGCCTGAATGTGCGGGAAGCTGATGGCACGCTGTTGCTTCATATGGGCCAATTGGACCCTGGCGCCTGCTGACCGAAGAGATCGCCGGTGACGGCCTTTTCTTCAAGGCCCGGTTGGGTGAAGCCGGCCTCGAACTCCGGGTCAGGCACTGGATTTCCGGTAACGAAATCTACACCCTCAACGTGGCGGGCCCCCGCGAAAGCAATGCGCCGGGCATTCAGGCGGCAGCGCACGCCTTCCTGCTCGAACTGTTAAGCGGTTGATTTCCCACCATTGAGTTGGGATAAACAATGCAATCAGAACTCAAGAGAGGGGCGGAGCGGTGAGCGAAAGTGATTGGAGTGACGTGCCTGTGCTGGGTGAGATCGTCAGCGCTGCCCGGCGCAATCTTAATCTAAATTCATGGGACTATCTGACCGGCGGGGCGGAAAGCGAAACCACGCTTTTGCGCAACCGCCAGGCCATCGATTCCATCGCCTTCCGGCCCCGCGTGCTCTGCGATGTGGAACATGTGGATGCCTCATCTGAGGTGCTGGGTGCCAGGCAGAGAATCCCTGTGCTCCTGGCCCCGGTCGGCTCCTTGCAGCATTTCGATGTCAGGGGTTCGGTCGCCTCATCCAAGGCGGCCCATGATTTCGGCATCAGCGCCTTCATCAGTTCCGTGACGAATCCATCCATGGAAGAAGTACGGGCCCAGACCGAAACCCATCTCATCTTTCAATTATATGTGCGGGGCGATGAAGATTGGATTTTCGAGCGCCTCGATGCGGCCCGTGATCTGGGCTATTCGGCCATATGCCTGACGGTTGATACGGCCAATTACGGGCGGCGGGAGCGGGACCTGACCAAACGGTTCCTGCCGTCGGCGCGGCTGGGCGTGGTGGGGGACCGCACCTTTCAGGCGGCATTAAGCTGGGATACCATCAGGCGTATCCGGGACCGCTATTCCCTGCCCCTCATGGTCAAGGGCATCGCCACCGCCGAGGATGCGGAAAAGTCTTTGTCCATGGGTCTTGATTACGTCTATGTCTCCAATCATGGGGGGCGCCAGTTGGATCATGGGCGGGGCTCCATGGAAGTGCTGCCCGAAGTGGTCGCCGCCTTGGGCGGTAAATGCCCGGTCATTATTGATGGCGGATTCTGCCGGGGAAGCGATGTGATCAAGGCCATCGCCATGGGCGCGGCGGCCGTCGGTATCGGCAAGCTTTACGGCCTGGGATTGGCGGCTGGCGGCGAAGGTGGTGTGCGCCGCGTGCTGGAATTGCTGGAAGTGGAAATGCTCAACGTCATGGCGCTGTTGGGCGCCACTGCGCTTGACCAGTTGGGCCCGGAACATGTGGCGGCGGCAAATCCCGTCCGCGCACCCTCCCTGACCAGCGCTTTCCCTCTATATGACGATCCAGATTACCCCTGAAAAAGAAGGAATCCCGGTCATGAAAATCGCCAAGGTCAGCACCTGGGCCCTCAAATGCCCGGTCCATATCCAATTGGCGGGCCTGGACCGCGAAGTGCGCATGGGCCTTTGTCTGGTGCAGGTGGAGACGGATACCGGCGTCATTGGCGCCGGCATGACGGCGATCACCAACGAACAGGTGGCCGCCCATGCCGTGGAAAAGGTCGCCGGCCCGGCGATCATCGGCGATGATCCCATGAACAACGAACGGATCTGGGATAAATTATATTGGCTGTTCAGCCCCCGCGGCCAGACGGGCATCGGATGCCATGCCATCGCCGCCATCGATCTGGCCATTTGGGACATCAAGGGCAAGACATTGGGCGAGCCGGTTTGGCGCCTGTTGGGTGGTGCCCGGGACAATTTGCCGGTCTATGCCACCTTCGGCTTTTTCGAATTCGACCGGGAGCAACTGGCAGAGGCAGCCAAAATCTGGGTGAGCCAGGGCTTCAAGGGCCTGAAGATGGTGGTCGGCCATAACGCCCTGGCCCGGCGCGACGAGCCCCGCCCCCTGGACGGGGTGATCGCCGAGGACGTCAAGCGTATCCAGGGTGTGCGCGACGCCATCGGGCCCGACATCGATCTGTACATAGATGGCAATTGCGGGTTGGATCAGCATCACGCGTTGAAGCTGGCCCGGCAGATCGAGGAATTGGATATTTCTTTCTTTGAAGAACCCATCACCCAAAATGATGTGCGGGGCATGGCCTGGCTGAGGAGCCAGACCTCGATCCCTCTGGCCTGCGGGCAAAACGAAGGGCTGGCCTTCCGTTTCCGCGATCTTCTGGTCGGCGAGGCGGTGGATATAGTACAGCCCAACGCGGCCATCGGTGGCGGCTATACCCAATGCGCCAGGATCGCCGGCATGGCGGCGGCCTTCAATATCGGCATGGATAACGGTGGCGCCTGGGCGGCGGTCAACATGCATCTACAGGGCGGGCTGACCAATGGGGGTATGGTTGAATATCACTACTTGGCCAATGAAGTCTGGGATTTGATTTTTGGCGGCGTCCTCCAGCCCGAAGACAGCCGGCTGACCCTGCCCACCACCCCTGGGCTGGGGCTGGAGCCAAATATGGATGTGGTGCGCGATCTGGCCATCTGAGCGGCTCCGGGCTACCAGCCATCGTCTTTTTTCGGTTTGGTTATGCCCTTGTGACACAGGACGCATTTGATCTTGTCCTTGTCCATGCGGTCGTGCAGATCGTCCATTACGGCCGCCGCCTTGAATTCCTTGGGCAGGGTATGGGAAACCCCCTTATGGCAGTCGATGCAGGTCATCTCCCAGCCGGCCCCCAGCTCATGCATGGCCTTGGCCCTGGGGTTTTGCGCCTCGGTGCGCATAAAATCGATGCCGTGGCAGTTGCGGCATTCACGGGAATCCGTTTGCTCCATTATCCCCCAGACATGGCGGGCCAATTCGTATCTTTTCTTTTCGAAGTCTTCCCGGGAATCAATGGTCCCCATAAACCAGTGATATAATTCGTTGGTCGCGGTTACCTTGCGCACCACCTTGTGAATCCATTCCTTGGGCACATGACAGTCCGGGCAGGAGGCGCGGACGCCCGTGCGGTTTTCGTAATGAATGGTCTTTTTGTATTCCTCGAAGACATAGGACCGCATGGCGTGGCACGAGACGCAGAACTCCTCCGTATTGGTCAGCTCCAGGCTCCAATTGAACGCCCCCCAAAAAATCATGCCGCATACGAACAGACTGGAAAGCCAAAGAATTGGCCGCCGGGATACCAGTTCACCACATTTTTCCCGGGCCCTCCATATCCACCTCAGCAGCGTTTGCATCCAGTGGTTCCATATTTCCAAAACAGGTTTGGGACGGCTGCCCTGCGAAAATCAGTAGGCATCATCGCAACGGCGAAAGCTGCCTTAGGAATAATCACCCAATCGCTCAATTTTAACACCCCTCCCCAAGGAGTTCTCCAGAGCCGATCAAGATGATTGGACCGGCGAACATCTAAACCAAAAGTTTGCACTGAATCGGAAAAAAATCAACCCACAACCTATTTGGCTTACAAAAGGCGTTTTACCATTTCCTTGACTTTGGTAAAAGACTGTTTCCTCATCCCGTGGTTGGATGAGAACTGAGGAAATGGAAAAATGGGGGTTCAGATGACTTTACGATCGGCCTTAATTTCGATGGCGGCACTGAGCGCGGCATGTATGGCGGGGGCCGCCGCCTTCGCTCAATCCGCTTCGCCCCAGACCTTGCGGCTGGGCAAGAAATTGTTTAACATCAATTGTGCCGCCTGCCACCAGGCCGATGCCATCGGCAAGCCGGGTCTGGCGCCTTCATTGTCCAATCCGGAACTGTTGGCCATGTCATCGGATAAGTTCCTGATGGCGACCATCCGCGATGGGCGCGAAGATACGGGCATGATGCCTTTCGCCCATCTGGGGCGCAAACGGGTGACGGCCATCGTCGCCTATCTGCGCTCCACCGCCCGGGTCAAGGACCGCTCCAGCGAAATCGCAGCCCAGCCCAAGGCTCAGGGTGATCCAAGGCTTGGAAGACTTTGGTATGACTATATCTGTTCCACCTGCCACGGCGTTAGCGGCAATGGCTATGAGGCGGGTGGCACGGGTACGGCAATCGGATTGCCCGGAACCCTCAACAAAGTGTCCGACGGATTCCTGCGTGAAACCATCAAGAAGGGCCGGTCCAACACCCGCATGTTGGCCTTCCAGGGACCGGAAGGTCTGGCCAATCTGACCGATCAGGAAATCGACGACATCATTGTCTATCTGCGCAGTCTTGCGAAACGGTAATTGGAGGCACGGATTATGAAACGCATCAAAAACAATATGTCACGTCGGGATATGCTTAAGACCGGCGCTTTCGTGACTGCGGCGGGTGGCGCGGGCCTGATGGTCGGATCCAACCCCGAACTTGAAATGGCCTCGGCCCAGGCGGCCGAAAACGAGGACGAACGCTTGACGGCCATCGCCCAATGCCCCTATTGCGGTGTGGGCTGCGGTACCATCATCCAGGTGGAAAAGGGCAAGATCGTCTCCATGCGGCCCGACAAGGATCATCCGACAAATTACGGCCTGCAATGCATCAAGGGTCTGACGGCGGCCGAGCCCATGTATGTGGACCGCATGGAAGGTGATTCCTATGTGCGCAAGGATGTGTGGGCCGAATGGAACAAGCCGGGTCACGGCGACATGGATTTCGTCTCCAAGACCAAAGGATCCTTCGACGAGGAACATTTCGTGCGCGTGCCTTACCAAAAGGCATCCGACATGGTGGCCCATAAGATCGCCCATTTTGCCAAGAAATATGGTGGAAATTCCATTGGGCTATATGGTTCCGGCCAGTTGACCTTGGAGGGGCAGTATCTGGAAAACCTGTTCCTGAAGGGTGTTCTGGGCTCCAACACCATCGAAGCCAATGCCCGCATGTGCATGACTTCGGCGGTAACCGGCTATTTCGCGACGCTGGGTTCGGACACCCCGCCCCTGGCCTACGAAGATCTTGAACTGACCGATATGATCATGCATTTCGGGCATAATCCGCGCGAAGCCCACCCCATCGTCTATTGGCGGGCGGCCGATCATAAGCGCAAAAAAGGCATCCCCACGGTGGTGGTTGATCCCAGGCGCACGGGCACGGTGATGGGCTATGAGGACATCAACCCCCAAAACAGCGTCCATGTTCCCATCCTCAATGGCGATATCAGCTTCCTTAACGCCATGGCTCATGTGCTTTTGAAAGACCATAAAGACATGATTGATTGGGATTTCATGAAAGACCATACCTCGGGCTGGAAGGAATACACCGAAGGTGTTCTCAAGGATTACAGCCCCGAACAGGTGCAGGAC
>CAZBQG010000244.1:0-5643 GCA_964493945.1 uncultured Rhodospirillaceae bacterium
TTCGTAGAGAACTTTCATCTCCTATCCTTTGCCAGCTTGTCCTGGCGCTCTCTGCCGGTGGCTATTTCTCCCGGCCCTTCCGGCAGTCCCGCCTTGCGGAGCGCGTTCAGGGCGGCGTCAACACGCTAATGGGGGCCGGCGGCAATATCGGCATCCTGGCCAGTGAGGACGGTGTCTTCATGATTGATGATCAGTTCGCACCCCTGACGCCCAAGATCTCCGCCGCCATCAGGAAAATCAGCGACAAGCCCATCAGGTTTCTGCTCAACACCCATTGGCATTTCGACCATACGGGCGGCAATCTCAACATAGGCAAACAGGGCACCGTCATCGTCGCCCATGACAATGTGCGGAAATTGCTGAGCAAGGACCAGTTCTTCAAAGCCTTCAACCGGAAGATTCTCGCAATTCCCAAACCGGGCCTGCCGGTCATCACCTTCACCACATCGGCCACATTTCACATGAACGGTGAGACCATCGCCATCCGTTATGTGCCGCCGACCCACACCAATGGGGATTCCATCGTGCATTTCAGGAAGGCCAACGTCATCCATGCGAGCGATGTTTTTTTCAACCGCCTCTACCCCTTCATCGATACCTAGAACGGCGGCAATATTGATGGCATGATCAATGCCGCTGGCATCATCTTGGGTATGGCCGATGATAAGACCAAGATCATCCCTGGCCACGGCCCCCTGTCGGACAAGGTGGGGCTCACCGCTTACCGGGACATGCTGATCAAGGCCCGGGGCGCGATCAAACTGGCCATGCAAGGTGGCAAATCGCCTGATCAGGTGGCCGCCGCCGACCCCTTGAAGGCGCTTAACGGGAAATGGGGCAAGGGATTCCTGAAGCCCGGCCGTTTCATCAAAATCGTGGTTAGCGGAATGATGCGCTAGGGGCCGGCATCACCCGGTCAGGACTTCATCATGTCGATATCGAAGGGTTCCGTAACGCCTAAGCGCCTGAGGAGGGCGGCCTGGCGGACATATTTTTGCCGCTCTTCGTCTTCGCCCAGCGCCGTCAGCCGGACATTCATCTGATCGAATAATTCCGGATCATAGGGATTGGACATGATCGCCCATTTCAGCACATCCACCGCGTCCCGGGGTTTTTCCATATCGTCGATGATCTCCAAAATGATCTTCCAGATTTCATCATCGCCCCCATCTATTTCGCCGATTTGCAGACAAAGGGAGAATATTTTGGAAATGATTTCCGGGCTCGGGTTGTCTGAACGCATGGGCATTAATGCCTGCAATTTTTCATGGAGTTGCTCCAGCTCCGGCGAGAGCCGGTCTCTGAAGCGGATCGGAACGACGAAAATTCTTTGGCAATGTTTGCAGTAAATCCGGTTCAGCAGGTTGGGGGCAAGACTGATTCCGTCGTATTGGAGTTCTTCTTCGCAATGGGAACAGACGCAGGTCAATTCAAAGTGAGAGCCCTTCCCGTCTCCTTTATTTATGAGACGCAGGATGCGGGCCGGAAATCCGAAGGATGTGGAATATTGGGGCACTGTGGTGGTTTTGAAAAATTCATATTCCTCATCGCTCATGGAGGTGCCGTTGATTTCCAAATTGCCCGACAGCAGAAATTCCACCGGGTCGTTTATCAACCCACTTTTGAGGGCATCTTCATAGATGCGTGAGCCCGGCTGAAAACTTATGAAGGCCGTGCGCAGGTCAAACCGGTTGTTGGCCGCCCACCATTCCAGGGATTCCTTGCCCGTTTCCACCCGTTCCGCCGGATCGCCAAAAATGAGACTGGACCAGTTGGTGATTTTTGATTTGTAGATGATGTCCAGGGCGACGACCAATTCCTCTTTGTTGGTGCCCTTGCGCATGCTGTCCAGAACCGGCTGGCTCATGCTTTCGACGCCAAAGCCGACGGTGACGCAGCCGGCATCTTCCAGCATTTTCAAATTGTCCGCCGTGACCTGTTCGGCCCTGAGCGCAACCTGCCAGCGGAGATTCAGGGGCTGAATGCGTTCACAGAATTCATGCATGCGGGCGGGCTTCAGGCAGAACACATCATCATAGATCATCAAGGCGTTAATGCCGAATTCCTCCATGCCGTATTGGATTTCGGCAAAGCAATCATCCAGGGATCTGGACCGGTAGGTCCCTTCCGACAATTCATGGCAACAGAAGGTGCATTTGTATGGGCAGCCCCGACTGGCCATAAAGGGCATGAGCCGGGTGGAGGTATCCAAAATAAGCCCCGGCGGCCCGTCACCCGGTTTGTGCACCCCGGCATAGACATCAAGCCCCACCCCTTCCCAATCGACCCAGGGCAGTTCATCCAGATTTTTTTCAAAGGACCGGGGAAGGGTTTGTTTATATTCTCCGTCCTCTCCCCGATAGATGATGCCGCTCACTTTCCCCGGATCAGTGCCGTCCTCCAGGGCCTGGACCAGTTCGACGATGGTGTATTCGCCCTCGCCCGCCACGCCGTAATCGGCGCCCGGGATGGCCCGCATGGCGACTTCCGGCTGATAGGACACGCAGACCCCACCCAGCACGATGGGCTGGTCCGGCAATAGGGGTCTGGCGATATCCACCGCTTCCCTGATCTGGCTCACATGAAACGACATGCCGCCGATGGCCAACAATTCGGGTTCAAACTCCCGGATGGCCCCGCTCACCAGCATTTCCAGATCAAGGGTGGAATGATTTGGATTGAGAACCCTGACCTCGTGGCCGGCGCGCTTGAGGCAGGAGGATATCATGCCGATACCCACCGGTAGCTGATAGGTGCTCATCCGGGCTTGGCGGGTAATGACCAGAAGAATTCGCATTACAAATCTCCTCCCGGTCCGTTATCCAAGGGGCGGCACGGTGGATGGTGGATGGCGATGGGCTGTCGCCTGTTCATAGGCATAGGCGATCTCAATCAGTGTGGGCTCGGACCAGGGCTGCCCAACGATTTGCAGGCCCGACGGCAGGTCTTCGTAAGTATAGCCCATGGGCACGGCTGCCGCCGGCCAATGCAATCCCGATGCAATCCAGGTAGAGGCCCCGGCAGGCGTTACGTTCCGGTCACCATTGAGCTTGGGCGGGTAAGTGGCGACGGGCAGGATGAAGGCATCGAGAGCGTCTTTTTCCATTGCTTTCATATAAGCCCCCCGCATCAGGATTTCATCAGTTTCCAATTTTTGCAGGATGGGATCTTCACCGGGCGGCGGGGCATTGACCGTCGCCCGCAGCCCGACTTCATGGAGGGGGTGGAATTTTCCCGCCTCAACTATTTGGGCAAGGGATTTGGGAAATTCCGGCCCCGTGGTTGCCAGATAGGCCTCGAGTGCCTCGCGCACCACGCTCGCCGGATGGGGACGGGCCAGAAAATTTTCAAACTCGGGAATCTCAAAGGGATCGATGATGATGGCGCCGGCGCGCCCAAGGTCCTGGACCGCCTGATCCACCAGAGCCCTCACCTGTGGATCGGATTCTTCCGGTGCGAAGGCCTGGCGCAGAATACCGATCCGCTTGCCCCGCGCCCCATCCAGGTTCAGACAAGCGCCGTAACTTTCAGGGATATGACCCTTGGAATTTTCTGTCGCGGGATCGGCCTCATCAAACCCGGCAATCACATCCAACAGGGCCACCAGATCACCGACCGTCCGGGCCATGGGTCCGGCCACGTCGCGGGCATCATAAAGACCGATCATGCCGGCGCGTGAGACAAGTGCCCAACTGGGACGCAAACCAACCAGAGCATTGTTGTTTGCCGGGTTGCGGATGGAACCCCAGGTGTCCGATCCAAGACCCACCACCCCGAAGCTGGCAGCCAATCCGGCAGCCGTACCGCCCGACGAACCACCTGTCGCATGGGCCGTGTTGTAGGGATTGCGGGCAAAGCTGGGCAGCACCGAATTGATATTGTCGAAGCCGCCCCGCGCCCATTCCGACATGGAGGTTTTGGCCAGGATGATGGCACCCACCGCCTTTAACTTGGCGATGACCGTTGCGTCGCGCTCTGGCACCCAGCCGATGAGAGCAGCCGAGCCGCCCGTGGTCTGAAGTCCGGCCACGTCATAATTATCTTTTGCCAACACGGGGATCCCATGCAGGGGCCCTATGAATTTACCGGTCTCGGCAAAATGCCTGTCCAGCTCGTCCGCCTCGCCCAGCGCATCAGGGTTGGTCATCTGGATGAACCAGAGCGCCGGCCCTTGCCGGTCATAGGCTTGGATGCGGTCCAGGAAGGCTTGCGTGAGATCGCGGGCGTTTGTCACGCCGGCCTTGAAGGCCGCCTGGATATTCCCAATCGAAGCTTCCTCTACCCGGAAAGAGGTGCCGCCAGTCATCTTGCATTACTCCACCGATTGCAATTCTAGAGGAGGTCCGAAAAAACCCATATACAATCATATGATATTAACTTAATTAAATCCTTGAACCGCTGACCATCCAAATCAGGAGCCGACAATGGATCGCCGCAGTACCGTGGGCAACAAGACGCGTATGAAGGAAATGGGCCTGGATCAGGGCGAGGGCTTCACCGATCTGGATGAGACCATGGCCTCGCCCTTAGCGGTTTGGAAACGCCCCTGGTGGGTGTGCGAAGTGGATAAACCCACCATGGATATAGACTGGGATGCGACCGAGCGTTTCGATGCAACGAAAATCCAGCAAGTATCCTGGAAGAAATATGTGGGTGAGGACAAAGCCAGGGACCTGACCAAGCGGCGGGAGGAAAAGCTCCGCCAATGGATCAAGGATGACAAGCCCGGCTACAGCCTGCGCGACCGGGCGCTGGACATCGCCGGCGGCCAAAGTGGATCGGTGGCGACCAGCTTCAAGGGATCCTGGGCCAAGACCATCGAGACGAGCGGCAAGGACGGCAAGATCTTTTCAGACGATGCGGCCAAATCAAAACTGACCGATCCCGCCCGCCCCAAACCCATGAGCCCCGATGAGCTGGGCGTCCCCCGCTGGGAAGGGAGACTGGAAGAAAATGCCCGCATGATCAGGTCCGCCTTGCGCCATTTCGGGGCGGATCAGGTGGGCTTTGTCGAGCTGAATGACCGCACCCGCAAGCTGATCTACGAAGTGGACGCCATCGACGGCAAACGCATCGAGTTTGAGAATGTGGAAACCGCCTATGAGACCGACGAAAAACGAGTGATCCCGGATAAAGCCAGATGGGTCATCGTTTTTTCCGTGCAGATGTCGGAAGAACTGATCAAGCGGAAGTCCGGGCTTATGCCTTCCGCCCTTTCCGCCGCCGCCACCGGTTCGGCCTACCGCCAGGCCAGGAACGCCATCGATCAATTGCAATGTTTTTTGCATGTGCTGGGCTATCAGGGGCTGATGGGGACCTGGTTTAACGGGCTGGGCATCGCGCCGGCCTTCGGCGTGCTGGCGGGGCTTGGCGAATTGGGCCGCATCAACCGCATGATCAGCCCTGAATACGGGCCCCTGCAACGGGTCTTCAAACTGGTTACTGATCTTCCCCTGGAGCCCACCAAACCAATCGATGCGGGCATCATGAATTTTTGCCGCACCTGTAAGATATGCGCCATCGAATGCCCGGCCGATTGCCTAAGCAAGGAAACCGAGCCCTATTGGGAGCCGAAGGGTCCCTGGAACAATCCGGGACATAAAACCTGGTACGAGGATTCACCTTCCTGCCGGACCTGGTGGG
>CAZBQG010000244.1:5653-6613 GCA_964493945.1 uncultured Rhodospirillaceae bacterium
GCTGCTCCACCTGTTTTGCCGTCTGCGCTTTTACCAAAAAGAACAAATCCCTGGTCCATGATCTGGTCAAGATCGCCATCGCCAAAAACCGCATCATGCCCGATAAGGTCAACGCCTTTTTCACCAAAATGGACGGCGTCTTCGGCTATCAGGAACAACGCAATATAGAAGATTGGTGGGACATGAACCTGCCGTCGCGGGGGACCAAAAACTCAAAGGGGTCCCAGTTGGATTGATACCAACCTATTCCGCTTGATATTCAAGATTGTTTTTTACGAACCTGCCATCTTTTAATATTGCGGAAATGTGTCTCCCCTGCTCCGTAAGCAGGCCTAAATCCGCCAACGGGTCGCCATCCACTATCAGCAAATCGGCGATGGCGCCCGGCGCTACAACCCCCAATTTGCCTTCCATGCAGAGAACCTCAGCACCTATCAGGGTTGCGCTCCGGATGATGCCGGCAGGTTTTTGCACCTCTGCTCTAAGCAGAAATTCTTCCGACTGATATTGGGGTCTGCTTGACAAGTCGGAGCCGAAAGCGAGCTTTAAATTCGCGCGGTCCGCGATTTCGAGGGACCGGGCCGCGGCATCCGCCACGTCTCCCAGTTTGACCATAACCTCGGGACTGTAGCCAATCTCAGCCCCCCTTTTGTTGAGATTGTCATAGCAGATTAGGTTAGGCACCATGTAAGCGCCCGCCTCCGCCGCGAACCGGGCCGTCTCGTCATCTATCAGATTGGCATGCTCCACGGTGCGGACCCCATGCTCGACGCAGCGCCTTATGCCTTTTGCCGTATAAACATGGGCCATGACGTATTTATGGGACCGATGAGCCTCGTCGACGATGGCGGCGATTTCCTCGTCGGAATATTGCAGCTGATCGATCGGGTCAGACAGGGATATTACGCCGCCGCCGGCCATTAATTTGATCTGGTCGGCGCCTTGCCTGATTTCATCGCG
>CAZBQG010000245.1:0-6456 GCA_964493945.1 uncultured Rhodospirillaceae bacterium
CCCATATAATTCAAAACATTTCCCGATATGCCTGCCGGTGAACAACATCCAGCCGTAGCGGCAATGTTTAAGCGTAAGTTTTCCAAACTGCATGAAGGAAGTCTCCGGTTGCTCCAATGTCCGTGTTGGCGGCTGATCGCCGCCGATAATGGTAAAGAAGGTTATATGATTCGATCTTGCGCCGCCAGGAGTCGAAAAAACGTTTTCACAGCCCGGATTACGTCCCCTCTCCGGACCGCTGGGCGCCTGCATCTTGAGCGACTGTTTGGCTTTCTGGGACGCAACGAGGCGAAGATTCTGAAGATCAGGATTTAGGGCGCCAGGCGATTTCATGGGCAATGGTGAATTGCCCCATGATTTTTTGGATCAGGGCACCGGCCTCTTCCCGTGCCCCTTCGCCGGCTGGGGTCACGGTGATCCGGCATAATGATCCCAAGCGGGCGTCATCGTGAATTTCGACTTCGTATTCGCACGAAATATCCTGCAGCGGAGAGAGCAAATCCACGAAAGTTTTTTGGGCCGCAAATTTCCGCAAATCGGGCTTGAAAATCTTTCCCACGGCGGTGAGCGGCAATTCATCCAGGAGCACGATCTCGCCCGGCACCGCGGCCCGCTCTGATATTTCCCGGGCGGCGAATTCCTGAAGTTCGGCTGCCCCGCATGAGCGGCTCGGTTTGACCTGAACAAAGGCCATGGGCAATTCCCCCGCATAGGCGTCCGGCTTGCCGACGGCGCCCACCAGAGCAACATCGGCATGCCTCAACAATGCCTCAACAATGCCTCTTCGATGATCAGGGGATCGATATTGTTGCCGCTTCGGATGATCAGGTCTTTCGCCCGTCCCGTCACCCAAAGATAGCCATCTTCATCAAGCCGCCCCAGATCACCGGTGAGCAGCCAGCCGTCTTCCAAAAACAGCGCGTTGTTGAACCTCTCATCCAGATAGCCGGAGATGACGCCCGGGCCTTTTATGAGGATGTCGCCGATCTCATCGGTGGCGCAATCAACCGCGTTCTCCCCAACTTGGCCCAGCTTTACAATCCGCACATGGGTATAAGGAAGCCGGATACCGCTGGAGCCGAATTTCGGATCACCATTCCGGGGCGGCAGGGTGATGGTCGCGGTATTTTCGGTCATGCCGTAATTGGACAGGATTCGGACGCCGATCTCGCGTTCGAAATAGCTGGAAATCCCCACCGGCAGTCCGGCCGAACCGGTCATGGTATAGGGCCGCAAGCTTGAAATATCGGCGCCTCCCGGCGGCACATTGGCCAGCGCTGACAAGGTGGTGGGCACGCCAAAAAAATCCGTAATACCGTAGCGCTCGATCAGATACCAATAATTTTCGATGATGTCCTTGTTGCTAAACCCCATGGGGCCGATCACCAGGCTGGTGGCGCCGTGGGCCAGGCTATTGATGGTGTGATAGATGATGCCGCCGATATGGAACAGGGGGCTGCCCGCAAAGACCATATGATCCGCCTGGGTCGCCAGCAAATTTGAATAGGCCCACACCTTGTAAGCGATGGCCCGGTGACGGAGCTGGGCGATTTTGGGCGTTCCGGTGGTGCCCCCCGTATGGGCGTGGATCGCAATATCATCCGCCCCGGCGTCCAATGGGAAATCCAACCCGGTGCCTCTTTGTTCCTTGAGGAGCAGATCGAAATCCTTATCCGGTTCCGCCGAAGCGCCAGGCAGGGCGACTTGCAGAATATGCTCCAGGCTGTCCACTTCTTTGGCAATGACGCAGGCTTTTTCCCAGATGTCAAAACTATCGGCGGGCGCCAGGGCGATGAGGATTTTTGCCTCTACCGCCTTGAGGATGCCGCTTATTTGAACCGGTTTGAGCATCCAGTTGACCGGGCAGAGAATTCCGGCGGTTGCCGCCCCGATCATGACAATGAAATTTTGCGGAACGATGGGCAGAAGGACACCCACGGAATCACCTGGCCCGATGCCCAGATGGCGGAAAAGATTTGCCGCCCGGTGAACATTGCTGAGGAATTCACCATAGGTCATGGCTACGGGTTCCTCCCGGGGATTTCCCGCCGGCAGATTAAGAAAAGCCGCCTTGTCCGGATCGATCAGCGCCCCGCCGCGCACCAATTCATAGACCGTCCTGTCCGTTGGCCGCTCGGCAAACGGGGTTTTCTCCAGCGCCTCGATATCGGCCAGGCCCCGAATGGGTGGCAGAGGATCATCCATCACTGTCAACGGGCGGGTAGCGCCCATCGATGCCGCCGAAGGGTTTGTCGCGGGCCTGGATGGCGGCCTTGATGCCCTTCTCCCGGATAAGTTTGTTGAAACCGGCCAGAGCTTTCCGGTTATGAGCGAGGCTGATGAATTCTCCCGAGCTTTTCATGGTGTGGCTAAAGCCCTGATGATCGAATATCCGGTTGACCGATGTCTTGGAAAGCATGAGGAGTTCGCTATCGATATTGGCCATACGCCGGGCGATCTTGTTGGTCACTTCGCCCAGCTCGGCGCCCGGAATGACATAATTGGCCATGCCGGAATCCATCATATGGCGATCTCCTCGCCCGGCGCCATGGAGCGGGCCAGCGGATAGCCGATGCGCGCATCTTCCGAGGGAATCAACAGATCACAGGCCAGCGCGATGCCCGTGCCGCCGCCCAGGCAGTAGCTGTGCACCTGGGCGATCACCGGTTTCCAGTTGTTCCAGATTTCCAGGGGCACATCGATATGGCCCTGCACCTGGGCCCGGCTGTCCCAGACGCTGAGGCCCATAGTGTCGCCTTCATTATTTTTGACGATATCGGACCAGCCCCGATCATCGCGGTGTTTGGGCGCTTCGCCCATATCGGCCACATTATGCCCGGAACAAAAACAAGCCCCCGCGCCCTTCAGGATGATGACATGGACGCTGTTATCCAGCTCCGCCTTCTTCAGGGCATGGCTCAACTCTCCCAACATGGACCAGTTCAGGGCGTTTTTGATTTCGGGCCTGTTGAGGGTGATGTGGGCGATGCGGTCATCCACTTCATAGAGGATATTTTCATAAGTCATCATGGGTTCCTTTGCCGTGCTCGTCTCTCATTCAAAGAGGGCCGAAGCCTCCATGGCCACATTGCCTTCTGGGGTCAGGGCCCACAACTCGCAGCCCTTGCCCTGTTCGGTGATATTGCCCAGTGGCCGAATATCCTGGTTGGCGAAAAGCGGCGCCTTGGCGCGCATGCGAAACCCGGTCATGGTTCCGCTGGTCCAATTGTCCCGGGCCAGTTCCAAAAGCCAGGTGGCCGTCAGGGGTCCATGGACCACCAACCCTTCATGGCCTTCCACGCCCACCGTATAGGGGTAATCGTAATGAATGCGGTGGGGGTTGAAGATGCAGGCCGAAAATCTGAACAGCATGGTTTCGTCTATATTGATCACCCGCTCCCAATCCGCACTTTCCGGGCCGGGCAAGGGCGGCGGCGGCGGGCGCGTGCCGTCTTTGTCTTCTTCGAGGAAAACCAGATCCCAATCATCTTCCGTACACAACCCGTTGGGGCCGGTTATGGTGTGCGCATAGGTGGCGAATACCAGTTTTCCAGCCCTCCCTTCCTTGGCCGTCATGGAGACAAGTTTGCGTTCCTGGGTGAGGGAATCGCCGATGCGGATGGGCTGATGATAAGTGGTCGAACTGCCGGCGAACATGCGCAGCGGCAAGGGATCGGGTGGCCCGTTTTCTATTTCCGGGACCATGCCGTCACGGCCCAGATCACGGGTCAGGGCGCGGCTGGGAAAGAACAGATGATGCCATCCGGGCGGCACCGGATCGCCCATTTCCAGACGTGGATCGGTGCGGTTTATGGTCACCGTCAAGCGGTCGACCTGTGAGGCGGTAGCGACATCCTCCATGACCATGGAGCGGCTGATATATTGGTCAAAATTGTCGATGTTTTCAGTCATATTCCCCGGTTTCGCTCGCGCCAGACCGTGACTAATACCAAGGTTCCATAGCAATACCAAGTACCGTCAATCGGGCTGCAAGGGCTCAGGCCTCATATCGTCTAAAGATATCAAGGTTTTCTAGATCTTCAGCAACCGTTTGGCATTGCCGCTGAGAATCTTCGCCCGGTCTTCGGGGCCAAGCGGAATCTGTTCCATCCAATCCGTGCCGAGCCCGTTCTCAACATAAGGCCAATCCACCGAAAACAGAATGCGGTCCACACCCATTTCCATCACCGAACAAAGCAGGGTCGGATCGGAGAAATTGCCGCTGGTGGTAACGTGGAAATGGCTGCAAAAGATTTTCTTGAAGGCCAGCAGCTTGGCGCCGGGCCGTGGACTGGCCAGGGAATGATTGATCCGCCAGATCAAAAAGGGCAAGCCCTCGCCCATATGACCGAGGATGATCTGCAGGTCGGGATAGGCCTCGAAGATGCCGCTCAGCACCAGCCACAGCCCGGCTGTCGCCGTCTCAATGATGAAGCCCCAGCCGGGCCCCATGATCACCGGAAATTCTTCCGCGTAATCGGCAAGATAGGCCTCGACCATGGCCGGATGGGGAGCGCAGGGATGGATATAGATGGGTACCTTGAGGGCGGCGGCACGCTCGAAGATGGGCCAGAATTCCTCCCGGTCATGAAAGCGCCTATCTGTAAGCGCCGGCATCATGGCGCCCTTGAAGCCCATCTTGCCGACGGTGCGCTCCAGCTCGTCGGCCGCCGCCTTCGGATGATGGGCGGGCAGGAGGGCCAGGGCCTCGAAACGGTCGGGCCGTTCGTCTCTGATAATTTTCAGCCGGTCATTGATGCGCACCGCCAGATCGGCCGCATTGTCTTCGGTTAAGACCTGCGCCCCCGCGGGGCCGTGGGACAAAACCTGAATATCGATCCCCGCAGCGTCCAGGTCGGCCAGGCGCGCCTCGCCCAGATCCAACTGGCTCTCGCGCTGGCGTGGGCTTCCGCCGCCCTTGCCGCCGGTCAATTCGGCCACTTCGGAATCCGTGTTGTGTTCTTCAAGGGCGATGATCTGGGTGCCATTGGCCGATGTCATGATGTTCCCTCCCTGGTTCGGTTTCCCGATCATAGCCCCGCCGGAAGGCCTTTTGAAATAATTGACTCATGGGGCGCGGCATTTGGGGGTTACACTGCAAGCACCATCCACTGGGAGTGGGAGGAGGGGGCTGGATGCTGATTGGGGATATCGTCGCTGGCAACGCGCGCCGCATAGCTGGGCGGGAAGCGCTGATTTTCGGCGATGAACATTTCACCTGGGCCCAGCTCAACGACCGGGTCAACCGGTTGGCAAACGGGCTCGAATCCCTTGGCCTGGAGCCGGGCGCGCGGGTTGCCTCTGTGATCAATAACAGCCATCAGTTCGTCGAGCTTTTTTTCGCCCTGGCCAAGATCGGCGCCGTTTCCGTGCCCCTGGTGCCGGGATCGGTGGGCCGTGAAATCGCCTTCGCCGCCAATGATGTGGGGGCCCAGATGCTGATCGCCGGGCCTGAATATGTGGCAGAGGCCGAGGCCGTCCGGGGCGATCTGAAGACCGTGCAATTCATCGCGGGCCTTGGCGAGGATCACCCCTTCGCCGAAAGCCTGGAGGCGATCAGGGAGGCCGGCCAGCCCACCGAGCCGGATCATTTGCCCGATGCGGATGATATCTACGCCATCAAATATACCAGCGGCACGACAGGTTTTCCCAAGGGCTGCATGCACACCCACCGCCAGCATCTGTCCAATGTGGTCAATATTCTGGCCCATGTGCCCCATCTGGATGATGACCGAGCAACGGTCAGCTCGCCCTTGTCGGCCGATTTCGGCATATCCATGCTGGTCATCTATGCCTGCCGGGGAATTCCCACTTATTTGCTGCCCAAATTCGACGTGGTCCAACTGCTGAGCTGCATTGAGCGCGAACGTATCACCCTTGCTTATGCCATCGGCGCCACCTTCGATCCCTTCGCCAATTATCCCCAACTGGGTGAGTTTGATCTTTCCAGCCTGCGCCGCTTCACCGGATCAAGTGCGGCCAACCATTCCCGGGAGGGCATGCGCCGCCTGCGCGCGCAGGCCGGATTTACCGCCGGGTTTTTCAATGCCTATGGGTCATCGGAGACCGGCGGCTATATCACCTTCCATCAGGCGGACGAGCTGGAGCGGGAAATGAACGACGATGCCCTGGCCCACCGCCTGGAATCCCTGGGCCGGGAGGCCCAGTTCAGCTTTATCGATTGCCTAGATGATGATTTGAACCCGGTCGGCGTGGGCGAGGTTGGCGAGATGGTGGTGCGCAGCCCGTCAACCTTTTCCGGCTATTGGAACCTGGAGGAGGAAACCGCCCAGGTGCTGCGGGACGGGCGCCTGTTCACCGGCGATCTTATTTCCAAAGACGAGGACGGCTATATTTATTTCCAGGGCCGCAAGCGCGACATAATCAAGTCGGGGGGGCTTATACCAATCTTCAAAAAGAATCATCGATGAGCCCATTCCCTGTGCCCGATTGACA
>CAZBQG010000246.1:0-6407 GCA_964493945.1 uncultured Rhodospirillaceae bacterium
ATGGTTGACGCTGAGCAATGGCCCATCGATCTGACCGGCGGCGGATACTTCATCCCAACCATCCTGGCCGGCCTCGGCGGTGAAATAGCCGCCAGCGGACCGTTCGATATTGTGGATCGGCACCAGCCGTTCGCCGGGCGCCATATGGGGGTGGGGAACGGCGGCGAGAAGGGATTGCAGATAGGGATGGCTGGGATTTGAATAGATGTCATCCAGCGTGCCGCTTTCCACCACCTTGCCGCCATAAAGAACAACCACCTCGTCGGCCAGATTGGCCACCACACCCAGATCATGGGTGATGATCAGGACGGCCATTTCGAAACTGGTTTGCAAATCGGCAATCAATTTCAAAATCTGCGCCTGAATGGTCACGTCCAGCGCCGTGGTCGGTTCATCGGCAACCAGCAAGGCGGGCTGGCCGATCAGGGCCATGGCGATCATCACCCTTTGGCGCAAGCCGCCCGACAGTTCAAACGGATAGGTCTTGAGCGCCCGCACAGGATCTGGAAAACCGACAACGCGGAGCATGGCGATGACTGCATCATCGCTGCCGGTCTGATCCAAATCACCATGCAGCATGGCTGCTTCGCCGATCTGATCGCCGACGGTGTGCAGCGGCGAGAGCGAGGTCATGGGTTCCTGGAATATCATGGAGATGCGCCCACCCCTGATCCTCTGATAACCGCCGCTATCGGGCGGCATGGAGGTCAACTTGGTAACACCGGAGCGGCGTTCGGGCAGCTCCGATATTTGCACCCTTCTCGGGTCCATGAACAGAATCTCACCGCCGCTGATTTTTCCTACACTGGGCAGGATGCCCATGATTGCCTGGGCAATGGTCGATTTCCCGGATCCGGATTCGCCTACCAGAGCGACGGTCTTGGCCTGTTCGATGCGGAAGGTTACCCCCTTCACCGCACCCACCACGCCTTGTTCCAGATGGTAGTTGATTTTGAGATCGTTAACCTGAATGAGGTCGGTCACGAGGGTGCCCCATCCTGCCTGAGGGAAAGCTCGCCACCCTTTTCCAGGCCCTGATCAAGGGCCTGGAAATTGCGCCGCGTCGTTTCGTCCAGGGTCAGATCATGGACCCGGGCCTGGGATTCCGCCTGGCGCACCACCTGTTTGAAATCACTGAGGGTGCTTTCCATGCGCAAAGTCCTGCCGGCACCTTTCAGTTTGAGCTGCATCCACCCGCCCGATTTGTTGCGCCAGGTGGAATAATAAGACAAAGACATTTCTTCCAATTCGGCCCAGGGAATTTCGCTTTGCCATAATGTCCTGGCGCTGATGCCGCCCGGCGACAATGTGATGCGTTGTATCTGGCGCCCGGCGGTACGCAGCCCGAACAGGATAAAGATCAAGGCCAAACCCAATACCAGCCACAAGGCCCCGGATAGTCCAAAGCCGCCAAAAAAAGGCACCAGACAAATCCCCGCGCCCAGCAATGCGCGCAAATAATCGGGGATCATCTTTCCCAGCGGATAGCTATGATGGCTGATCATGCCCGGATATCCGCCCTAGGCCGCCGGCTGCAACCGGGTGGGTGTGCCGGCCATGCATTGGGCCAGTTGATCGTCAGGGCCCGCCTCATCCAGTTCGTGCAGCCAGAAATCATAAGACGAGGCCAATTGAAATGCGTCGCCGCCGGTGCTGAAGGGAACGCCCAACCTGTCGGCGATACGCTGGGCAAGCATTTCCGGCCCGAAATCACCATTGATCGGATTGACGATAAGCGCCACCCGCGACGGCCCGATGCGGGCCGCCGTGTCCGATTTGCGCACGCAGGACGTAACCCTGGCCGCCACTTCACGGAGCACCAGATCGCGGCTGCCGTCCTCCGCCCCCTTCACATCCGCCAGGGCGTCTTCCAGATCGAAACAGATCAATGCCGATTTTTCCGCATAGCGTTCGGCCCTGGCCACGGTATAGGTCAGCCGTTCCTTGAAGAGTCTCATATCGGCCAGCTTGGTCACCCCGTCATGGATCGAGGAGGCCGAGCCCAGATCCCTGGTCGTGCGTTCCAGGCGCTGGGCGATAAAGCGCATGATGCGGGCACTCATATCGGCATCCTCGGCGATCAGCTTGAAGAAGGTATCCCGGTTCAGGCTGAACACTTTGAGATCGGCCTTGGCGACGATGGTGGCGGTCCGGGGAGCATTGCATAACAATGCCAGTTCGCCGAACAGTTCGTTCTTGCCCATGCTTGCCACGGTCTGCGGGCCTTGTGCGGTTTCAATCACCACATCCACCGCGCCGCCCAGGATGATGAAAGCATTGTCGCCCACATCGCCCTGACGGAAGACCATCTGACCTTCGTCATAGTCGTAATGTTCGGCGGCCAAGGTGAGCAATTTGATGCGCGAACGGTCGAGCCCGGCAAACAAGGGCATGGAGGCCAGAACTTCGATTTCATCGGCGAATTCGTCGCCGCTCTCACCCGGCGCCGAAGCGCTAGCGGCCGCGTCCCCACTGCCATCGCCTTTGGCAACGATGCGCCCGCTTTCCACGGTCAGAACCTGATCGAACTCGCCTTCTCCTTCGTTCTGGCCGGGCACCAGAATAAGGCTGCGATCTTTTTGCTCGGCCCGGATGGCGGCCATCAATTCGCGCTGGCTGTCTTCGTCCAGGCTGAGCATGGCGGAGTTGAGAATAAGCAAATCGGGCCGTTTCATCAGCCCCCTGGCGATGGCCAGTTTCTGTTTTTGCTCCGCGCTCAGGCGCGATCCGCCAAGCCCGATCTGAGAGTCCAGGCCCAGCTTGATGATGCGCGAGCGCAGGCCGCTTTTCTCGATCACTTCACTGACCAGGGCACCCAGCTTGGCAGCACTTTCCGCTTTTTCAGTCGCCCGCTTGCCGAACAGCACATTGTCCTGAACCGAACTGGCGGAGTTATATTCCTCCACATCGAAGAATTCCACGGAAGCACGCAAGTTCTCGGGCAGGTTCTCGGCGAATTCCCGGCGCGCCGCCAAGATCCGGTCGTCCAATTCCTCATCGATCAATCCCAAATGGTGCCGGGCCTCGATCAGCTTGAATGGAAGGGCGATGAGCTGCGCCTTGTCTTCATCATTCATCTCGCCCAAATTTTCGCGGTCGCTGCGTCTGAGAATGGTTTCGAAATCCGGCAGATCGTCCGATCCAATGAAGCTGAAGCGTTCGAAGAATTCATGATCGCCGGGCAGGTCGCGGAACAACTCGACCATGGTTTCGGCCAGACGGTGTCCCTTATCAAGAAACTCGTCTTTCAGATCGACCCGCTCCAGAACCTCCAGCACATAGGCGTTCTCGCCGAGATTCTCGATATCGAACTCTTCGCCGACAGGGGTGCCAAACAGGATATTTTCGGCGATGGATGCATTGCGGTTCACTTTTTCCTTATCGAAACTTTCCACATAGCGGGCCAAATCCGGGTCTTCCAGGTGCTGGCGCAGGCTGACACGGGCAGCCAGCACGTCTTCGGTCAGCTCTACGTTCTTTTTCGGATCAATGGTCCGGCGCAAACCGATTTGATAGACGTCTTCTTCCAGTGCCACGAGGCGCAGAACCTGCTGGATACGGGCCTCCTCATTACCCGGGTCATCGATCCCGGCCAACTCGTAATCGACCCAGTCAGCGTCAATGTCATGCACACTGTTGCCCGATCTTTCGCTTTCGGTATGTGCCTCATGTTTGCGGCGTTTATCTTCGCCCTCATAAACCGCTTCGCGCATGGGGCGGTGCTTCACGCCATAGAAAAGTGAATCCAAAAGGGTGCCGGCGAACAAATAGCTGTCCGGCCCCACATAGGAAACCTGACGCCCGGTCACCGATTCTGACAATTCGGCCATATTTTCGTCACCCACCTGGATGCGGCCGCCACTGGGCATCACCAGACGGGCCATCATTTCGGCCAATTCCCCCTTGCCGCTGCCGCCGGACCCTTCGACCAGAACATGTTTGGGCAGTTCAATGGTCAAGGATGCGCCATCCACCACTTTCAGGCCGTCATCTTCCACCCAGCTTACATTGGACGCGGTGAGTTGCCCGGAAAGGGATTTATCTTCCTTACTTTCCTCGATCATCTGGGACTCCGCGAACATGCCGGGAGGTTCAAATTTTTCGATGATCATGGCGAATTTAATTTTCGTATCCTCCAGACGCTGGTAATAAGTCAGCAGCATTTTCCAGGGGCCCGAAACATCCTTGTAGGCAGCCAGGATTGCCACCAGCGCGCCCACCGTGACACTGCCCTGGATGACCAATACGCCACCGATGGAAAAGAAGAAAAACGGCGTCACCTGGGCCAGAAAATTATTGACGAATTTGATGAAAAATTTGCGCCGGTAAATTTCATAGCGGATGCCATAGATTTTACCCAGACGCGACGAGAAATCGGCCAGTTCGAATTGTGACGTGTCATTGGCGTGAATTTCGCGGGCACCTTCCACCGTCTCGCCGATGCGTTCGGTCAATTGGCGCACATTGGCCACTCTTTGTTTGCCCAGCGCGTTCACCCTCTTTTGCAGTTTGGGAATGATATATCCCTGCACCGGGTAAAGGGCGATGGCGGCAAGGCCCAGAATCCAGTCCTGCACGAACATGAAGATCATGAGGGTCAGCAGGATGCCACCCTGATAGACCGGCAAGGAAAGGGATTCGCCAAAAAATCCGCCGAGGGGCTCGGTCTCCAAGGTCACCATGGAAACCATTTCGCCCTGGGAGGTCTTGCGGAAATAGGGCAGCGGAAACCGCATGATGCGTGAAACCAACTGGTAGCGCAGCCGGCGCAGCATGCGCTCGCCCGAAGCGCCACGGTAAACATTGATGAAATATTTGAAACCGCCGTTAATGAAGACGAGCACAAGGAAAATGCAGCATAAGGACAACAGATAAAAAATCTGGTCCACCTCAACACCCAGATAGGTGCGGGGAAAATCGCTTCCCTTGATGCCGTCATCGATAATTTCCTTGGGCATCTGCAGGGATAGGAAATAAATCGGCTGAGAGAGCAGCCCGACGATGAGCAGGGTGATCTGCTCTTTTTTGCTGTATCGCAGAATATATTTGAAAAGTGAACGTTCCAAAGCGGCTACTCCCCGGATCACCTTGAGTTTAACGGCATGGCGGTTCTTGTTGCTCTACAGCTTAGCTAAAATTAGAATGAAAACCAATCCACTATTACACCCAGCCGGCAATCAGGCGGGCGCTGGTGCCTGCGCCTCCCATATCGGGTGCTTGTCCCGCCGGCGCTGGGCTTGAAATTGTCAGATCAATGGCCTGGGCCATGACTTGCGGGGTGAGTTCATCTTCGTCCAATGCGTTGATCAGGCCCCGTTCAGCCAGAAGCCGGACGCGCAGCGTCTGTTCGGTTTCAGAGCCCCCCCCATAAGGAACGGTAATGGCCCGCACGCCGCTGGCCAGCACTTCCATTAGCGTATTATAGCCGCCCTGGGAAATGGACAGGCGGCAATTGGACAAGAGCGCCGTGAAATCGGCACGGGCGCGCTCCACCGTCACCCCCGGGCCTGCCTGGCTGGCCAAGTCCTCAAACACGGATTGCTCCAGATTAGGCCCGGCCAGCACCCGCCAGGGGGCTTGGGCCAGGTTGGACAAGGGGCGGGCATCCAAGGCGCAGCGCAGCAATTTCTCACCGGTCGCGCCACCGCCGGCTGACACCAGAACTTCTCCCCTGCCCTGCTCCCCATCAGCGGATTTCGGCTCCGCCACATAGCCTGTGTAATGGATCATATGGGCCAATTGACCGGCGGGCTCGAAGGTGGCGCCGAAGGGAATGAAGTCCGGGTCCCCATGGACCAGAATATGATCGAATTCCGCCAATGCCGCCTCGGCCATTTCCCGGGCCCGCTCGGGGCGGTTTTTCTCCACCAGAATGTCGCGCACCGAGCTGACCACAAGGGGCCAGGGGGTCATGGTCCGGGCCGCTTCGATCAGGGGCTTTATCTCAAAGCCAAGCTGGCGCCTCCCGAAGGGATATAGCTCGATGAGCAAAATAGCGGGTTTGACCTTATGAAGAACTTCCAACAGGGCATCCCGCCTGGCCTCCTTGCCCTCTTCGTTCAGTTCCTCACCATCAACGCCCACCAATGTTCCGAATGTGCGGTCATTGGCCCGCACCGGATCAAGCTGCACCAGATCAAAGCCCTGCCGGTCCAGGATGGGCACCTCCATGCCGCCCGACACCAACGTCACCGCCAACCCTTCTCCGGCCATAGTGCGGGCCAGGGTGGCGGCCCTTTTCAGGTGACCGATGCCCAGAAGATGCTGGACGTAAAACAGAACGTGGGGGCCAGTACTCATCATCTCATCATGCACAGTACCCGGCTCTTTTCATAGAACCAATCCTATCAATGCTTTTCGCGGTATATTTGGTTTGAAGAGAGCCACAATATAGTCATGGATTTCTA
>CAZBQG010000247.1:0-6318 GCA_964493945.1 uncultured Rhodospirillaceae bacterium
ATCTTGACTCACGACCAGCCTAACAGACCGTTAATGTGTTAAACTTTTTGCAGATCGGTATCAGATGGTGGCCGGCTCCTCGACATCGTGGGGCGCTCTCTCAGATACGTGAAGATCATTCGGTTGAATGATTCCATTCCCAACGAATTGCTCGACGGCTCCGCCTCGTGGACGGTGGAGGAACGGCATCGTCTTTTCGCAAGGGGAAGGCTGACCTTGCAACTCATTGCCTGGGTGACTGGGCAAACGGCCACACTGACCAATTTGGAAGGTATTTTGGAGGTCTTGGAAAAACCTGAGATCAAGACGAAGGTCAAAGACTCCATCAAAAAACTGACAGAACAGCTTGGTCTTGGACCGGACGGCGTGGACGAGGTGGAAAGGCGGATTGATACTCTTGTCCATGAACTGTCGTTCATTGATGCCCTCGCGAACGCCTGATGACCATTCACAAAATCGAGGGGATGGCCGATGAGGCAGCAGCTTTGTGTATGGAGCGTATGAAGGCGAAAGACAGCGCCGAGAGGGTACCAGTGCTGTTGGGCTATGCCTACAAGAAACTGGACAGCGAATTCGAACTTATCGACAAATTGAACACGAATTTTACAAATATTGTAGGAGACGTGGAAACAGCCGTAATGCTTATACGTGAGGTTCGCGATGAAATTCACTGCACATTGAGAATTTGAGATGACCTTGTCGCTTCCTGGCAAGCGCAAGGCCGCAGCAAAGACAAAGACGCCCTAACATCATTGCTCATAGAGACCACCATTTTCTGGCTGATAACTACCCCATTGTGCACAATTGGTGACACCCATAGATTTCCGTTGGCCAATCAAAAGCAGCGTTTCATGGGCACGCCAAGGCCGCTGCCGTGGGCAAAAAAATGTCAAAAAAATGAGGCGTCAGGTCGCGCAAGGCCTGGGAACCATGCGCGGTGTACCGCAAACGCGATACCCTGACGCCTCTTTAGAGCCGGCCAGGCTCCGTGAACACCATCCCGTCCTATGCACGCGGTACATCCTGATACCGGAGACGCGCCCTTGGGAGAGAGACCGCTTCCGGCCAAGAGTGTGTCCGCGCGTGGCCCCCTTGTCGCCAAGGCAACCAATCACCAAATGGACAGGCCATCCCTGATTGGCAGAGCGGACTTGCCGGAGGGCCCCCCGGGTAAGGCCGGAAGCGGCCGAAGCCGTTTCATGCCTAGTTCCAGGACGCTGACCGATGCGGTCCGTGCGGGCGAAACCGATCAGTCGAGCAAGCAACCACCCCACCAATATGGCGGCGATAATCCGCCGATAACCGTCCCCGGTCTTGTCATGCCCGGCATTGACACCGCGCTTGACCGACGGAGGGGATCAGGCCAATACAGCCCCTGGTTCAAACCCCCCGGTCACCGTCCCGCCACGAAATGGGATCAAAGACCCCGGTCCCGTGGCGGCCCCATTTTTCCCGCCGCCGCCGAACCTCTGGAAAGGTGCCGACATTGGCAAAAAACTTGGTGAAGACGCTATTGCGTTCGGGAGTTATTCTCTGGGATGGAAAATATTAATTCAATACACAATTCATCATTTCATGAGTTTTTTCGGTACTAATTGTTCTATATTTACACAGTTTGCTAACATTTTATCCACAAAAATACTCACATCGTTTTTTAGTTTCTTTATTATTCAATGATTTATCTCTATCCAGATATTAGAGAGGGCTGTGGACGAAAATTCCCGCCCGGCTGACGGAGAAGTGCCAGGCGGGTAAATTGAAAGCCGCCCCATATTTGACTTGCCCGGTCAGTTGGGTCTAAACAAAACTCAGAGTGGCTAGGCACCCGCATCGGGCGGCCCGCCAATCGGGAACGGGGATACAGGGGTTACGGTCCATGAGGAGTTGTCGTTCATGAGCAAGGGAAACCGGCCACTTTCACCTCATTTACAGATTTACCGGCCGCAGATTACTTCGGTCCTTTCCATTACCCATAGGGCGACGGGGGTGGCTCTGGCCGTGGGTGCGTTTGCATTCGCCTATTGGCTGAACGCGGCCGCCTATGGTGATGAGGCATTTGGGCGCGCCCAGGCGGCCCTCGCCCACCCCCTTGGCCGGTTACTTCTGTTCGGCTGGACCCTGGCGCTTTTCTATCACTTGTGTAATGGCATCCGGCATTTGTTCTGGGATGCGGGCTGGGGCTTTGAAATGAGCGCACTGCGCGCTTCCGGCGTGACCATGGTACTGGCTTCGCTGGTTCTGACCTTCCTCGCCTGGTTGGCGGGCTACGGGCTTTTGGGGGGCGGCTGAATGAACATTCAAAGGGATTACGCCCGCGTCCGGGGGCTGGGTTCGGCCAAGGACGGCACGGAACATTGGTGGGCGCAGCGCCTTACGGCTATCGCCCTGGTTCCTTTGGGCCTGTGGGCCGCCTTTGCCGCCGTTTCCCTGGCCGGCGCCAATCTGGCCGCCTTTAAAACGTGGCTTTCCTTGCCCGGGAACACGCTGCTCATGATCCTGTTCGTGGGCACCATGTTTTATCATTTGCAGCTGGGCCTGCAGGTGGTGGTGGAAGATTATGTGCATGGCGAAAAGGCCAAAACATGCACGCTTATCGCAATTAAACTGGGCGCGCTTTTGTTCGGCGTCTCCAGCATCCTCGCCATATTCCAGGTGGTTTTCGGAGGCCAAGCCTAAATGAGCTCATCATACGAGATTATCGACCATGTTCATGACGTGATCGTGGTCGGCGCCGGCGGCGCCGGTCTCAGGGCAACGCTGGGCATGACCGCGGGCGGCCTGGATACCGCCTGCATCACCAAGGTCTTCCCCACCCGCAGCCACACGGTCGCGGCCCAGGGCGGCATCGGCGCGGCGCTGGGCAATATGCGCGAAGATCATTGGAAGTGGCATGTCTATGACACGGTCAAGGGTTCCGACTGGCTGGGCGATCAGGATGCCATCGAATATCTCTGCCGCGAGGCGGTCCCCGCCGTCTATGAGCTGGAAGAAATGGGCCTGCCATTTTCGCGCACCGAAGAAGGCAAGATTTATCAGCGGCCCTTCGGCGGCCATATGACCAATTTCGGCGAAGGGCCACCGGTGGAACGGGCCTGCGCCGCCGCCGACCGCACCGGGCACGCCATGCTGCATACGCTTTATCAGCACTGCCTGAAACATGGCGCCGAATTTTTCATCGAATTTTTTGGCATCGACCTGATCATGGACAAAAGCGGCACCTGCCGGGGCGTCATGGCCTGGGATCTGGCGGAAGGCACCTTGCACCGCTTTCAGGCGCAAATCGTCGTTTTGGCGACGGGCGGCTATGGGCGCAGCTATTTTTCCTGCACCTCGGCCCATACCTGCACGGGCGACGGCAATGCCATGGTGGCGCGCGCCGGCCTGCCGCTGCAGGATATGGAATTCGTTCAGTTCCACCCGACCGGCGTTTACGGGGCGGGCGTGTTGATTACCGAAGGGGCCCGGGGCGAGGGCGGCTATCTGACCAATTCGGAAGGCGAAGCCTTCATGGAGCGCTATGCACCGTCAGCCAAGGATCTTGCGTCCCGCGACGTGGTCAGCCGGGCCATGACCATCGAAATACGCGAAGGGCGCGGCGTCGGTCCCGATAAGGATTACATGTATCTGCATCTGGAACATTTGGGGTCCGATGTGCTGCATCACCGCCTGCCGGGGATCACCGAAACCTCGCGCATTTTCGGCGGCGTCGATGCCACCAAGGAGCCGATCCCCGTCCTGCCCACGGTGCATTACAATATGGGCGGCATCCCGACCAATTACAAAGGCGAGGTTTTGCGCCCATCCAGCACTGATCCCGATGCCGTCTGCCCGGGCCTGATGGCCATCGGCGAGGCGGCCTGCGTGTCGGTCCATGGGGCCAACCGCCTGGGCACCAATTCCTTGATCGATATCGTCGTCTTCGGCCGGGCCGCGGCATTGCGGGCCGCCGAGATCGCCGAGAAGGACTGGTCCCCCTCCGCCCTGCCGGCGGGTGCCGGCGAGGAAGCCGTGCAGCGGTTTGACCGGCTGCGCAATGCCACGGGGAACTTAAGGACATCCGAAATCCGTCTCAACATGCAGCGCGCCATGCAAACCAATGCTGCCGTCTTCCGCACCCAGGAGGTTTTGACGGAAGGCTGCAGGCTGACCAAGGAGGTGGCCGGCAGCCTGACCGATATCGGGCTCGAGGATCACTCCATGGTTTGGAATTCCGATCTGGTGGAGGCATTGGAGCTTGAAAACCTGATGGCGTGCTCACGCACCACCATCGTTTCGGGCGAGGCGCGCCAGGAATCCCGGGGTGCCCATGCCAGGGAAGATTTCGCCGACAGGGACGACGAAAACTGGATGAAGCATACCCTGGCCTGGCTTGACGGGGATTGGAACGTCAAGCTCGATTACCGGCCGGTTCATACCTATACCCTGACCGACGAATGCGATTACATCGAGCCCAAGGAACGGGTTTACTAATGCAGGACAGAGGCCTCTTTCATGGTTGAATTCACGCTGCCGGCCAATTCCAAGGTTAAAAAAGGCAAGACCTTCATGGCACCCGTTGGGGCCAAGAATATCCGCAAATTCCGCATCTACCGATATGACGAAGACAGCGGGGAGAATCCCTGCCTGGATATTTTCGAAGTGGATATGGACAACTGCGGCCCCATGATTCTGGATGCCATTGTCAAGATCAAGAACGAGATGGACTCATCGCTCACCTTCCGCCGGTCCTGCCGCGAAGGGGTCTGCGGGTCGTGCTCCATGAATGTGGACGGCACCAACACCCTGGCATGCACCAAGCCCGTAGCCGATATCAGTGGCGACGTGAAGATTTACCCCCTGCCCCATATGCCGGTGGTCAAGGATCTGGTGGCCGATCTATCCGTGCCCTATGCCCAATATACATCCATCAAACCCTGGATGCGGACCGAAAGCCCCCCTTCGCCCGGCCGCGAAAGGCTGCAAAACCTGGCGGAACGGGCCGAGCTGGACGGGCTTTGGGAATGCGTCTTGTGCTTTTGCTGCCAGACCAGTTGTCCCAGCTATTGGTGGAACGGGGACCGCTATCTGGGCCCGGCCGTGCTCTTGCAGGCCTATCGCTGGATCGCTGATTCCCGCGACGAAAGCACCGGTGAGCGCCTGGACGAGGTGGATGATCCCTTCCGCCTGTTCCGCTGCCACACGATCATGAACTGCACCAATACCTGCCCCAAATCCCTCAATCCGGGTCAGGCCATCGGTAAAATCAAGAACCGCCTGCAGGCCCGGCGCTAGAGCATGTTTAATTTAAATGCGGTCATTTTGACTGGGTGAATTTGTACCGTGGCTAGGCGCGCTTCGCATGGCGATGCGGCGCATCGCCAAAGATGTGCAACGACGCCACGGCTCAAAAGCACCCGGCCTTCGGTGGGGCAACTGGGCCCCTCGGCTGCGTTGCGGCGCTTGCCCGATGCTCAGGCATCGCGCCGCGCCTGCCCGAAAGCGCTGTTGGACCGCGTCGATATCATTTCCTCGGTATCCGGCGGCTCTGTTACGGCCGCCCTTTATGCGCTGAGCTGTGAACCGACAAAAGATCCAGAAGATAAATGTCCGCGGACGGTGGAGAATACGCCACGCTGCGCATGGACCTATGGCTCGGGGGACAACCCGTTCGAGGTACAAAAGGCAAATCGAATCACAGATACAGATCGATTGAAAGACTGCGGAACCGTTTTCAAGAGAATGCTGCCGAATTTCGAATGGAGCTGGGTTGGCAACTGGTTCTGGCCGGAAAACATTGTCCGTTATTGGTTTACCGATTTCGACCGCAGCAACATCATGGCCGAAACACTGTCGGATAATCTTTATGACCATTCATTTCTAGACGGTGAATCTCTCGGCTTTCAGGATATCAATCCCAGAAGACCTGCTCTTATTGTGAACGCGACAAATTTCACCCGACCGTCGCGACGCAGCAAAAAGGCATCAAAAGACATCGACTTGTTTTTCTCCTTCACCAAAGCAAAGTTCAAGGAACTCCACTCCAATCTCGACCACTACCCCATCGCTTACGCGGTCATGGCTTCCTCTGCCTTTCCCGGGGTATTTTCCTATGTGACGCTACGTGATTTTTCAGTGGAAGCGGGGAATAAGCCGGAATATTTCCATTTGTTCAATGGCGGCTCGGCGGACAATCTCGGCCTTAAGCCGCTGGAGAAAATTTTCGAAGGTTTAATGGCTAAAAGTCTACTGCCAGAGCGAGTGATCGTTATCAAAATTGATTTTTCGCTAGGGTCAGGGCTCATTAATTCAGATAGAAGATAACAATAGCGGCAATGCATA
>CAZBQG010000248.1:0-6274 GCA_964493945.1 uncultured Rhodospirillaceae bacterium
CCGTATAGGGTGCCACAAACAAAAGCGGCGCGGGTTCGGACGCGGTGGCGGCGACAACGATGGAATATTCCATCGCATTGTTTTCTTCCAGCACCTTGACGATCTGGGCGACGGATGAACGTTTCTGGCCGATGGCCACATAGACGCAATAAAGCTTTTCGCTTTCGTCCTTGGCCGCTTCGTTGACCGATTTCTGGTTGATGATGGTGTCCAGAATGATGGCCGTCTTGCCGGTCTGGCGGTCGCCGATGATCAATTCGCGCTGCCCACGCCCGACCGGAATGAGGCTGTCGATGGCCTTGATGCCGGTCTGCATGGGTTCATGGACCGATTGGCGGGGAATGATGCCGGGCGCCTTGATCTCGATGGGGCTCATTTCCACATCGGTCAGGGGCCCCTTGCCATCGATGGGATTGCCAAGACCATCCAGCACGCGGCCCAAAAGCCCGCGCCCGACCGGCACATCGACGATTTCGCCGGTCCGCTTGACCGTATCGCCCTCTTTGATGGACCGGTCATCGCCGAAAATGACGATGCCCACATTGTCATCTTCCAGATTGAGGGTCATGCCCTTGATGCCACCCGGAAATTCGACCATTTCGCCGGCCTGCACTTGGTCCAGCCCATGGACGCGGGCGATGCCGTCGCCTACGGACAGTACCTGACCAACCTCGGCGACTTCCGATTCGGTTCCGAAATTCTCAATCTGATCTTTTAGGATCGCGGAAATTTCCGCCGCGCGGATATCCATTACCCGGTCCCTCTCATGGCTAACTTCAAATGTTCCAATTTGGTTTGTAGTGAACTGTCGATCATGCTTGATCCCAGCCGGATCACCAGACCGCCCAGCAGCGTTTTATCCACATGGGTGCGGAGCGTGACGCTCCCGCCCACGGATTTTTGCAAGGCCGCTTCCAGGCTCGCCCGCTGGCTTTCGCTCAAGAGGGCCGCCGATGTGATTTCAGCCGTCTTTTCGTCGCGCTGGCGGGCGAGCAGGCCGTGATAGGCCTGGATGATCTGGGGCAGCACGAAGAGGCGCCGGTTGGCGGCCAGAAGACCGACGAATTTGCGGGCCAGATCCGTCGCTTCGGTGCGTTCCATAAGGGCGGCCATGGCGGCGCCCTGTTCGGTCCTGGAAATTACCGGCGACCGTATAAGGCGGCGGAAATCGTCGCTTTCATCATTCATGGCCGCCAGCAAATCCAAATCGCCGGCAACCTCGTCGAGCGCGTTTGCGCCCGCCGCTAATTCATACAATGCGGTGGCATAACGCCCGGCCAGTCCGGTCGCGCCTGTTGTATCCGATGACAACTGAAATTACCCTCGGTTCATTAATAATTTGGTCGAATTGCCTGGCGAAATCCAAATCGTTGGTGAAGTGGATGATCCTAAGAAAAACACAGCCTCGAGAGCTCCCCCGTCGAGGCGGTGGTTATCTAGCATACCCCAATTGGCCTTGCAAGATCACCGGTGAGCCCACTCAGAGGAAGCTGTAGGGGTCTATATCAACCTGAATGCGCACCTTGTGCAGGCGCGGCATGGCGGACAGCCAGATACGCATTTTTTCCTGGATGTTTGTTCCCCGCCGGGCCTTGAGAAGCAGCCGCCGGCGATGACGCCCACGGAGCAGGCTGAGCGGAGCTGGCGCCGGCCCCAGGATGAGCAAATCATCGGCCCTGGGGGCGGCGGCGCGCATGGCTCGGGCGGCGGTGTCCACTTCCGTCTCATCGCGCCCTGAAATCACGATACCTACCAGACGGCCGAAGGGGGGCATGCCGGCAGCCTCCCTGTCTTTCGCCTCGGCCTCCAGGAACCCGGCCCGGTCACCTTGGGCCAGAGCCCGCATGACGCCGTGGTCCGGGTTGGAGGTTTGCAACATGACCCGGCCAAGGTGCTGCTCCCGCCCGGCCCGTCCAGCCACCTGGAATAAAAGCTGATAGGTCCGCTCCCCGGCCCTGAGATCGCCGCCTGCCAGACCCAAATCCCCATCCACCACGCCCACCAGGGTGAGCATGGGAAAATGATAGCCCTTGGCAATTATTTGTGTGCCGATGATCAAATCCACTTGATTTGTCTCGATCATGCGCACCAGTTCCACCGCATCGCCCGGGCTGTTCAGCGTGTCGCTGGCTGCCACCACTTGGTGGATTTGGGGAAACAGTTCGGCGGCTTCCTCGGCCAGGCGTTCGACGCCCGGCCCACAGGCGTGGAAACTGTCCTCTTTTTCGCAAGCCGGGCAAGCCTTGGGCAGGCCCGCCCGGTAGCCGCAGTGATGGCATTGCAGATAATTGGCCAGGCGGTGTTCCACCAGCCAGGCCACGCATCTCGGGCAATGCAGCCGATGCCCACAGGTGCGGCAGAGCGTCAGGGGCGCATAGCCCCGGCGATTGAGGAAAAGCATGACCTGCTCGCCGGCGGCAAAGGTCTCGCCCATGGCCTTCAGCAGGGCGGGCGACAGCCAGCGCCCCCGGGGCGGTGGATCGGTGCGCAAATCCACCAGGCTGATTTCGGGCATCAGGCTGCCCCCATGGCGTTCGGGCAGTTCCAGGCGCTGGTAGCGGCCATTTTCCACATTGCGCACCGTCTCCAGCGAAGGCGTGGCCGAGACCAGAGTGATGGGAATTTCGCCCAATTGGGCCCTGACCACCGCCATGTCCCGGGCATTGTAGATGACCCCGTCTTCCTGTTTGAAGGATTGGTCATGTTCTTCATCGACGGTGATCAGGCCCAGATCGGGAAAGGGTAAAAAAAGTGCTGAGCGGGCGCCGATCACGACTTTTGCCTCGCCAACGGCTACGGCCCGCCAAGTGCGCCGGCGCAAGGCACTGGTCAGGTCTGAATGCCACATGGCCGGCTTGCAGTTGAAGCGCGCCTCAAAGCGCGCCAGCCATTGGGCCGTGAGGGCGATTTCAGGCAACAGCACCAGCGCCTGGCGGCCCATTTCAAGAGCCTTGGCGATGGCTTCGAAATAGACCTCGGTCTTGCCCGAACCGGGTAAGCCGTCCAGCAGGCTGGCGGTGAAGCCGCCCGCCGCCAATTGGGTACAAAGGGTCTCCGCCGCCGCCGCCTGGGCTTCCGACAATTTTGGCCCCTTGCTCCGCCAATCGGGTTCCAAAAAATGAGCCGCCGGTGCCAGATGATGTTTGACCAGCGCCCCCGCCTGGGCCAGGCCGCGCACCACGGACAAACCGACGGCGGCCTCCCGGGCAAGCTCCACCGCCGGGCGGGGTGGGCCATCACACAATTGATCAAGCACCCGTTGGCGGGTGGGCGTCATGCGCAATTCGGGCAAGGGGCCGGCTATTCCGTAGGCTTCCACCATTTTGGGCGGCTCCAGGGCGGCGGGCACGCTCATGGCCATCTTGAGCACGGCACCGGTGCCGGACATGGTGTAGGCCGCCACCCATTCGATAAAGCGCCTGGAAATTTCCGGGAGCGGAGGCGCATCCATCCGGGCCGTGACGAATTTCAGTTTTTCAGGCGGAACCAGGCCGGGCTCCCCGTCCCAGGCGACGCCCGTCACCTGGCGCGCGCCCAGGGGCACGCTCAGGAAATCACCCGGCGCCAGATCCAGTTCCCCAGGCACGCCGTAGCTATAGGCCCGGCCCAGGGGCAGGGGCAACAAAACGCTGATTAATTGGTCACTGGCGCGCGGGCTCGGCATGGGCTACACTCTATCCTTCAAGGCGGGTCTTGTTAAAGGCAACTCGCCCAAGACACCAAAAAAAATGCCCCACCAGGGCAGAAAGGCTGACCGGGTATGGAACCCGGAGCAATTCGTGTGGGGTTAAGCGCTATGAAGTTTTTTATCGATACGGCCGATCCGGCGGAAATCGAACCTTGGGCCGAAACCGGTCTGCTGGACGGGGTGACAACCAATCCATCCCTGATCGCCAAGACGGGGCGCAAGATCAAATCCGTGATCGAGGAAATCCGCACTCTGGTGGCGGGACCCATCAGCGTCGAGGTCACCGCCACCGAGAGGGCCCAAATGATCGAGGAAGGCCGCGCCCTGGCGGCGATAGTGCCCGGCCTGGCGGTCAAGCTGCCCCTCACCCGGGATGGCATCGCTGCCTGCAAGGCCCTTTCCGGCGAAGGTATTGCCGTCAATATGACGCTTTGCTTTTCAGCCCCCCAGGCGATCCTGGCGGCCAAGGCGGGGGCGGCATTTGTTTCACCCTTTGTCGGCCGTCTTGATGATCTGGGCGCCGGCGGCATGGAGCTGATCGACGATATTTGCCAGATCTATGATCAATATGAAGATTTCACCACCCAGGTTCTGGTGGCTTCGGTGCGCCATCCCATGCATGTGGTGGAAGCGGGCCGCCTGGGGGCCCATATCGTTACCTTGCCACCCAAATTACTCAACCAGATGTTCAACCATCCCCTGACCGACAAGGGCCTGGCCGCGTTCCTCGCGGACTGGGCGGAGACCGGCCAATCCATCCTGGAGACCTGACATGACGGGCAATGCGGAAAATCAAGACCAGAAAGACCTGAACCCCCTTGAGCCGGGAATACCGGAGGTCGGCGCGGTGATAGAATTCCTCCGCCAACGGCCCGGTTTCTTTAACGACAACCCGGAGCTTTTAAAGCTGGTGGTGCCGCCTTCCAGATGGAGTGGCGATCAGGTTCTGGACATGCAGAAATTCATGGTCGAGCGGTTGCGCGATGAAGCGCACGACCTGCGCGAAGGGGCCACCGAACTGATCAGCACGACCCATGCCAATATGATGGTGCAAACCCGTACCCATGCCGCGGTGCTGGCATTGTTGGGGGCCGACGGGCTGGAAAATCTGGCCGGGGTCATAGGTTCCGACCTTCCCTTGATGCTTGATGTGGATGCCGCTTCCATCTGCTTTGAGGATGGGCCGGGTGCCGAGCTGCCTGGAAATCAGAGCCAAATCCGTTGGTTGGCGCCGGGCCGGGTGGATGATCTGCTGGGTGGGGCCGGTGAAGAGGTCCGCCTTTTGGAAACAACCGGAAACGGAGCGTCTATTTTTGGCGAAAATTCAAAGCCCATCGGGTCCGCGGCCCTGGCCCGGCTCAATTGTGGGCCGGAGGCGCCGAAGGGGATTTTGGCCCTGGGCGCCAGCCAGGAAGGCAGCTTCCATCCCAGCCAATCCAGCGAATTGCTCAATTTCCTGGCCAGGGTGGCCGAGAATTGTGTCAGGCGATGGCTGACGCCGCCCGCCTGAAACCGAGCCAGAACCCGCTTCAGGCCGAACCGGCATTGGCCCAGGCGGTGGAAGGCTGGCGGCGCTGGCTGGCCGATGAGCGGCGCTGTTCCGAACATACGCTGGACGCCTATGGCCGCGACCTTGCCGGCTTTTTCCAGTTTGTCGCAGAACATCTGGGCTACGCGCCGGGTCTGAAGGATCTGGCCGGGCTGGCGGCGGCGGATTTCAGGGGGTATCTGGCCAGGCGTGGTCAGCGGGGCCTGGCTCGTTCATCAACGGCCCGCGCCTTGTCTACTTTACGCAATTTTTTTGCTTATCTGGAGAGGACCGGGGCGGTCCAAAACGCCGCCATTGGTGCCATCCGGACGCCGCGCCAGGCCCAATCCATCCCCAAGCCCCTGAGCGAGGCGGACGCCGCCGAAACCCTGGATTTCGCCGCCATTTCCCATCCGACACCGTGGATCGCGGACCGGGACCGGGCCATCCTGACCTTGCTCTACGGCTCTGGCCTGCGCATTGGCGAGGCGTTGGGCCTTAACCGGGGCCAGGCCCCGGATGGCGGGGCCATGGTCATCACCGGCAAGGGCAGCAAGCAGCGTTTGGTCCCGGTCCTGCCCGCCGTCGTGGACGCCATTCAGACCTATCTCGCCTCCTGTCCGTTCAAGCTGGGCTGTGATGATCCGTTGTTTGTCGGCGCCCGGGGCAAGCGCCTCAATGCGGGCGTCGTGCAACGCATGATGCGCCGTCTCAGGGCCGAACTGGGCCTGCCCGATACGGCCACGCCTCATGCCTTCAGGCACAGTTTTGCAACCCATCTCCTGGCCGGTGGCGGCGATCTCAGGACCATCCAGGAACTGCTGGGCCATGCCTCCCTGTCCAGCACCCAACGTTACACGGCCATCGATCAGGAGCGGCTTCTGGAGGTCTATCGCGACGCCCATCCCAGGGCCCGGGAAGAATGAACAGTTTCTACCTTTGACCCTTTGTACGGATTGGGTTAACAAGGCATTTGGGAAAGAAAAATCACCAATAAGGGACTCTAGGTCCTGTTGACAGTTACCGCATCCAGATGACCGCGCTGACGAGGAAGAGCA
>CAZBQG010000249.1:0-6256 GCA_964493945.1 uncultured Rhodospirillaceae bacterium
TATCCCGGCTATTACGGCGAGGTGCCCGACCCCTCGCCGGTCATGCGCGTCACCGCCGTGACCCACCGGGAAGATCCCATTTTCCAGGCATCCCTCGAAGGCCATCCGGTCAATGAAACCCATGTGATTGGCGCCATGATGAAGGCGGGGACGCTGTGGAACGCCTTCGAATATAACGGTGTGCCGGGGGTCAAGGACATCGCCTGCCTGCCCGAATCCTCAGGGGGGCATCTGGTGGTTTCCATCAAGCCGACCGTCCCCGCCCATGCCGATTGGGTGGCCAGCGTCGCCTGGAGCCATTCGGCGGCCATCGGGTCTTATAAGCATATTTTCGTTGTCGATGATGACATTGATCCTTGGGATATGGGCCAGGTGGCCTGGGCCATGGCCTGGCGGGTCAAGGCCGGCGAGGACATCACGATCTGGGAGAACCAGCGGGGCTCGCCCATTGATCCCCGTCAGGCACCGGAGGAAAAAGGCTATTGGGACCGGGTGCTGATCGACGCCACCCGCCCCTTCGATTGGGAACCCCGCGAAATCTGGGGATCGGAAGGTGTGGGCAAGGGCGAGCCGCAAAAATACCCGCCCACCAGCCGCCCGGCCCAATCCACCATCGATCTGGTCAATTCCAAATGGGACAAATACGGAGTGGAACCGGTAGAAAACTTTATCGGCAACCCCCAGGGCATCATGCGCAACTGGTGGCAAAAATAGAATGACAGCAAATGAAAAACCGCCTACCCATCGACGATTTGCGTAGCTGGCTTCAATGCCTGGAAGAAGAGGGGCATCTTTCCAAGATCACCGAGCAGGTGAATTGGGATCAGGAGCTGACCGGCGTGGTGCGCCGGGCCTATGACGTGCTGGGTGATGCCTCCCCGGCGTTTTTATTCGAAAACATCGAGAATTACGAGGAACCCGGCCCCAACAAGCTGTTCATCGGCCAGTTCAGGTCCTATTCCCGCCTTTGCCTGATGCTCGGCCTGGACCCGGCGGAATCGACCAGGAGAGACATCGTCACCACCCTCAAGACCATGTTCCAAAACAAGATCGAGCCCGAGACGGTCAGCGAAGGCCCGGTCCATCAATGTATCGATCAGGGCGACGATATCGATCTGCTCAAATTTCCCGTGCCTCATTTCAATTACCGCGACGGCGGGCGCTATATCGGCACTATGCATGCGGTGATTACCAAGGACCGGGATGGGGGCTGGGTCAATCTGGGCATGTACCGGGTCATGGTCCATTCAAAAAATGAGGTGGGCATCTATTTCAAGCCGGGTCGCCAGCATATCGGCCAGCATTACCTGAAATATATGGAAGCCGGCGAGCCCATGCCGGTGGCCATCGCCATCGGAATGGATCCCCGGCTTTGCTTCATCTCGTCGGGCAATGTTCCGGCCGGGGTCTGCGAATATGACATCGCCGGCGCCATGAAGGGCGAGCCCATCCAGGTGGTCCAGGGCAAGGCCGTGGACCTTCCCGTGCCGGCCCATGCAGAAATCGTCATCGAGGGTTTCGTCCACCCGACCGAGCGGCGCGAAGAAGGGCCCTTCGGCGAATATCCCGGCTATTACGGAGAAGTCCCGGGCCCCTCGCCGGTCATGCATGTAACCGCCGTGACCCACCGGGAAGACCCCATTTTCCAGGCATCCCTGGAAGGTCATCCGATCAACGAATCCCACATCATGTCCAGCGTCATGAAATCGGCCACCATTTGGAACGAGCTGGAACATAACGGCGTGCCGGGCATCAAGGATATCGCCTGCATCCCGGAAAGCTCTAACGCCCATATCGTGGTTTCGGTCAAACCCACGGTGCCGGGCCATGCCGATTGGATTTCCAGCGTGATCTGGGGCAATACCAGCGCCGTCTGGCTGTTCAAACATGTCTTTGTGGTCGATGATGACATTAACCCCTGGGATCTGGGTCAGGTGAACTGGGCCATGGCCTGGCGGGTCAAGGCCGGTGAGGATATCAAGATCTGGAAAAACCACCGGGGCTCTCCCATCGATCCCCGCCAGGAGCCGGAAACCAAGGGCTACTGGGACCGGGTTCTGATCGACGCCACCCGGCCCTTCAATTGGGAACCCCGCGCTATCTGGGGATCGGAAGGGGTAAATAAAGGCGAGCCCCAGAACTACCCGCCCACCAGCCGCCCGGCGCAGGAGACCATCGACATGGTCAACGCCAAATGGAAATGCTATGGCATCGAGCCGGTGGAGAATTTCATCGGCAACCCAACCGGCATCATGCGCAACTGGTGGCGGGAATCGGGCGACGGGGATTGACGTACACCCGAAATAGCAATTTCGAATTTCGCCAATATGGTATAAAGTCAGAATACGGCATTGAAAATTACCGGCAAAAAACGGCCCATGGGGGGCAGCCGGCCTTAGGGAGGAAACATCATGATGCACAATAAATTCATTGGCGGCGTGGCCATCATCGGCGCGTTGGCGGCCATTGGCATTGGCGGGCCCAAGCCGGCCTTGTCCCAGGAAGTATCCCTGCGCTTTCACACATTCGTTCCACCGCCATCACGCTCCTTCAAGAACATGGTATGGTGGGCCAAGCAGGTGGAGAAGAAATCGGCGGGCCGGATCAAGATAAAGTTGTTTCCGTCCCGCCAGTTGGGCGGCAAGCCGAACGAGCTTTACGATCAGGCGCGCAAGGGTTTCGTCGATTTCATCTATTCCCTGCCGGGCTACTCGCCGGGCCGCTTCCCGCGCTCCGAGGTGTTCGAGCTGCCCTTCATCGGCGGCAAGTCGCCCAGGATCATGTCGCCGGCCATGATGTCGGTCTACGATCCCTGGCTGAAAGGCGACTACAAGGGCACTCATCCCATCCTCATCTTCTCGGCGGGCGATATGGGGCTGTTTTCCCACAAGCCCCTGGGCAAGCTCTCCGACCTGAAGGGGCAAAAGGTCCGGGTCTCTGGACGGCTTCTGGGTGAGGCCTTCAAGTCCATCGGCGCGACCCCTGTCGGCATCCCCGGCATCAAGATGGCGGAAGCCTTCCAGCGCAACGTGATCGATTCGGTGCTCACCGCCTGGACCATCTCGTTGCCCACCAAGATCGTCCGCATGGCCAGTCATTTCGCCTTGCCGGGGTTGAGCAACCCCGTCCTCATGCTGATCATGAACAAGAAGAAATATGATGGTCTGCCCGCTGATCTGAAAAGGGCCGTGGATGCCGCCGGCGGCATGGGGCTGGCCAAGGAGTTCGGGGCGCGCTGGGAGAAAGACGACCTGCCGGGATTAGGCGTCGCCAAGAAATCGGGCAAGCCCTTCCGCGCCTTCACGGCCGACGAGCGCAAGCGCTGGGCTTCCGCTGCCAGCTCGGTAACGTCGGGCTGGGTTTCCGATATGAAGAAAAAGGGCATCGACGGCAAGGGGCTGATCAAGGCGGCCCGCGCGGCGATCGCCAAATTCGAGAAATAGCCTCCGGGACGGGAATGGCGGCGGGGCCCCATGGGTTCCGCCGCCGCCCTTTGGGACTTTCCAAAGCATGACCGACGGTGCCCCCACTAAAAAGGCAGCCGGGAGCCCTTTCGGCATTGACCGGTTGATTCGCGGCATGGCGCTAACCGGCGGGTTTATCGTGCTCGGCGTCGCCGTCATGACGGTGTTCAGTGTCGTTGGCCGCTACACCATCAGCCTGCCGGTCACCGGCGATTACGAGATTGTCGAATACGGCATCTCCATCGCCGCTTTTTTCTTCCTCGGCTTCACCCACCTGTCCGACGGTCACCTGATCGCAGAATTCTTCTCGACCCGCATGTCGGAGCGCACCACCAGGAACCTCGACCGGATCCAGAACGTGATCCTCCTGGCCGTGCTCGGCCTGCTCATCTGGCGGGTGGTCATCGGCGGTTTTGACAAGTTCGAGACTGGCGATGAATCCATGTTCCTCAGGATGAAGGTATGGTGGCTGCACGTGGTCGGCTTCCTGGGGCTGATTCTTTTTGCCTGGGTCGCCTTGCGCAAGATATTCCGGAGGCCGGGCGATTGAGCGGCCCCCAACTCGCCTTGCTGATGTTCGTCGTGCTCCTTGGCTTCATCGCACTCAGGATGCCTATCGGTATAGCCCTCTTCGTCGTTGGCGCCATCGGCATGGCCTCTCTGACCAGCTTCGAGCAGCTTCTCATTTGGCTGGAGGCCGCGCCGGTCGGGCGCACGGCAAGCTATTCACTTTCCGTCATCCCGCTTTTCCTGCTGATGGGCCATCTGGCCGTGCATTGCGGGCTGAGCGCCGTACTCTACCGCTCGGCCAGGGCCTGGTTCGGCCACCGCCCGGGCGGCATCGCGGTGGCCACCATCGGCGGTTGCGCGGCGTTTGGGGCCATCTGCGGCTCTTCCATCGCGACGGGTGCGACCATGGCCACCGTTGCGCTTCCTGAAATGCGCAAGCTGGGTTATTCGGGGGCGCTCAGCACAGGCTGTTTGGCGGCGGGAGGCACCCTGGGCATCCTCATTCCACCTTCGATCATCTTGGTGATTTACGCCATCATTGCCGAGCAATCCATCGGGGACTTGTTCCTGGCCGCCGTATTCCCGGGCATCATCGCCACATTTTATTATGTCATCGCCGTCTGGATCTATGTGCGCTTGCGCCCCGGATCGGGACCGGCGGCGGAACGGGTCGGTTGGCGGGAGCGCTTTGAAAGCCTCAAATATGTCTGGCCCATTTTTGTCATCTTTTTCGCGGTCATTGGCGGCATTTACAAAGGTGTGTTTACGCCGACCGAGGGCGCCGCGGTAGGGACCGCCTGCACCGGCCTGATCGCCCTGCTCCGGCGCATAAGCTGGGAGGCCTTCAAGGAAGCCCTGATCGATACGGCCAAGATCACGGGCATGATCTATCTAATCCTCATCGCGGCTGAAATTTACGGCTCTTTCATGGCCTTGTCAGAACTGCCCCTGACCATCGCCCAGATGATCACCGGCGCCAATTTATCGCCGCTGGCCATCATTCTGGCCATTTTGATCATCTATATAATGCTGGGCGCGGTGATGGACGGGCTGGCCATGATCCTGATCACCGTGCCCGTTTTCCTGCCCATTATCCTGGGCCTGGAACTGGGCATGAGCGAGGAAGCCAAGGCCATCTGGTTTGGAATTATTGTGCTCAGCGTGACGGAAACCGGCCTGATCACGCCGCCCGTCGGGCTCAACGTCTATGTGATAAATTCCATGGCGCCGGGCGTCGCCCTGACCGAGACATTCGCCGGCATCGTTCCCTTCCTGCTGAGCGACATGGTGCGTCTGGCGACTATCGTCTTCATTCCGGCCGTGGTGCTTTGGGCGCCCGGCCTGCTTCAATAAAGGGAATAAATCATGCTGGTTAATCTGGTCAGGGTACAGACTTCCGATGGTGTAGCCCTGGAAGGCGCCCTTCGCCTGCCGCCGCCGGATACTGCCAACCGCCTGCCGGTCGATATGATAATCCTGCATCACGGCATCGGCAGCAATTTCTACAAGGAACATTTTTACGACGAGATGGGTAATGCTTTCTTGGAGCGAGGCGTGGCCGTGCTGAGGGTAAATTCCCGGGGCCATGATCTGGCCTATAACTGCCCGTCGCCCCAAGGGCGCCTGGGCGCTGCCTTCGAGACGGTGGATGATTGCCGCCTCGATTGGAAAACCTGGCTTGATCTGGCCGAAGAGCGGGGCTTTCAGCGCATCGGCATCTGGGGCCACAGCCTGGGCGCGGTCAAAAGCATCTATTACATGGCCATGGAAAAAGACGATCGGATCATCCGGGCCATTGCATCCTCGCCGCCCCGCTTTTCCAACAGCGCCTATCAAGACGTCCCCGGCGCCGAGCTGTTCAATGCCTCGGCCCGCGAGGCTGACGCGTTGGCCAAGGAAGGCAGGATGGATGCGCTGTTTGCCATCGAGGCGCCGACGGCGGCCCTGATGACGACCCGTACATTCTTGGACAAATACGGGAAAGAAGAACGCTACGATATTCTCAAACATCTGCCCGATGTAGATGTGCCCCTGCTGGTAACTATCGGCGGCAATGAAGGAAGGCCCGAACAGGTGGACCGTTTCGGCTTCGGCGGCCTGGCCGATAAAATGACCACCCTCGCGGCCAGCCGGGACAATATGAGTTTTCAATTAATCGAGGGCGGCGATCATTTCTATGCGGGCGTTATCGGCCAGCTTTGGTCGGCCGTGGAGCAATGGCTGGGTGGCAATTAGGCTCAGGACCCATTAATTATTCATTCAGGATTTCACTTGATGATGCT
>CAZBQG010000250.1:0-6238 GCA_964493945.1 uncultured Rhodospirillaceae bacterium
CTGGAAAGCCCGGTGGCCAATCCGGGCAAGATCATCGGCACGCCGACCAATTACGCGGCCCATGCCCAGGAAGCCAAGGAAGATGCGGAGATTGCCGTTTATATGGGCTCCAAACGCAAAACCCTGGATGAACAGGGGCTGTTCCTCAAGGCCAACAGCGCCTTGACAGGAGCCGGGGCGGGGGTCGCCTTGCGCTTCCAGGAGCGGCGCACGGACCACGAAGCGGAATTGGGCGTGGTCATCGGCCAGGAGGCCAATAATGTTTCTTATGAAGATGCGTTGAATTACGCCGCCGGTTACGCCATCGCTTTGGATATGGTGATCCGCGGATCGGAAGACCGCAGCTTTCGTAAATCGGTCGACACCTATGCGGTCCTGGGTCCCTGGCTGGTCACCGCCGAGGAGATCGAGAATCCGGATAATCTGGATTTCTCCCTGACCATCGGCGGCGAGGTCCGGCAGAAATCCAACACGTCGAAGATGATTTTCGATGTGGCCAAGCAGATAAGCTGGGCGTCCAGCTTTTATACCCTCCATCCCGGCGACATCATCATGACCGGCACCTGCGAGGGCGTGGGACCGGTTCAGCCGGGCGATGTTATGGAGCTGGACTTCGAGGGCATCGGCCACATGGATGTGCCGGTCCGCACCGCGGATTAGGAAAATTAACGGCTTTCAAGAGCCCACATCGACGCCCAGATATTGGGCCTGAGCCCCGTCACCCAGCCCCGCCCGGCGGAGTTTCCAGATGGCGGGCCAGGTGGTGGCGGTATTGGTAAATGAAAAGCACCGCGCACAGAAATAGGAGCGCCGAAACGAAAAAGGGCCTCTGGAAGCCCCAAATATCCGACAGCCCGCCAATAATTTGAGCGCCCAGAGCCGGCACCGCGCGGGTGAGGACCATCCATAAGCTCATCACCCGGCCCCGCACCCGCTCGTCCAATGCCGTCTGAATGAGAATCTGCGAAGATATGGAAGAAGCCGAAATGGTGAAGGCGATGGCCGCCGAGCAAATCGCCACCACCCAGAACTCGCCAACCGTGGCGAAGAGCAAGGTCAGGGCGCCGACGGCAAACATGATGCGCAGAACCCTCAGGGTCAGCCCCTGGATTCGGACGAAATTGGCGATCCACAAGGCGGCCAGAAAACCGCCCAGACCCACCGCCGAAGCCAGCGTGGCATAACCGTCGGAGCCTCGCCCGAAAGTCTGATCGGCGAGCCCGGCCAGCAAATCCACATAGGGCCGGATGAAAATGGCCATGGCCAGCAAAATAAGGAACAAAGGCCCGATGGCCCGATGGCGGGTGAGGTAGCGGGCCCCTTCCCCAATATCATCCAAAAAGCCCGCCCGGTGCCCGGGCTTCTGTTCCCGGGGCCTGAGCCGGATATATCCGAGGGCCACCAGATAGGCCAGGAAGCTCACCGTATTGAAGGCGAAGGTCCAGCCGATGCCCAGGAAGGCGATGATCAGCCCGGCGATGGCCGGCCCGACGAACTGGGCCACATTGAACAAGGTGGCATCCACCCCGACGGAGACGGAAAAATCCTCGGGCGGCACCAGGGATGGCGTGATGGACAGACGCACGGGCGCCCAGAAGGCATGCACCACGCCGCTCAGCATGACCAGGATGAAGAGCACCGGGATATTGATCAGGTCCAGAAAAAAAAGGGCAGCCATGACGCCCGCCACGGCCATGGCGCAAAGCTGGGTGGTGCGTGCAACGCGCAACCGGTCGAAGCGGTCGGCGATGGTCCCGGTGATGGGCACCAGGAGAAAAATGGGGGTGGATTCGGCCAGCGCCAAAGCGCCCAGCATGGCGCCCGATCCGGTCAGCTCCCAGGTCAGCCAAAAGATGCCCACCCGCTGCACCCAAAGCCCCAGATTGGAAAACCAGCCAAAGAATTCGTAGAGCGCGTAATCCCGGTGGCGCAAGGCCCGGCCCATACCGTGGGACCCAAGATAGGCAAGCAGCTTTGAGATCGACATGAACGGAAATTGTCCGAAGGTGGCCGGACCAGGATTATGACCCCCCCGGCTAGTTTAGCCAAGGGTGAGCAGATGGGGATTTCCGGTTTGAATGTTTCCGCCCCCTCCTGTAATCCATTCCTTGCCCACAAAATACACCGGGAGCAGAAGACATGAGCGTTTACCGCGAGTTCGATCTGGAGGAGTTGGAGGTCCAATATGATATTGAGGCCTCGGTGGACAGTCTTGAAACCTACCAGCTCCGTTACCAGGGCATGTCGGAAAAGGTGGTGCAGGAGATCGGCGGCCAATTGGACGTGTCTTATGGGCCAGACCCACTGCAATGCATGGATATCTTTCCAGCTTCCGAGGCGGGCTCGCCCATATGCGTCTTTATCCATGGCGGATATTGGATCCGGGGTGACAAGGGGGGCACGCGGTTCCCGGCTGCCACTTTTAATGAGGCTGGCGCCACTTGGATCACCATCAATTACCGGTTGGCCCGGGATATGAATTTGGACGAGATCATTTCCGATGTGCGCCAGGCCATCTCATATATCTATATGAACGCGGCGGAGATGAATGGGGGTGGGGAGCGTATCTTTATTGCCGGCAGCTCGGCCGGCGGCCATTTGACGGGTATGCTGGCCGCACCCGGCTGGCAGGCGGATCATGATCTGCCCGACGACGTGATCAAAGGCGCAACCGCTATCAGCGGGCTGCATGATCTGGAGCCGTTTTTATATGCCTCCCAGAAATCCTACCTGAAGCTGGACGCGGATGCCGTCAGGCGCAATAGCCCTATCCATAACCTGCCCCGGGAAGGCATCCCCTTGGGCGTCGTCTGGGGCGGCAAGGAGACCGATGAGTTTCAGCGCCAATCCAAGGCATATGCAGAAGCCTGCGCCGATGCGGGGATCCGGCTGAAGACATTGTTCATGGCTGAACAGGACCATTTTTCCATGAATGGCGAGCTGGCCAATCCCCAAAGCCCCCTGACCCGCGCCATCCTGGGCGTGATGGATCTGGGGTGAGCAATCATCCGGAAATCCTCATCGCCGGCGCCGGGTTCGGCGGCATCGCCATGGGTGTGGCGCTGAAAAAGGCGGGGATCGAGAATTTCACCATCCACGAAAAAAGTTCCGAAGTGGGCGGTGTGTGGCGTGACAACATCTATCCCGGTTCGGCCTGCGACGTGCCTTCCTTGCTCTATGCTTATTCCTTCGAGCCCGATTTCGGCTGGAGCACACATTATGCCCTCCACGATGAAATCCTGGCCTATATGAAACATTGCGCCGAAAAATACGGGCTGATGTCCCATATCCGCCTGAGCAGCGAAATTACCGCCGCCCGCTTTGATCCCGATGAGGCTTGGCGCATTGAAACCGCTGCCGGCGAGGAAATCCGGGCCGATATCTTCATCTCCGCCGTCGGCATTTTCGACCGCCCGGCCCTGCCCCAAATTCCGGGGCTGAAAGATTTCGCCGGACCCCAGTTCCATTCGGCCCGCTGGGATTATTCCCAGCCCCTGGAGGGCAAGCGGGTGGGCGTGATCGGCACCGGGGCCAGCACCATACAATTCGTGCCGGCCATCGCACCCCGGGTGAAGCAGCTTCTGGTTTTCCAGCGCTCACCCCAATATGTGCTTTCAAAACATGATCCGGGACGGGCACCCCGGGGCTCATTGGCTTGGCGGCGCTGGCAGCGACTGGCGATTTTTTGGAAGTTCGGGCGGGGCACGCGGCGGGGAAAGCCAGTTCAAGGCTTTTCTGGGAAGCAAAATCACAAATCCGGATTTGCTCGCCAAACTGACGCCAGACTATCCCCTGGGCGTCAAGCGGGTCTTGCAATCCAATGACTGGTACGACGCCTTCAACCGGGAGAATGTGGACCTCATCGATACACCGGTCACCGCCGTCGGGCCAGATAATGTGCAGACCGAGGACGGCGAAAGCCGCGAGGAGGATATTCTGGTCCATGGGACCGGCTTCACGCCCACCGATTTTCTGGTCCCCATGCGCATCACCGGGCCGGGCCGATGTGGAGCTCCGCCAGGTCTGGCAGGGCGGTGCCGAGGCCTATCTGGGCATCACCTAGACAGGATTTCCAAATTTTTTCATGCTCTACGGCCCCAACACCAATACGGCGGCCAGCATTGTATTCATGCTGGAAAGCCAAGTGCGCTATATCATGAGCTGCCTGGCGGGCCTGGCCAAAAAAAATGCCCGCTTCATGCAGCCCCTGCCCCAGGTGCAAAAAGAATATAATGAGGAAATTCAGCGGCGTCTGGCTCGGACCGTACTTGTCGATCCCACCGCCCGTAGCTATTTCAAGACCGCACCGGGTAAAGTGACTACCCAATGGCCGGGTTTCCTGATGGAATACCGTCTGCGCACCTGACGTGCCAAATTGTCCCACTTCAAATTTTCCTGAATTCCCGCGAAAAGGCTCTATTGATGAACAAAGACGAACGCTATTTCGAAGATTACGTGACCGGTGAGACCCATGTTCTTGGTGATGTACTAGTCGATGAAAAAGAAATGATGGATTACGCCCGTTCTTATGATCCCCAGGATATCCATACCGACCCGGAAAAGGCCGCGGCCGGGCCCTTCGGCGGGATCATCGCCAGCGGCTGGTATACGGGCGGGTTGATGATGCGCGTCTACGCCAAGAATTATTTGTCCGACGTCTCCTCCATGGCATCGCCGGGGATCGACGCGCTGGCCTGGCTCGCACCGGTGCGGGCCGGCGATGTGCTCACCGTGCAGGTGACCGTTACGGATACAAGACGCTCCAAATCCAAACCCGACCGGGGCATCGTCAAAAGCTTCATCGATATCATCAATCAGGACGGAACGTCGGTAATGACCGTGAGCGGCGTCAATCTGATCTCCTTGCGCAATCCCGGCTGACCCCCATCTCCCGGTGACGGCCGAAGCTGAAGGTATACCGGACTTTTCTAATTCTGGTCCGGACCGACGCGAATAGCCATTAGGAGAAGTTCGATGGCACGGCATTGGAGGGAATTTTGTCCAATTAATGCATTGGTAATATCACCACCTTTGGACGGCGGTATTAAATCCGTCGATGAAACGGCCACCGATTGGAGCGACGCGGTTGCGTGCCGCTTCCATATTGCCCAAACAAATGATTTGTGTCATTAGAGGCCAGTCGTAGAGCAGCGAATCAGGCAGCCCATGATGCGAACGCGTTTGAAATGGTTGGTCAGGACTGTGGGGCAGTCCTCGGTCGTCATATTCGTAACATTGGCTCTCATTGAGGGCGGACTGCGTCTGTTTCCGGGCCTCATCCCACTTGATCTGCTTATCGCCTTCTTCCCGGTGGTAAGGAGTGAGATCGCGGCGAGTCGCAACTTGCCGAGCCAGCAATCGGTCCGCTGGTTGCCGCGCGACGATTCGGGGCCACCGCTACGACTGTTCATGCCCAATGCCACGATCAATCAAGGTTTTAAGGATACCGCGGCGATCAATCCGCAACACACTGACGCACTGGGATTCTGCAACGACACCCGCGCCGCCGGGTTGCCGGCTGATATTGTGGCGCTAGGTGATTCGTTTACTTGGTGCCTCGCTGTTCGCCCTGACCAGGCGTGGCCGCAGCGGCTCGCCAAGTTCACTAGAATGACTTCCTACAATATGGGAACGCCCTATATCGGTCTTTACGAATACGTTCAGCTTTTCAAATGGTGTGGGTTGGGTAAACGCCCCAGGTTCGTCGTTATGAATGTCTATGAGGGGAACGATCTCAGGGATGCGCTCTACTATTGGGCCCATAAGGAACAGTCCGGCGAGGCTATGAAAATAACGTCAAGAGCCACGTCACAGAAGGATGAGTGGGCGTGTTGCCGCTGGAGCTACGCCTTCAACCTCGCTCGTTCGGCGATGCGCTCGGAAGGCAGCGCGAGCGAGCCCACCGCGGTGGCGAAGCGCGTGGGCGAAGCGTGCCGATCTCGAAGTTGGTCGGTTATATCCTCCGGAATATGCGACAGCAGGATTTTCGCTACCAGCTGGTTTTTCCAGACAAAACCATCCCCTTCAATCAAGGCAACGGAGATTTGGACGAGCCCAGTTTCGCCCGCTTTATCGCCGCCGGTTACGGCGACCTTAGGATCTTCGACGACGCCCTAAAATCGTTTGTCGATATGGGCCAGCGCCATGGCTTTCGGCCCATCGTCTCCTATGTGCCCTCGACCCATAATACCCATTCCCAGAAAGTTTGACTCGTTAAGGTCCCGTTAGGCTTGATATG
>CAZBQG010000251.1:0-6237 GCA_964493945.1 uncultured Rhodospirillaceae bacterium
CGAAACCATCAACAAGCTGGTCCGAACGTCGCGCCAGATGCTCCATGAAATCGGCCGCGAGCCGACGCCGGACGAGCTGGCCATGAAGCTTGGCATGCAGGTGGACAAGGTGCGCAAGGTCTTGAAGATCGCCAAGGAGCCCATTAGCCTGGAAACCCCCATCGGTGATGAGGAAGACAGCCATCTGGGCGACTTCATCGAGGACAAGAACGCGATCCTGCCCCTTGAAGCGGCGATCCAGGGCAATCTGCGCGAAACCACCACCCGCGTGCTGGCCAGCCTGACGGCCCGCGAGGAGCGCGTTTTGCGCATGCGTTTCGGTATCGGCATGAACACGGATCACACGCTGGAAGAGGTGGGCCAGCAATTCTCGGTCACCCGCGAACGCATCCGCCAGATCGAGGCCAAGGCACTACGCAAGCTCAAACATCCCAGCCGGTCCCGCAAGCTCCGCAGCTTCTTGGATTATTGAGGGGCGGCGGGGGCTGCCCTCAATTGGTCAGCCGCCCCCGAATGGTGCGTCTTGCCCAAGCGAAAAGGGCCAATGATACCAATAGGATATAGGCCATATCCCAGACCGCCAGCCAGGTGAATTCACCGGCAAAGGCGGCGCGTGATAGGCGCACCGGGTGCAACAGGGGCAAGACCTCCGAGACCACCAGCCAGACGCCTGAGAGGCGTTCTTCCAGGGGGAAGAAGACGCCAGAGAACAAAAAGAGTGGCGTCAAAAACAAGGTAAAATAAAAGCTGAACATGTCGATGGAGGGCACGCGGAGCGTGAAAGCCAGGCCAATGGCCGAGAACAAAAGCCCGGTCAGGGGCACCACCAAAATGCCCAAAAGTCCCTGGGGCAGGGGTACCAGCCCAAAGAGCGCGGCGACCACAAAAAATCCTCCGCCATAGAGGCCGGCCCGGGTCAGGGCCCACAGAGTTTCGCCCATCAGGATATCGTCCGTATCGACAGGCGTCGTGAGCATGGCGTCATAGGCTTTTTCGAAGCTGAGGCGCACATAAATGTTGTAGGTCACCTCGAAGCTGGCCCCGTGCATGGCGGCCACCGCCAGCAGGCCGGGTGCCAGGAATTCGATATAACTCATGCCGCCCATTTGGTTGATGTAGGCGCCGAGCCCGATGCCGATGGCCGTCAAGTAAAAGACCGGCTCGAAGAAATTGGGCAAAATAGTGAGCTTCCAGTTGCGCCGGTACATCGACGCATTGCGCCGCCAGACCGATACCGCATGGCGAGGAGACAGGCTCATGCGCCGCCCTCCAGGCTTGTTCCGGTGAGCAGCAGGAACACATCTTCCAGATTGGCCGGGCGGGTGATGTGGGGCCGCTCTCCTCCCCCGTCCAGGGTATGGATGGCTTCAACGACCCCGGCTCCATCATCGGCAAAAATCATCAGGCGGCTGCCCGCCCGCAGGCTGCGGAGCCCGCCGCCCAGCCTGTCCAGCAATTGCTCCCCCTCGGCTTCCGTGCAACCCAACTCCACCGCCTGGGGGGCCAGATGGCGGGTGATGAGGTCTTCGGGCACGCCCCGGGCGATGGCTTTCCCTCCATCCATGATCACCACGGAATCGCAAAGGCGCTGGGCTTCGTCCATGTAATGGGTGGTAATCAGGACGGTGGTTCCAGCCCCGCCCAATTTCCGGATGCGCGACCAGAGCGCATGGCGCACGGCCGGATCGAGCCCGGTGGTCGGCTCATCCAGAATGAGCAATTCGGGGCTGTTCATCAGGGAGAGGGCCACCGCCAGGCGCCGCTTGAAGCCGCCGGAAAGCTTTTCCACCGCCAGATCGGCATGGGATTCCAGATCGAGAAAATGGATCAGCTCGTTCACCCGGTTGCTCAGCGCCGCCCCACCCAACAGGTGATAGCGTCCAAACACGGTGAGATTTTCCCGGGGGCTCAGCGCGTCGATCAGCACATTGTCTTGCAAGGTAACGCCCAAGCGGGCCCGCACCGGGCGCGGATCACGGGTAATGTCGGTGCCAAAGACCCGCACACTGCCCGCATCCGGCCGGGTGACACCATAGATCATGCGCAAAAGCGTCGTCTTGCCCGCCCCGTTGGGCCCCAGAAGACCCAGGCGGGCGCCATTGGGCACGCTCAGATCGAAGCCGTCGACTACCGGACGGCCATCAAATTTTTTGCCGACGCAATTTAGTTCAATGACCGGCTCAGCCATCCGCCAACCCGCTGAGCGCCCGCACTTCGTCCGGGCTTTTGCCGGCGCCCCGGAGTGCCCGCAAGGTGAGGTCCTTGTCCCGTTTGGCCAGGCGGCGGCCAGTTTCATCTGTCACCAGCCCGTGGTGGCGGTAGGCGGGCGCATCCAGATCCAGCAGGGCCTGCAACAAGCGGTGCAAATGGGCCGCCTCGGCCAAATCCTCCCCCCGGGTGACCAGCGTCACCCCCTGTGCATGATCATCCAGGGTGGCCGAAAGATGATAGCTGCAGGGCAAATCCTTGCGGGCCAGAACCACGTCACCGAAAATTTTGGGCCGCGCTTTCTGTTCCCCTTGATCGGCATGAAGCCAGGTGAGATCGCCCACCGCACCCCGCGCCCGTTCCATATCAAGGCGCAGCGCGAAGGCGGCCCCTGTATTGAGCCGCATGATCCGCTGCTCCCCATCCAACCCCAAACATGTGCCGGGGTATAGGGGCCCGTCGGGGCCGTGGGGGGCCTGTCCTGCTCGCTCGATCTCGGCCTGGATTTCCTTGCGGGTGCAAAAGCAGGGATAGATCAGTTTTTTTTCCTCCAATTTGCCCAATGCCTGGTGGTAATCCGCCAGATAATCGGACTGGCGGCGCACCGGGGTTTCCCATTTCAGTCCCAGCCAGGCCAGGTCCTCGTAAATTGCGTCCTCGAATTGAGGGCGGCAGCGGGTCTCGTCGATATCTTCAATGCGCAACAGAAAACGCCCGCCATCAGCATTTGCCTGGGCGAACAAGGCCGAATAGGCATGGCCCAGATGCAGGTAACCGCTGGGCGAAGGCGCGAAACGGGTGACGGTTTCCATAAGGTCTTTTATTTCTCCAAAGTCTTTTATTTTCCATGGGCACATTTTAAGCTCAGGGCATGAACGGGGTGGAACCATTATCGGGCCCCTCGGCGGAACCCAGATCGGGCGGCCCAGCCCGCCAGCTGATCATCCTTTTGCATGGACGGGGCGCCAATGGCAATGATCTCTTGGGCCTGGCGCCCCCATTTTCGGAACTTCTGCCCGATGCCCGCTTCGCCGCCCCCAATGCGCCTTTCGTCTGCGAGCAATCTTTTGGCGGGTTTGAATGGTTTCATCTGGAAGACCGTCAGCCCCGTTCTTTCCTGGATGGTGCCAGGGCCGCGGGGCCCCAGTTGGATGCGTTCATCGATCAGGAACTGGCGGCATCTGGGCTGGGCGTGGACAAGCTGGCCCTGGTCGGATTTTCCCAAGGCACCATGATGAGCCTGTTTGTCGGCCTCAGGCGGGCGGAAAATGTCGCCTGTATTCTGGGCTTTTCAGGCAGGCTGGTGGGGGCGGAGGAATTGTCCCATGAAATCACCGCCCGCCCGCCGGTCAGCCTGATCACTGGTGATGCGGATGAACTGATCCCGCCCGAAGCCCTGCCTGAAGCGGCCAAGGCCCTGAAAGCGGCCGGTGTGCCCGTCGAAGCCCATGTCAGGCCGGGCCTGGGCCACGGCATCGACCAAGAGGGCGTGGAAATCGGGCGCCGCTTCGTGGCCCGTAATCTGGGAATCAAGCTAACCAGTTGAAACTTGGGGTTTGGCCGCTATGCTGGGCTCCAAATGGGGGTACCCGGCCATGGAATTGGCCCTGGATAATTGTCCCGCGCTAGTCTTGAACGCCGATTTTCGGCCGCTCAATTACTTCCCCTTGTCCTTATGGTCGTGGCAGGACGCGGTCAAGGCCGTCTTTCTGGACCGGGTCAGTGTGTTGGGTGAATATAACCGCACGGTCAGCTCGCCAAGCTGGGAGATGGCCGTCCCCTCGGTCATTGCGCTCAAACGTTATATCCATCTCTCCAGGCGCCCGGCCTTCACCCGCTTCAATGTCTTCCTCCGCGACAGCTTTGCCTGCCAATATTGCGGCACGGCGCACTCGACCCAGGATCTGACCTTCGATCATCTTCTGCCCCGCTCGCTGGGCGGGCGCACGGAATGGACCAATGTGGTGACCGCCTGCGCGCCCTGCAATCTGCGCAAGGGCAACAAACTGCCGCGCGATGCCCATATGTCGGTCAGGCGAAAGCCGGTGCAGCCCACCAATCAGCAACTGCAGCGGGTCGGGCGCGGCTTCCCGCCCAATTACCTGCATGAAAGCTGGCGCGATTTCCTCTATTGGGACAGCGAGTTGGAACCCATTTAGACGCAAGAGGTTTGACAGGGCGGGACCGATCCCTATACTGCGCCGCTTCATTCCCGGGAAAGTGGGTTTCAACGCCCCGTCCATCCGGAACTACCGGGACAAATACAGCACCTGAAAAAACGGGACAAATAAATGACCAAACGCATACGCGCGAAATACAAGATTGACCGCCGGCTCCGGGTTAATTTGTGGGGCCGCCCCAAGAGCCCCTATAACCGCCGCGATTACGGCCCCGGCCTGCACGGCCAGCGCCGCCGCAAACAATCCGACTTCGGCACCCAGTTGCAGGCCAAACAGAAGCTCAAGGGTTTTTACGGGAATATCGGCGAGCGCCAGTTCCGCCGCTATTACCAGGAAGCCGTGCGCCGCAAGGGTGACACGTCGGAAAACCTGATCGGTCTGTTGGAACGGCGCCTGGACGCGGTGATCTACCGCATGAAATTCGTCCCCACCGTCTTTTCGGCCCGCCAGTTCGTCAATCACGGACATATCCGGGTCAACGGCAAGCGGGTCAATATTCCGTCTTATCGGGTGAAAGACGGCGATGTGATCGAGGTTAAGGAAAAATCCCGCGAAATTCCCATGGTGCTGGACGCCATCGGCTCGCCCGAGCGCGATCTGCCCGATTACATGGAAGTGGATTATTCCAAGATGCACGGCACCTACACCCGCCAGCCCCTGCTGGCCGATGTACCCTATGCCGTGCAGATGGAACCCAATCTGGTCATCGAATTCTACTCGCGCTGATTAAGCCTCAGCGCGGACAGGCAAAAGGCCGCCCAAGGGCGGCTTTTTTATTTGATTTCAGGCGTTGATGTGTGTCTATTGATAATCATAATAAAACAATGATATGAACGCATTTTCGTTTCTATTTTTGTAACTTAAGGAGACTTGCCATGAAAAACGCCGGGACGCCTTTTCAAGCCTGACCGACAACCGGACCCTCGGGCAGATCTTTTATCCATACATGGGCGAAGAAGAGCCGGAACCCCCTCTGCCCCCTTTGGTGCACGGGGGCGAGCGGACTGCCGCGGAAGTCCTTTATCCCAACATGGACGGGCCCGGCGGGCCGGGCCACAGCCCAGGCCGGAAGGAACCGGGTCTCCCCTATGATGGGCCTGGCTTCGGCTTCGGTAATATGCTCAGACGGGCAGCGGCCCTCATCGCTTCAAACCAGAGAAAGGCCGAAACACCCGCCCCGGTCCCGCCGCCGCCCACGCCGCCGGTGGTCCGCCTGCCGCCATTCCCCTCTCTTCCCAAACCCGGACAACAGCCCCTGCCAAAATAGAGACGCGGGTGGGCAGCAGCCCTTTGACGCCGGCCAAAAAGGGTCCGGACGCCGCCCTCAAGGCGCCGGGAGACTCCCTTGCCCAAACATTCAAGGCCGGGAACACAGGGAAAGCTAACCCCCGCGCCGACAAAGGGGCCGGGCAAGGCCCGCCTCCGGGAGCGACCAAATTGGCGGGGGGCTCCCAGTCAAATGGGGTGGAGCAAAGCGCCGGGGATGGGAACCGCGCCGATGGCACCGGGCGGCGCGCGCACCTAATAGCGAAATGGCGCCGTCTATTCGGCGACCTGACAAGCGACGAGGCCGAAAGACGCGGGCTGAAGAGACACCTTGATCGTATCGAGCGCCGTTATCGCGGCCACGTCATTGAGGGACGCAGGTCGGGCCTGAATCTGGCGGCTGATTTCCAGGAACGTTTCCTCAACAGCATAGGCGGCAAGGTAATCATGAGCCGGGAACAGGCCCGCGGCTTGAAGCCCATCGCGGATGCCGAGAACCGGATCAAGGAAAATTTTGAGGAGAGCTTCCAGGAGAAGATATTTGGTAAGGAGCATAAATTCATTAAGGCTTTGAAGGGTGTTC
>CAZBQG010000252.1:0-6230 GCA_964493945.1 uncultured Rhodospirillaceae bacterium
TCTCTTGCTAACCTTCTGACATTCACAAAGAAAATTCCTTATCTATGTCAGCCCCCAATTTTGTTATAAATATACAAGGGCTACCTTAATCCACGTTATCCTTCAAACGTGATGGTAATTCGGGACCACAATCCCTAGCTGCCCACCAACGGCGGCACATTCTGCGGCGGCAAGGGCAGGCGGCCCCGCATCATGTCGGCAGCTTTTTCGGCAATCATCAGAGTGGGTACATTGGTGTTGCCGCCGGGGATCATGGGCATGACGGAAGCGTCCACTACCCGGAGGCCGTCGATCCCCCGCACACGGAGTTCGCCATCCACCACCGAGTCCCCATCGCTTCCCATGCGGCAGGTATTGACCGGGTGATGGGCCGTCGCCACGTTGTCCCTGAGATAGGCATCGATCTCGTCGTCGGTCACCACCTCCGGGCCGGGCATGGTTTCAACGCCGGTGATGGGCGCCATGGGATCGGTGGCAAAGATTTTGCGCAATGCCTTGATGGCATTCCTGAGGCAGAACAGGTCTTCCTCGTCTTCCAGAAAATTGAAAAAAATCCGGGCCTTGTCCGCCGGGTCGGCCGAGCCCAGCCCCACCCGGCCCCGGCTTTTGGGGTGCAGGCAGGCGATGCGGCATGAAAAATAATGCCCCTTGGGTTTGGCGATTAGCGGAAACCAGATATTGGCGTCGGCGGCCACCGGGCTGAAGAGTATTTCAGCATCGGGGCGGTCCATGCCTTCGAGCGTACGGATAAAGCCCATCACATTCATGGGAAAGCCCGCCGCTGGGCCACTACGGAACAATGCCCAGCGCAGAACCGATAGTGTCAGCCGGTCCAAGCGCAATTGGGAATCAAAGCACAGGGGTGCGTTGCATTTGAACTGGATGCCGCAATTCACATGTTCCTGCATGTTTTGTCCAACGCCGGCCCGCTCCAGCACGGGCTTGATCCCATGGGCGCGCAGTTCGTCGCCGGGGCCGATGCCTGAAAGCATGAGGACCTGCGGCGAATTATAGGCACCGCCCGACAGCACTACTTCGCGGGCCGCACGGGCTTTCAGTATCTCACCGCCCTTTTCATATTCGACGCCGACGGCGCGCCCTTCCTCAATCAAGATGCGCGACACCAGGGCATGGGTTTCCACATTCAGGCCGGGGCGGAGCATGGCCGGGTGCAGATAGACCCGGGCTGCGCTTGATCTCCGCCCGCCCGCGATGGTGAATTCGGGCGGGCCGAAGCCTTCCGAGCGGGCCCCATGCACGTCATCGGTGAGGGGAAAGCCGGCGGCATCGGCGGCGGCCTTGAAGGGCGCCTCCAGAGGGCTCTCAGTTTCCACCGGGCTCACGCCCAGGGGGCCGGTGCCGCCATGATAGGTACTCTCGCCCCGCCAATGGCCTTCGACCCGCTTGAAATCGGGCAACAGATCGGCGTAGCCCCAGCCCTCCAGGCCCAGATCGCGCCATTCGTCGTAATCCTTGGGATGGCCTCTGGCAAAGACCATGGCATTGATGGTCGACGAACCGCCCAGCACGCGCCCCCTGGGGATGATGATGTTGCGCATGTTACAGTGGGGTTCGGGCTCGCTTTCGTAGCCCCAATTGTAACGGGGGTTGGGCCAAATCTTGCGAAAGCCCAAAGGCATATGCATGAACAGATTATTGTCCGGCCCGCCGGCCTCCAACAAAAGCACCCGGTTGTTCACGTCCTCGCTCAGCCGGTTGGCCAGCACGCAACCGGCGGAACCGGCCCCGACGATCACATAATCATAATTTTGTTCCATCATTCCCCGGGAATATGCCCTGGCCCCAGCCCTGTCAACACCATCCCCGGCCTGGTTTTCACCAAATGAAAGGTTGATATTGTCTTTAATGATACCAATTCTCAATTAAAGGAAATGCTCTGAGCAAGAACAAGAGGAGGAAGCCATGGCACATAAAATCAATCCGCCCTTCCGGGCCGATCATGTGGGATCACTGTTGCGCCCGTCATTGTTGCTGGAGGCGCGGGCCGACCACGCCGCCGGTGAGCTGAGCGATGACCAATTGCGCGCCGTCGAGGATGAAAGCATCACCGAAGCCGTGACCTTGCAAGAGGATGTGGGATTGCAAGGGATCACTGACGGCGAATACCGCCGTGCTTTTTTCCACACTGATTTCCTGCAACGCATCAAGGGCGTGGCGTTAAAGGGGGCATTCAGGCCAAATTCCACGGCGCCCGGCGCGATGTGGATTTCGCACCCCCCAAGCTGGTGGTGGAAGGCCGGCTGGAACGCACCCAGGGGATCAATATCGATGATTTTGATTTTCTTAAATCCAACACTACCCGCACCCCCAAAAATATGCATTCCGTCCCCCAGCATGGTTCATTTCAGGGGCGGGCGGGGTGCGGTCGATAAGGTGTCCTATCCGGAAATGGATGAATTTTTCGCCGATCTGGCCCGGGTCTACCGCGAAGAGGTAGCCGACCTGGCGGATCATGGCTGCACTTATCTGCAATTGGACGACACAAATTTAGCTTATTTGTGTGATCCCAAGCTGCGCGAAGGTGCCCGCGCATTGGGCGAGGATCCGGACAAGCTGCCCCATATGTATGCCGATCTGATCAACCAATCCATCAAAAGCCGGGGCGATGACATGACCGTCGGCATTCATCTCTGCCGGGGCAATTTCCAAAGCGCCTGGGTGGCCGAGGGGGGCTATGATCCGGTCGCCGAAGTGTTGTTCAACGAGGTGAATGTGGATTGTTATTTCCTAGAATATGACGATCCCCGTTCGGGCGATTTCGCCCCCCTTCGCTTCGCGCCCGAAGGCAAGACGGTGGTTCTGGGACTGCTCACCACCAAGCTGCCCGAACTTGAAACCAAGGACGATATCAAGCGGCGCATCGATGAGGCGGGTAAATATGTGCCCCTGGAACGCCTCTGCCTGAGCCCCCAATGCGGCTTTTCATCCACCCATCACGGCAATGACATAACGGTCGAGGACCAGCTCGCCAAACTGCGCCATGTGGTGGAAATCGCGGGCGAGGTCTGGGGCACGGGCTGATCCGCTGATGGTTCTGGCGGCGGCGGGGGTGAGGGGCTATAAACTGTCCCATGACAGCATTTCTTGACCTCCACGATCATATCGAGGCCCTGCGCCAGGCCGGCCTGCTGCGCGAGGTGGACCGGCTCATCAACAAAGACACCGAAATGCATCCCCTGGTGCGCTGGCAATACCGGGGAAGCGTTGACGAAGAAAACCGCAAGGCCTGGCTGTTCACCAATGTGACCGATGCCAAGGGGCGGAGCTTTGATCTTCCGGTGCTGGTCGGCGGGCTGGCCGCCAATAAGGCCGTCTACCGCCTGGGCATGGGCTGCGAGTTGGACAAAATCCCCGAAACCTGGATCCATGCCATCAACAACCCGGTCGATCCCGACATCGTTGAAAGCGATACCGCCGCTTGTCATGAATTGATCTTCGAGGGGGCTGATCTGAATTCGGGGTACGGTCTGGATGCGCTGCCCATTCCCATTTCCACGCCGGGCTGGGACAATGCACCTTATACCTCATCGTCTCATTTCGTCACCCGCAATCCCCTTAACGGCAGGCTGAATGTGGGCAATTACCGGGGCCAGATCAAGGCGCCGAACCGGTTGGGCATGAACCCATCGACCGAACATCACACGGGCGGCTATCTGGATTGGGTGGAATGGAAGAAGCTTGGTAAAAAAATGCCGGCCGCCGTGATCCTGGGCTGCCCGCCGGTGGTATCCTATACGGCCGTCCAGAAACTGCCCGATACCATGAGCGAATATGACGTTGCCGGTGGTCTGGCCGGTGAACCCATCCCGCTAGTCAAATGCATGACCGTCGATATCCTGGTCCCAGCCGCCGCCGAAGTGGTGATCGAGGGCTTCGTGGATACGGAATATCTGGAGCTGGAAGCGCCCTTTGGCGAATCCCACGGCCATGTCAATTTGCAGGAATATAACGCCTACATGGATGTAACGGCGATCACCAGGCGCAAAAGTGCCGTGATCACGTCCTGGATTTCACAGGTGGCACCCAGCGAATCCAGTACCATCAAGCGCCCGGCCCATGAATCAAAGCTTCTGGGCCATCTGCGCGATCATCTGGGCATTCAGGGATTGTTGGAGGTTTCCACCCACGAGCCCCTGACATCCATACAGAAACTGATCATTCTTACTTTTGCCCGGGGGGCGGCCAGAACGGAAATCTGGCGGGCCATGTATGGCACGGCGGCCATGCGCATGGCCGATGGCAAATGGATCATCGCGGTCAATGAAGATATCGATGCCGATGATGCCAATGCGGTGTTTTGGGCCATGTCGTACCGCTCCAAACCCCACCGGGATGTGGAAATCCTGAAACACCAGCATGAAGGCCATGGCCCCCGCTCCATGATCGATTCAGAGGATTCGGCGGTGCTGGTGGACGCCACCTTGAAAGAAGGCTTCCCGCCCATCTCCCTGCCCAAACGGGAATTCATGGAAGATGCGGCCAAGATCTGGGAAGAGCTTGGCCTGGAGAAGCTGAAACCGGAAGCGCCCTGGTTCGGCTATGATCTGGGCGAATGGAATGAGAATCTGGAACGCATGGCCCAACGCGCCGTCAAAGGCGATTACTGGGAAACGGGGAAAATATCGGCCCAGCGCCGGCGCAACGACGTGGCCATGAATACGGAAACTCGCACCCTGGATGATTTTTCCCCAGAAGACTAAAGACGCAAGATTAAGGGCCGCTCCCAATGCTTATTCGCCCCTCATAGGGGGCGACGAAATAATGTTTGTCCCGGGTCCAAAAGCAGGGCAGTCCGGTAGGGGCCACTTGCCGGTAACTCCGCTTACCCGATCTATTCTCGATGAACCTGTAACTTTGGGTGCAGCCCAGAAACCGGACCGAAAAGCCCCCCACTTCCGGGCTGATTGGCCCCAAAGGCCGGCGTTCCACTACCAGGGATTGGCGACCCCTTTCAAAGCACTGGCCCAGGCGTTCATGGCGGCAACCCTGATGGCGGCTGTCCATGACCTTTATGTAATGGATGACGCCCTCGGCAATCAGAAAGCCGTCATCATCCATGATCCGGCAATCATCGGGCGGCGGGCTGCGGCTGTGGGCGAATTCGCACGGGAACCAGGCGCCATTCAGTTTGGGGATGGGCGTCTCCGCCGCCACCGCCCGGATGCCAAATGCCAGGATCAGGCCAAATATGAGCGTTGGCGTAAATTTCACGCGATGCTCCTCTTATTCCGTGGCGATCCTAAAGCATTTTCGCGGACGGGAAAGTTGCTATAAGGGGGCCCATGACGAAAGGCAAAAACCACAACCTCATTGGCATCGCCTATATGATGATCGGCATGTTCGGCATGGCGGCCAATGACGCCGCTGCCAAATGGCTGGTGGCCGATACCTATTCCCCTTTTCAGGTGATCGCCGTCCGGGGTGGTTTCGCAACCCTGTTCTTGCTCATCTGGATCGCCCTCAGCCACCAATGGGGCCAGATCAGAACCAAAAGACCCATGGGCCATCTGTTCCGCATGGTCATCAGCTTTCTGGGTCCGACCTTCCTTTTTTTTGCGCTGCGCTACATGCCGCTGGCCGATGTGACCGTGCTTATTTTCAGCGCCGCCTTCCTGACGGCCATCCTGTCCATTCCCATATTCAAGGAGCGGATCGGGCCCCACCGCTGGGGCGCCATCCTCATCGGGTTCGTCGGCGTGGCCGTCGCCATGCGCCCCGGCACGGAGGTCTTTCAGCCGGCTATGCTGCTGGCCCTGCTGGCCGGGCTTTGTTTCGCCGGGACCAATCTGACGTCGCGCTGGCTGGGCGATACGGAAAGCATCCTGCGCATCACCTTATTCACCCTGACCGGTACGGCAGTCCTGGGCTGGCTGTTCATGCCGGCCCTGGATAAACCCATCCCCCCTGGCGATTTGGCGATCATGGCGGCAATGGCCACCTTTACGCTGATCGGCTATTTTTTCATGACCCGGGCCTTCGTCATGGCGCCCATGGGTCTGATCGCGCCATTTGAATATACGGCCTTCGTCTGGGCCGTGTTGTTCGGCTTTCTCCTATGGGGCGATGTGCCGGACGGCTTCATCTGGGGCGGCGCCTTTCTCATCGTCGGCAGTGGGCTTTATCTGATCTACCGGGAGGCCCGTCAGACAAAAAACCCTAATACATAGCGTAATTCCGTTGGTCACTCTCCCGAGCCTAAGATGCGGGGT
>CAZBQG010000253.1:0-6229 GCA_964493945.1 uncultured Rhodospirillaceae bacterium
TGGCCATCGCCGTGCTTCCGTTGCTGCGGGTCGGCGGCATGCAGTTGTTCCGCATGGAAAGTTCGGACCAATCGGAAAAAGCCCTGCCCCGGGCGGCCCAGGTGGCCGGTGCCATAGGCGCCATCTATCTGGTGCTGTCTTTCGTCTGGGCCATGGCCTATTGGTTTGCCGGCATGAGCGGCTTTGACGCCATCGCCCACGCCATGACCACCATCGCGACCGGCGGCTTTTCCACCTATGACCGGTCCATCGCCCATTTCGACAGCGCCCTGATCGATGGCATCGCGACCGCCGGCATGGTAATCGGCAGCCTGCCCTTCCTGTTATATCTGGCCATCGTGCAAGGCAATCCCATGGCCTTGTTGCGCGATTCACAAGTGCAGTGGTTCCTCACCGTGCTTCTATTGGTGATGATCAGCATCGCCGGCTGGCTGTGGCTGGAAAACAATATGATGCCCCTGGCCGCCTTGCGCTACGCCACCTTCAACGTGGCCTCGATCATGACCGGCACGGGCTATGCGACAGCGGGGTTCGACAGTTGGGGAAGCTTCGCCGTTCCCGTTTTCTTTTTCATCATGTTCATCGGCGGCTGCGCCGGTTCCACCACCTGCGGCATCAAGATTTTCCGCTTTCAGGTTCTCTATGCCTCGGCCCGTACCCAGTTTCAGCATCTGGTCCAACCCCATGGCGTGTTCATTCCCTATTACAACCGCCAGCCCATTCCCGATGAAGTGACCAGTTCCGTGCTCAGTTTCTTTTTCGTTTTCGGCATGACCTTCGCGGTGCTTGCCCTCGGGTTGGCCGTGCTGGGCCTTGATTTCCTGACGGCCGTTTCGGCCGCCGCCTCGGCCATCGCCAATGTGGGGCCCGGCCTGGGCCCGGTCATCGGGCCGGAAGGCAACTACGCATCTTTACCCGATGCGGCCAAATGGCTGCTTTCGGCGGGCATGTTGCTGGGCCGGCTTGAACTGTTCACGGTGATGGTCCTCTTTACCGCTTCGTTCTGGCGCGCCTAAAATGAGTGTAGCGGCCCGCCTGCTGGCTGATCTGGTGGGGTTCGACACGGTATCGGCCAAACCCAACCGGGAACTCATTGACTACATTGCCGATTATCTGAAAAGCCACGGCACCCGGGCGGTGGTTACCCCGGACGAGACAGGCACCAAAGCGGACCTGACGGCCACCATCGGGCCCATGGCCGGGGGCGGCGTGGTGCTGTCCGGGCATACCGACGTGGTGCCCGCCGAGGGCCAGAATTGGCGTACGGACCCCTTCACGCTCACCGAGGACGGCGGAAAGTTTTATGGGCGGGGCAGCGCCGACATGAAAGGGTTCATCGCCTGCGTCCTGGCCCAGGTGCTCGATTTTTTGGCGCGCAACCTGAAACGCCCCATCCATCTGGCCTTCAGCTATGACAAGAAGATCGGCTGCCTCAATGCGCCTGCCCTCATAGAACGGCTCAAGCACCAGGTCCCTCTGCCGCAGGCAGCGATTATCGGCGAGCCCACTTCGATGCGCATGGTCAACGCCCATAAGGGGCTTTGGGGTTTCATCACCACGGTGACAGGGCGGGCGGCCCACTCGTCGAATCCGGCAAAAGGTGTCAGCGCCATTACGGCGGCGGCGCGCTGCGTGACCTTTCTGGATGGGCTGGCGGCGGAACTGGCCACCAGTGAGACCGCCCCCGAATTCGACCCACCCCACGCGACCATCAATGCGGGCGAGATCAGCGGCGGCACGGCGGTCAATATCGTGCCCGGCGCCTGCCGCTTCGTCTGGGATTGCCGCATCGTGGCGGCGGCGGAGGCAGAGGAAGTAACAAAGCGATTTCATGCCTTCTGCCAGGACCTGTGCACCGAAATGCGCGGGAAGGCGTCCGAAGCGGGGATAGAGACAAAGAATTTCTGCACCGTCCCCCCCCCCTGTTGCCGGCGGATGGATCGCCCGCCGAAGCGCTGGTCCGCCGCCTGACCGGCCAGAACCAGGCGGCCACCACCTCGTTCGCCACCGGGGCGGGCCTTTTCGCCCAGGTGGAAATCCCGGCACTGATCATCGGCCCCGGCGATCCGGCCCGAGCCCACCGGGCGGATGAATATGTGACACGGGGAGAGCTGGATGAATGCTCGGATTTTCTTAGGAAGCTGGGTGACTGGACGGCAGAGGCCTAACGCAAAAATTCCGTCAGATAGCTGGAGATATTGCGTTCCATGGTGGTGTTGAAATCGCCCATCATGGCTTCGACTAATTCGAACCATTTGCGACGGCGCTGCACCAGGGTCAGGTCCTCAGCCATGGTCAATGAGCGGAACGCCTGGGCCGTCACCCTGCCCCGCCTTGTGCCGCGGTCATCGAAAATCTCCAAGGTGGCTTCGATCTTTCCGTCATAGCGGTCTGATTGCTGCTTCTTGAAGAGGCCCGTCACGCTCTTGTCGATGGCCAGGCGGGTTTCGGTCACTTCGGCGCTTAAAATGGTAAAGCGGGCCGTTCCGCTCCGCCCCGATATCCTGAGGCGGTCTTCCGCCCAGCGCTTTAAGGCCTGGGCCGGCGGAGCGGGCATCAGATGCGCCATATGGGGTGCGGTCATGGGTGGGCGGGCTTGATTGGCCACCTGCAAATCCACCACATTGAGGGGGATGGGCGCCAAATGGCGGAACGTCAGTTGGGGCAGTTTCTGAACGGCCACGGGCACATCGCAAGCAGCCAGGGCCAGGGTCAGACCCAGCACGGCTACAACTTGCCTGAAACGTTTCAGCATATCCCACCACATGGGTTCATGGTGACATGCTCCAGCCGGGTGATCAAGCCGGCATGGATTGGGCCAAATCATCGTCGCTAAATACATAATCGCTCTGACAGAACTCGCAGGTTGCAACGATATTCCCGTCTTCGGTCCACATATCCGCCAGTTCGTCCCGGGGGAAGGCGGTCAGGGTGCGGATCACCTTTTGGCGCGAACAGCTGCAGGAAAATGCCAAGGGGCGGGGGTCGTAAACCCGAACCCCGTCTTCATGAAATAACCGGTAGAGAATGGTGTTGATATCCAATGCCGGGTCGAGCAATTCCTCATCGCTCAGGGAGCTCATGAGAATGACCGATTTCCGCCAATTTTCCTCGTCCTCGGAACTCCGGTAGATTTCTTCTTCGTCATCGGGCAGGCGCTGGATCATCAGGCCCGCGGCACGCCCAGCCGTTCCATCCCCACCCGTCACCGCCGCGCCCAGCTTGATGGCCGTCTGCAATTGTTCCGATTGGCGGAAATAGGCATGGGCGCAATCGGCTAGACTGACGCCGGAGAGTTCGGTGATCCCCTGATAGCGTTCGGTGTCGGGCCCTTGATCCACGGTGAAAGCCAAATGCCCGCCGCCGAACAATCTGGCGATGGTGCCATCCATCATCTCCCCTCTGCCGAAAGCCTCCTCGTCAAAGCGGATATGGGCCCGCATGCCGCCGTCTGACCCCATATCCACGACCAGCATGCGGATGGGCCCATCGCCCTGGGCCTGGAGGGTAAATTTACCCTCGTACTTAAGCGTCGCCGCCAGCAAGGCGGAAAGGCACAGGGCTTCGCCCAACAGATGGGCGACCGGAGCTGGATAGGGGCGCAGGCCCAGGACCTTGGTGAAGACAGTTTCAGTGCGCACCATGCGGCCCAGCAGATTGACCTTTTCGATGCGGAAGGGCTGAATATGATCGGCGAGGGATGCCCCGCCCAGGCTTATTATGTGGCTCCCAAGCACCAGGTCAGGATGCCCTTTTGCGCATACAGCCGGTTTTCGGCCTCATCCCAGACGGCCGATTGGGGGCCGTCAATTACTTGCGTGGTCACCTCCTCGCCCCGGTGGGCCGGCAGGCAATGGAGGAAGATGGCGTGGGGTGCGGCATGGTTCATCAATGCCTCATCCACCCTGTAGGGATCCAAAAGCTTCAGGCGGCTTTCGCGCTCCGCGTCATCGCCCATGGAAACCCAAGTGTCGGTGACCACGCAATCGGCCCCCGCGACGGCTTCATCGGCCTGGGAATGGGCCGAAACATCGGCACCCTCGCCTTTCGCCCATTCCAGCAGGGGCGCGGGCAAACCCAGTTCGGGCGGCGTCGCCACGCGGAGCGTAAAATCAAAGCGAGCCGCCGCATGTAGCCAGGAGGCCGCCACGTTATTTCCGTCACCGACCCAGGCGACGCATTTGCCATCAATAGCGCCCAGCCGTTCCTCCAGGGTCATGATATCGGCCATAATCTGGCAGGGATGGGAGGCATCAGTCAGGCCGTTGATCACCGGCACGCTGGCATGGGCGGCAAGGTCTTCGAGCTTTTGCACCTCATCGGTGCGGATCAGGATCACATCGACGAAGCGGGACAGAACGCGGGCCGTATCGGCGATGGTCTCGCCCCGGTTCAACTGGGAATCGCCGTTCCCCAACATGACCACCTCGCCGCCCAACTGGCGCATGCCCACCTCGAAGGAAACCCGTGTGCGGGTGGAGGGCTTCTCGAAGATCATGGCCAGGGTCTTGCCCGCCAGCGGCCGCCCGGAGCCTTCGGGATCGGATTTGAAGGCAGCGCCTTGTTCCAGGATATGGCGCAGGGTCGCGCTCTCGAATTGATCGAGGTCGAGGAAATGGCGCACCCTGTTTGGTCCGGTCGACTTCATGTCACGGGGCCAGTTCGGCGCAGGCCTTGTCCAGAATCTGAATGGCCTCGTCCACATGACTTTTGTCGATGATCAGGGGCGGGATGAAACGCACTACGTTGTCGCCGGCCGGGATGGCCAGAAGCCCTGCATCATAAAGCTTACCCACCAGATCCATATTGGTAATGCCGCATTTAAGCCCCAACAAAAGCCCGGCGCCCCGCACCTCGGTGATGACGCCCGGATATTTGGCCACCACTTCCCGGGTGCGTTCTTCCAGATGGATACCGATATCCGTGACGCCCTGCAAGAACCCGTCGCTCAGCAAGACATCCAGCATGGCATTACCGGCGGCGGCGGCCAGGGGATTGCCGCCAAAGGTCGAGCCGTGAGTGCCGAGAGTCATGACCGATCCAGCGGCTTGCGTCGACAGGCAGGCCCCCATGGGAAAGCCACCACCCAGCCCCTTGGCCAGGCTCATGACGTCGGGCGTGACCCCGGCCCATTCATGGGCGAACAGCTTGCCGGTGCGCCCCATGCCGGTCTGCACCTCGTCGAAAAACAGCAGCATGCCGTATTCATCGGCGGTTTCGCGCAATTGATGAAGGTAATCCTCAGTGGGCGGCACAATGCCCCCTTCGCCCTGGATGGTTTCCACAACGATGCCCGCCGTCTCGTCGGTGATGGCGTCCCGGAGCGCATTGAGATTGCCGAAGGGCACCTGATCGAAACCCTGCATGGGGGGGCCAAAGCCTTCCAGATGCTTTTCCTGATTGCCCGCCGCGATGGTCGCCAAGGTGCGCCCGTGAAAACCGCCGGCGCAGGTGATGATCCGGTAGCGCCCTTCATTGCCCGCCTGATGCTGATAGCGGCGGACAATTTTAAGCCCGCATTCCACCGCCTCGGCACCCGAATTACAGAAAAACGCCAGATCGGCGAAACTGTTGGCCACCAGCCTTTCGGCCAGTCTTTCCTGGCCCGGAATACGGTATAGGTTGGAGACATGCCACAATTTGCCGGCCTGTTCAGTGAGCGCACTCACCAGGGCCGGATGGGAATGGCCCAAGCCGGTTACGGCAATGCCAGAGCCAAAATCCAGAAAGCGCCGGCCATCATCGGCATAAAGATAAACCCCTTCGCCCCGCTCGAATGAAACATCGGCGGGCGCATAGTTGGGCATAAGTGCGGAACATGGATCGGTTGTCACTGGTGCTCCCCCTTTAAGATCAAAGGACGGCACGCGTCGGCACCGTCCGGGAAAGCGTCTGAGTATCTCAATCCGGGGCTGGATTGTCAATCTTTCAGCTTTTGAGCTTATAGCCGCTAGCCAGCATCATATGGCAGCAAATCCACAAAATCAGATCGGCGCCGCCGACCATCAATATGCCGGTCAGTGGATCACCATCGGCATGGCCCAAAAAGCCAAAGCGCAACCCGTCGACGGAATAAAAGAACGGATTGATCAGACTGACGGTCTGCAAGGCTTCGGGCAGGCGCTGGATGGTATAGAAAGTGCCCGACAAAAAGGACAGGGGCAGGACGACGAAATTGGCGATGGAGGCGATCTGGTCATATTTTTCGGCCCAGATGGCGGCCATCATG
>CAZBQG010000254.1:0-6200 GCA_964493945.1 uncultured Rhodospirillaceae bacterium
GATCCTCCTATAGATCAGACCGCTAACTGTTCCAATTTATATGACGACGGACAGAACAGCCAAAGGTTTATTCCCTTTATTTTGCGGTGCTATATCCGGAAAAATTATAGTGGTTTACTTATGATGTCATTGATGATTGTCAATGCGGCAAAAAATATCTGAATCTCATAACGGGTTTTGATTGGGGGTACGATCAGCTTGAGTTGAACTCTCGGGAGGGTGGCCGACATTGTCAATTGCCGCGCCCAAGGTGTAGTCTTCGCGGGGGGTGCGGGGAAGCGGCAAAGGGACTTGAGTTCGATGGATGCTGAAACTCCCAAAAAACATAAACAGGCAGAGGTTGATCCCGCCGGCAGCTCGGTGGACCTGACCTGGAAGCCCGCCATTTGCGGCATTTGCCCGGCCGGCTGCTGGGTCGAGGTGGACCTCAAGGACGGGCGCATGGCCGGCATCCGGGCCGATGAAAGCCACGCTTTGGGCATGATCTGCCGGCGCGGCATGCATGCGCCGGAAATTGTTCACTCGGTTAGCACGCGGTTGAGTACGCCGCTGCGCCGCACGGGTGCCAAAGGAAGTTATGATTTCGAACCCATAAGCTGGGACGAGGCCTATCAGGAGATCGCCGGCCGCCTGAACAGCATTAAAGACAGCCATGGCGCCGAGGCGACGGCCATCTATACGGGCCGGGGCTCGTTCGAGCTTTCCCTATGCGACATGTTCCAGCCCAAGGGCGTCGCCGTCTCATCGGCCTCCAACGTCTTGTTCCCCTTCGGCTCGCCAAACACCATGGGCGTCGGCGCCATCTGTTATGTGTCGTTCGCCATGATCGCGCCTCATGTGACCATGGGGCGCATGTTGATCAACATGTTTACCGACATGGAAAATGCTCAGATGCTGGTGGTCTGGGGGTCCAATCCGGCGACCGATTCACCGCCTTTGGACATGCACCGGCTGGAAGACGCGGCGGCCAAGGGCACGGATATTGTGGTCATCGATCCAAGGCGCACCGAAACCGTGACGAGGACCGGCGCCCAATGGGTGCCGATCCGGCCAGGAACCGATGGCGCCCTGGCCCTTTCCATGATCCAGGTGATGATCGAGGAAGATATTTACGACGAAACATTCGCCGAGAACTGGTGCCAGGGCTTCGATGAATTGGTCACCTATGTGCAGCATTTCACGCCGGAAGTAGCGGAAAGCACCACCGGTGTGCCGGCAGACACCATCTGCGATCTGGCCCGGCGCATCTGCCGGGCGACGGGGGCGGCCCCGGTCATGTATACGGGGCTGGAATATTCCAATTCGGGAATTCAGGCGATCCGCGCCGTGCTCACGCTATTTGCCCTGGCCGATCAATTGGACGTACCGGGCGGCATGGGGCTGGCCATGGAAGGTTCACATTTCCCCATCAACCGGTCCTACAATCAGGCCAATCCCGACCTGGACCTGGCCGTCGCCCGCGACCGCTTCCCGGTCTATTCCGATTACCGCGACGAATCCCATATTAGCGGTCTGGTAAAATCGGTGCTGGAAGGCGATCCTTACGCCATCCGGGGGCTGATCGTGCAGGGGTCATCCTTGCTCACCTCCTGTCCCGAAACCCCCCTTTGGCGGGAGACCTTGGAGAAGCTTGATTTTCTCGTCTGCATCGACCGTCAGATGACGGCGGATTGCGCATATGCCGATATCGTCCTGCCGGCCACCACCATGTTCGAAATCGACAGCTATATGACCTATGGCCCCATCTTCCGCGTCAGGGAAAAAATGGTGGAACCGGTGGGCGAGGCGCGCAACGATTATCTGATCATGGCCGGGCTGGCCGAGGCGCTTGGCTATGGCCATCTCTACCCCCAGACCGAGGAAGAGGTGATCGAGGCGGCCCTGGAAGGGTCGGGCTTTTCACTGGCGGATGTGCGCGCCGCCGGCGGTATGGTCAAAATCCCGTCGCCCATCATGGAATACAAGAAGTGGGAAAAAGGCGGCCTCCGGCCCGACGGTAAGCCCGGGTTCGATACGCCCAGCGGCAAGTTTGAAATCTGGTCCTCCAGGCTCGATGATTACGGGCTGGAACCCCTGCCCAAATATACCGAGCCCGTGGAAGGCCCCCTGGCCAGCCCCCATCTGGCGGGCGAATATCCCCTAATTTTCAATTCGGGCGCCCGCCCCCATACGGATTTCCGCTCCCAGCATCACGGCATTGCAGGCCTGTGCAAGGACAATCCGGAACCGACGGTGGAACTCAACCGGGATGACGCGGAGACCCGCGGCATTGAGGCGGGTGATCTGGTGGAGGTGCGCACCCCCCGGGGCGCCGTCCCCTTCCGCGCCCGGGTGAGCGACGATCTGGTCCCCGGCGCCATCGAATGCAATATGGGCGGCGGCACCCCCGTCGGGCCCCAGGCCTGGCGGGAATGGAACGTCAATATGCTCACCGATCTCGGCAATTGCGACAAGATTTCGGGCTTTCCCGTCTATAAATGCCTGCTCTGCGAAGTGGTAAAAATTGAACCCGGCACGGATGAGGCAAGACAGGCCGCCGGGCGCGGCAAATCAACGTCGACCCGGGCGGCCCAGCCCAAGCGCCCGGACAAACCCCGCAAGGTGATTTATCTGGATAATAACGCGACCACGCCCATCGCACCTGCCGTGCGCAAAGCCATGAAGCCTTTCCAGAGCACGGCCCATGGCAATCCGTCCTCCATCCATGCCATCGGGCGGGAAGCCAGCCAGGCCATGGAAATGGCCCGCCGCCAGGTGGCAGCCGCCATCCATGGGCGGCCCCGGGGCGTGATTTTCACCGGCGGCGGATCGGAAGCCGACAATATGGCCATCAAGGGCGCGGCCATTACCCGGCGCGCGGAGCGCGATCATGTGGTGACGTCCGCCGTCGAACATCCGGCCATCCTCCAGAGCTGCCAATTTCTGGAAAAGATGGGCTTCAAGGTGACCTATTTGGATGTGGACGAGGACGGGCTGGTGCGGCCGGGTGATCTTGCCCGCGCCGTCACCGAAAAGACTTCCCTGGTCACATTGATGATGGCCAATAATGAAGTGGGCTCCATCCATCCCATCCACCAATTGGCCGATATCGCGCACGCCAAGGGCGCCTGGTATCACAGCGATGCCATCCAGGCTGTGGGCAAGATCGAAGTGGATGTGGAAGCCATGGATGTGGATATGATGAGCGTCACGGCCCACAAATTCCATGGCCCCAAAGGCGTCGGCGCCCTTTATGTCAAAAAGGGCATCCAGATCGAGCCTCTAATTCATGGCGGCGGCCAGGAAGAAGGCCGGCGGGGCGGCACGGAAAATGTGGCCTCCATTATCGGTCTCGGCAAGGCCGCCGAACTGGCCCAGCTATCGCTTAAAAAGGCGCCCAAGATCGCTGCGCTCCGCGACCGGCTGGAAGCGGGCATCCGCGATCTGGTGCCAGGCGTGCTGCTCAACGGACACAGAGAAGACCGACTGCCCAATACGCTGAACCTGACCTTGCCTAATTTGCGGGGCGAATCCCTGGTCATCGCGCTGGACCGTCACGGCGTTTCATTGTCTTCCGGCTCGGCCTGCAAGTCGGGCTCGCCCGAACCGACCCATGTTTTGCTGGGAATGGGACGGGATACGGAACAATCCCATTGCGCCATCCGCCTGTCCCTGTCGCGCACCACCACCAAAAAAGACATAGAAGCGACGCTCCAGGCCTTCGCCCGCGTTCTGGAAGAGATGGAAACCACCGTGCGCTTTATTCCATGCAAATAGGGAAGTGACGATGAGCCTTTCCCGGCGGGCTTTTCTTGGCGGGGCGGGCGCCACGGCGGCCCTCGGCGCATAGTCCGGCTCCGCTCATGCGCAAGCGAGCCCGGGTTTTTCCTCCGGACCCATGTCCACCGATGTGACACCCGGCTCGGCGCTGGTTTGGCTAAGCGCCGATAGGGAGCGGCGCTTGTTCGTTCAATTCGCCAAGCAGGCTGACTTTTCGGGCGCGCGGAGGACAGAAGAAAAGAGGGTTGGGCCAGGGTCAGATTTCACCACCACCTTCCGGCTTAAGGGGTTGGCGCCCGGCAGTGATTACTTCTACCGGGGTGTAAGCGACGGCAACCCCGGTGCTGTTGGGCGTTTTCGCACCCAGCCCCTGACCGCCAAGCCCTTCAGTTTCGTCTTTTCCGCCGATCATACCGCCTCGCGCCGGCCATTTTTGCTCTATGACAGCATGGCCGCCCAGAAACCCGATTTTTTCCTTCATCTGAGCGATACGGCCTATCCCGACTGGCCGCAGGACGAATTCCACCCGGACATCGCCCATTACCGCTTCAAGCACCGCGAGGTGCGCGCCGACCCCCATATGCAGAATTTCCTGGCCGGCCAGCCAACCTACGCCATTTGGGACGATCACGAGGTTCAGAACGGTTTCGACCGCACCCATCCATATATCGCCAGAGGCCGTCAGGTTTTCAGGGAATATTGGCCGATTGTCTCGGCTGCTGAGGAAATTCTCTACCGCAAATTCTCCTGGGCGAAGACGGCGGATTTCATCATGCTCGATTGCCGCAGCTTCCGCAGCCCCAGATCTGATGAGGATGGCCCCATCAAGACCATGCTGGGCGCCACCCAGAAGGCCTGGCTCAAACATATGCTGGCGGCTTCTAAGGCCCCTTTCAAATTCATTCTTTCGTCGGTTCCCTTTGCCGGGCCCTTTGGCAAGGACCGCGGGCAGGGTTACGCAGCGGAACGCGAAGAAATCCGAGACTTCATCAAAGGCGAAGGGATCAAAGGCGTGATCATCCTTTCCGCCGATGTGCACCTGGCCATAGATATCCACCGCCGGACGGCATTTCCGAATTCGTTGCGGGCCCCATCGCGGCGCCCACCGCCTGTGAGATGCGCTTTTTCGCCCGCCTAAGACTGGCCGCCTCGGGAAGGTTCTATATCTGCGATGAGGTCAATTATGGGCTGTTCAAAATAAACCCGGATAGTGATCCGCCGACGGCGGAGCTTAATTTCTTGGGGCTGGACAATATTGTCCGCCACAGCGTCACCATACCGGCCGATGTCTGATACTTGCCAGCCGGGCCCGCGCTCGTTAGGGTCCGGTCCGTCCGAGCGGAAACATTTCGTGAGCTTTTCATGCAATCCTTATTAATCCTTATCCACTCCTTGCTTACTCTCTGTCTGTGGGTGCTGGTCATCGCGGTGATCATGAGCTGGCTGACCGCCTTCAACATGATCAATACCCAGAACCGGTTCATTTATCTGGTGATGGATTTCCTCTACCGCGCGACCGAACCTGTGCTCAAGCGCATCCGGCGCTGGATACCCAGCATGGGCGGTATCGATATATCGCCGCTGCTTCTCATCTTGCTTATCGTATTCCTGCAAAATCTGTTGCGAGAATATGGCGGGCGATTCTAAGGCGGTAGCTCCTTTCAGGGTCCGGGCGGGCGCCCTTGGCGTTCCCGTCAAGCTGACCCCCAAGGCTCGGCGCAATGCTATTTCGGGCATGACCAGCGAAGCGCATGGGGGCGCATTACTCAAGGTTTCGGTCACCGCGCCGCCGGTGGACGGCAAGGCCAATGCGGCGCTGATCAAATTGCTGGCCAAGGAGTGGCATCTGCCCAAATCCTCGCTGGAAATCACCCGGGGTGCGTCGGACCGGCTAAAACTGGTCTAGATCAAGGGCGAGCCCCAGAAACTCATTCCCCAACTCAATAGCTGGATGGAAAATTACAATGGCTGATGCGACCATAATCGACGGCAAGGGATTCGCCGCCGGACTGCGGGCCAAGGTGGCCGAACAGGCCCATGCGCTGCGCCGGGATCATGATCTGGTTCCGGGCCTGGCCGTGGTGCTGGTGGGGGAAGATCCTGCCTCGCAAATCTATGTGCGCAACAAGAATAAGCTAACGCAAGAAGTGGGCATGAAAAGCTTCGAACATCTTTTGCCCGCCGAAACCTCGCAAAAAGAGCTGCTCACCTTAATCGAGGGGCTCAACCGCGATCCCGAAGTGCATGGCATTCTGGTGCAGCTTCCCCTGCCCGACCAGATCGACGAGCAATTCGTGCTGGCCGCAGTCGAGCCGGCCAAGGATGTGGACGGCTTTCATGTGATCAATGCGGGCCGCCTGGCGACCGGTGCGCCGGCCATGGTGCCCTGCACGCCGGTCGGCTGCGTGATGCTCATCAAGGATCAGATGGGCGAGGATCTG
>CAZBQG010000255.1:0-6158 GCA_964493945.1 uncultured Rhodospirillaceae bacterium
GCCGGCCAGCCTGTCGGCGACCAATTCGGGCGCCGGCGGCATCCTGGGCGGCCAGACCCTGGGCGAGGAAGGTTCGGAACAGGTGGCCCGGGCCAAGCCCACCGTCAGCCTCGCCCTACCGCCGCCCAAGACCGGGCTGGGCGGCGAGGAAAATATCGAAAGCCAGAAGGAAAAAGACAAAGACAAGGACAATGATGAGGCATCGAACGAAGCGATCAAGAAACGTGAGGAACAGCAATTCAAGGAAGCCTCCGATGCGCCCCAAAAAGCCATGAAGGAAAGTCCCGGATCCGAGGAATTGAAAAAAAGCCTGAAAATAGACGACACGCCGGAAGGGCTGCGCATTCAGACCGTCGATCAGGAAGGGTTGGCCATGTTCCGCTCGGGCAGTGCCGATCCCCTGCCCAGGGTCCGCAAGTTGATGGAGATGGTCAAGCAGGCCGTCGCCAAAATGCCGCAAAGGATCGCCATCAGCAGCCATACGGACTCAGTAAAATTCGGTGTCGGTTCGGCCTACACCGATTGGGAGTTGTCGGTGGACCGGGCCAATTCGGCGCGCCGCCTGCTCCGGGATCTGGGACTGCCCTTGACCGCCTTGGGGCTTACTGCATATGGTTTACGCATGGAACAAGACGTCATCTATCGGCCCACATCCTTTTTCGTCACCGCGCCCCTTCCGTGCCCCTATCTGGATGGCCGGGTCGAACGGCGCATCGTTACCGAACTGGCCGGGCGCGACCGCCAAGGGCTGCATGACACCTTGTCGCGGGTCGGATTCCGGCGAAGCCACGGCATAATCTATGCGCCGGCCTGCCCAGCCTGCGATGCCTGCCAGGCGGTGCGCACGGCGGTGGCCGATTTTTCACCCTCCAAATCCCAGCGCCGCGTGCTGCGGCGGAACGCAGGTCTGCGTGTGCAGGAAAGCGCCCATGCCGCTACCGATGAGCAATTCGATCTTTTCCTGCGTTATCAGAATTCGCGCCATAGCGGCGGGGACATGTCGAGCATGGATTTCCATGACTACCAGTCCCTGATCGAGGAAACGCCCGTCGAATCCAGCCTGTTTGAATTCTCAGAACCAGATGGCCGGCTGGTCGGTGCGTGTCTGGTGGATTGGATGGAGGACGGCATCTCGGCGGTCTACAGTTTCTTTGATCCGGATATGGCGGGCCAGAGTCTCGGCACCTACATGATTCTCTGGCTTATGGATCAGGCCCGGAGCGCAGGGTTGGATTATCTGTATCTGGGCTATTGGATCGGCGGCTCCAGAAAGATGTCATACAAGGAAAATTTCCAGCCCCTTGAACATTACACCAAAAACGGCTGGATCAGGCTCGATCCGGCCGGCTGAAGGCCAAACCCCATGAAACGACGCCAATTGGTGAAGGGTGCCTGGGCCTTGGGAGCGGCGGCGGCGGCTAGTACCCTGTCCCGCCCGGCCATCGCCCACCCGGCCATCACCAAGGGGCTGAAAGAGTTGCGCATGGTCACCACCTGGCCCCGGGATTTTCCGGGCCTGGGAACCGGGGCTGAACGCTTCGCCCGCCGCGTGACCCAAATGAGCGGGGGCACGCTCAGCGTCAAATTATTCGCCGGCGGTGAGCTGGTCCCCACCTTCCGCACCTTCGATGCGGTTTCGGCGGGCCAGGCCGATATCTATCACGCCTTCGAATATTACTGGCAGGGTAAATCCAAGGCCTTCAATTTCTTCGCCGCCGTACCCTTCGGCATGACCGCCACCGAAATGAGCGCCTGGATCCATCATGGTGGCGGACAGGAATTGTGGGACGGGCTGAGTGCCAAGTTCAACCTGAAACCCCTGATGGCGGGTAATACGGGCGTGCAGATGGGCGGCTGGTTCAATAAGGAAATTAAACGCTTAAGCGACATACGGGGCCTGAAAATACGCATGCCGGGCCTGGGCGGCGAAGTATTGCGCCGCATCGGTGGCAAAGGCGTCGCCCTCCCCGCCAAGAAGATTCTTTCGGCCCTGAAATCGGGCGAAATTCATGGCACAGAATGGTTCGGGCCCTGGAACGATCTGGCCCTGGGTCTGCACGAGGCGGCCAAATATTATTATTACCCGGGCTTTCACGAACCCGGCACGGCGATTTCCGTCGCGGTCAATCTGGATGTGTGGAACGGGCTTTCAGAAGACCACCGCGCCATCATCCGCTCCGCCGCAACGACGGAAAACGACGTGACCTTCGGCGAATTCAACGCGCGCAATAATCAGGCATTGGAAACACTGACCAAACGCCACCGGGTGAGGCCCAGGCGCTTTCCCAATTCCGTGCTAAATGCGGTGGGCCGGGCGGCCGGGCAGGTTGTTCAGGAAGCCGGGCAAAGTGATGCCACTTCGCAAAAAGTATATGACAGTTTCACCAACTTCCGGAGCCGTTCCATTGCCTGGTCCAAACTGTCCGATCAGGCGTTCTGGAAGGCCCGCCTTTTACCTTTCAAGTATAAGAGGTAGAGCTTAAAGTTTCACCTAAGCGGGGGTTTTAATAATAGGGAGATAAGGACCATGCAACGGAGAGATTTTATCAGCGGCGGCGCCGGCCTGATTCTGGGCGCGGGCGGAACCTATCTGGCCCTTAAGGACAGCAAGAAAAATCCGATGCGGTGAAAAGCCCGGCAATCTCCAAAGGACTTAAAGAACTGCGCATGGTCACCACCTGGCCCAAGAATTTTCCGGGCCTGGGAACCACGGCGGAAAGCCTGGCCAGGCGCATCATCGCCATGAGCGGCGGCACGCTCCGGGTCAAGGTCTTCGCCGCCAAGGAACTGGTTCCGCCCTTTAAAAGTTTCGATGCCGTTTCCGGTGACACGGCGGACATGTATCACGCCGCCGAATATTATTGGCAGGGCAAATCCAAGGCTTTCAATTTCTTTGCCGCCGTGCCCTTTGGCCTGACGGCAGCCGAACACACGGCCTGGATCAACCATGGCGGCGGACAGGAATTGTGGGACGAGCTGGCCGCCGGTTTCAATTTGAAGCCCTTCATGGCCGGCAATACAGGAGTGCAGATGGGCGGCTGGTTCAACAAGGAAATCAATTCCCTGGATGATTATAAGGGCTTGAAAATCCGCATACCCGGCCTGGGCGGCGAAGTCTTGCGCAAAATAGGCGCCGCCGCCATCAATCTGCCGGGCGGTGAAATCTATACCTCCTTGCAGTCGGGCGCCATCGACGCCACCGAATGGGTGGGCCCCTGGAACGATCTGGCTTTCGGTTTCTACAAGGTGACCAAATATTATTATTATCCCGGCTTTCATGAGCCGGGAACGGCGTTGTCCTTTTCGCTCAACAAGAAAATGTGGGACGGACTGTCTTCGGAGCACAAGGCCATCATCAAAAGTGCGGCTTCCGCCCAGAACGATGAGACCCTGTCTGAATTCAACGCGCGCAACGGCGGCGCCCTGGCCACCCTGACCGGCACCCATAACGTCAAACTGCGCAAATTTTCCGACGAGGTCATGACCAGCATCGGCAATGCGTCGGGCGAAGTTCTGGACGCGGTGGCGGGCTCGGATGCCATGACCAAAAGGGTGTTCGACAGTTTCATCAAATTCCGCAAGAACGCTATCGGATGGACTGGATTGTCGGAAACCGCCTTCACCTCGGCCAGGAGCCTGAAATACAAATATGGCTGATGAACCTGGCGCCAGCGGCGGCGGAGTGAAGGAGCTTCTGGCGCTCAGGCACATCATTGACGCCTTGAATTCCACCGTCGGAAGCTTGGTAGCCTGGGCCGCCCTGGGCATGGTTCTGGTCCAGTTCACGGTGGTCATCGGGCGTTATATTTTCGGCGTCAATTTCATCTGGATGCAGGAATCGGTGATCTATCTGCATGGCCTCGTGTTCATGCTGGGGGCCGGATATACCCTGCTTCATGACGGTCATGTGCGGGTCGATATCTGGTACCGGGATGCAAGCCCACGTTTCCGGTCCCGCGTCGATCTGGTGGGCGGGGCTTTGTTCCTGCTCCCCGTCTGCATCCTGATCTGGGGCTTTTCCTGGCCATATGTGGTTAATTCCTGGACCGTTCTGGAAGGATCCATGGAGACCAGCGGCATCCCGGCGGTGTTCGCCCTCAAAAGTCTTCTCCTGGGCTTTTCCGCCTACTCGGATTGCAGGGAATTTCGCTGATGATCGGCGCCGCGTTGGGGCCGGCTCCGGCCCAAGCCGATGGCGGTTAACGAAAGCCTCTTGATACTGTTGTTTGGGGGGACATGTCTGGCCCTGATGACCGGCTTTCCCGTCGCCTTCACCTTGGCCGGCACGAGCCTGATCGCCGCCGGGTTGGGGTGGCTATTAGGCGTGTTCGATCCCGCCCTGTTCGGCGCCCTGCCCTCCCGCATTTTCGGCGGCGCCATGACCAACAATGTGCTCATCGCCGTGCCGCTCTTTTTGTTCATGGGGGTGGTGCTGGAACGGTCAAAAGTGGCCGAGGAATTGCTCGAAACCATGGGCCGCCTGTTCGGCAAGCTCAGGGGCGGGCTGGGCATATCGGTAACCCTGGTGGGCGCCCTGCTGGCGGCGTCGACCGGCATCGTCGGGGCCACCGTGGTGACCATGGGGCTTTTATCCCTGCCTACCATGCTGAGGCGCGGCTATGACCCGGCCCTGGCATCGGGCTCCATCGCCGCGGCCGGTACCCTGGGCCAGATCATTCCACCTTCCATTGTTCTGGTCCTTTTGGGCGATCAGATTTCCAACGCCTATGTGAATACCCAGCGCGCCATCGGTAATTTCGCACCCGAACCCGTATCGGTAGGGGACCTGTTCGCCGGCGCTCTTTTTCCGGGCCTGCTTCTGGTTGGGCTCTATATTCTCTATCAGGTGATTATTGCCTGGCTCAGACCGGAAACCTCACCTTCCATCCCGCTTCATGAACTGGATGATGGCGAGCCCCTGGTGCACAGGGTTTTGCGCGCTCTGGTACCACCCATTTTGTTGATCGTGGCGGTGCTGGGCTCCATCCTGGCGGGGATCGCCACGCCGACGGAAGCCGCCGCCGTCGGATCGGTGGGGGCACTTTTGCTGGCCGGCCTCAGGCTCGATGAAGCGCGCCCCCTGCCAATTTACGCGGCGGCAATTTCCCTGGCCCTCATGTTGGTGCTCACCAACAGTTTGGATTTGCGAACATCCAGAGACGTGATTGAGCCCCTGGACATGGCCGGTATCCTCCTGGCGGCTCTCAGTTGCCTGGGCCTGATCTGGGGCATCTGGGTCAGCTTGGCGCGCATACAGGCGGCGCAAATCCTGGGCCCCGTCATGCAGTCCACGCTTCTGGTCTCGACCATGGTTTTCGTTATCCTCATCGGGGCCTCGGTCTTCTCCCTGGTCTTTCGGGGATTGGGCGGCGACGAACTGGTCACGGATTTTCTCAACGACCTGCCGGGTGGCATCACCACGGCGCTTTTTTTGGTCATGGCGGTGATGTTCGTGCTGGGCTTTTTCCTGGATTTCATCGAAATCACCTTCGTCGTCGTGCCCATCGTTGCACCTGTGCTTTTGGCACATGATGTGAGCCCGGTCTGGCTGGGCGTGATGATGGCCATGAACTTGCAGACCTCCTTCCTCACCCCGCCTTTCGGCTTCGCATTGTTTTATTTGCGCGGCGTCGCACCGCCCGAGGTGAGCACCATGCATATCTACAAAGGTGTTGCGCCCTTCGTGATCATCCAACTAGTGGGCTTGGCCCTCCTGGCCCTGGTGCCGGGCCTGCCCACCTGGTTGCCCAAAGTGATATTTGGTTAGGAACGAGGCCGCCAAATAAATTACAGCTACGGAAATTTAAGATTTATCGTAAGATTCCAGCAGGAACATTCTGCCGTGACGGTCGATTGCTACCCAATGACCTATTTTTGGTGCATACCATACCCGGTCGCTTTCCATATTCTTGCCGCTGGGGTATTCGTACTCCATTAAGCATTCGACCTCGTAGGCATCGAAGTTACCGGCCGGCACCGTCAAATTAACTTGACGGTTTACCGAGCAGGTTCTAACGAAGGTGCCGGTGCTGTTATAGGTGAAGGTGCCCGTACCGCTGATCCGATTTCCGACTTTCAGCGGAAAAATCCCGAAAACGGTTTGTCTAGAGCGTTTCATGATTTATCGGAATCGGGTTTAGGATTCCCATAGGCGTCGA
>CAZBQG010000256.1:0-6069 GCA_964493945.1 uncultured Rhodospirillaceae bacterium
CCAGTGTAGTCGTCTCGAAGCCGTATGCTTGCTGCCATGGAAAACTCCTTTGTTTTCCATCTTGAATCACGACCAGCCTAACAGACCGTCAATGAGTTAAACTTTTTGCAGATTAGTATAAGCGGGCCAGAAGGCGCGCCCTGGGTGACCTTTTCAAATTCTTTAGGCACGGATCTTTCCATGTGGGATCCCCAGATGGTGGAACTGGAGAAAGATTTCCGCATCCTGCGCTGTGACAAGCGCGGCCATGGCCAAAGCTCGGTGCCCCCCGGGCCCTATGACCTGGATGATCTGATCATGGACATCGTATCCATCTGGGATGCGTTGGAGATCGAAAAAAGCCATCTGGTGGGCATTTCGGTGGGGAGTGCGACGGCCCTAGGCGTGGTGCTGAACCATCCCCAGCGGGTGGACCGCCTGGCCATTTGTGATGCCGTTGCACCAGCACGCCCGAACACAAAACCCGCTGGGCTGAACGCATCGCGCTCGCCCGGGAAAAAGGCATGGAACCCATGGTGGGCGATCATCTGACCCAATGGTTCACGCCCGCCGCCCATGCGGCCCAAATCCCCGCCCTGGAAGCCATCGGTACCATGATCGCCCGCACGCCCGTGGAGGGTTATGCCGGTTGCGTCAACGGGGTCATCCAGACCGACTACGCGGATCGCCTGGGTGAAATCCAAAGCCCGGCGATTTTCATTTGCGGCGCCGAGGATGTGGGCGATTTCGTCAAACAAGCCCACCATATGCACGGAGCCGTGGCCGGTTCCCGCCTGGTCATCATTGAGGGCGCCGCCCATTTGTGCAACCTGGAGAAACCGGAGGAGTTCAACCGGGCGCTCCGTGACTTTCTAACCGATGAAACCTAGGCCAGTCGGACATCGACGATGGCTGCCTGGCCTCCCTTGACCGCTTCCAGCGCTTTCAGCAGGCCTTCTTCCAAGGCTTCCGGATCCTCAATGGTGATGCCGAAGGCGCCGGAGGCTTCGGCCACTTTCGTGTAATCGGGGGCGTTGATGAAGGTGCCGTGGAAGGTGTCGGTTTCGACCGCCGTACCTTCCGGATACATTTTCACATGCATGCGCTGCATGGCGGCATATTTCTTATTGTTGAAGATGATGATCAGGGTCGGAAGATTGTAATCCCTTGCCGCCCCCAGGCTTTGCAGCACCGGATTGTACAAAAATGCCCCATCGCCGATGAGAGTGACCACTGGTTTGTCCGGATTGGCCAGCTTGATCCCCAGGGACAATCCCAGCCCCTGGCCCAGCCCGCCCTGGCGGGTATAGAGGCTTTGCGGTTCATTCCAGTTTATATGTTCACGGAGCAACGGGGTGTGGGTGGTGACCTCATCCACATAGACCGCGTCATCGGGCATGACGGAGCTGAGCGCGGCACAGAGCCAGATGGGGTCGATCGTCTTTTTATTGCGGGCTTCGGCTTGCACCGCTTTTTTGCTTTCCACCATCTCGTCATGTGCCTGGGAAAGACGCGCCCGTCTTTCATTGACGGCGGCGCTGTCCATCCCCGCCGCCTTGGCGGCCTGGGCCAGACCGCTGAGCGTCTGGGCGGCATCGCCTTCCAGATACATGTCGGCTTGCAGGCTTTGATAGGCCATGTCGTCGCGGTGCGGTGATTCGTCAATGATAACGACCGTGGCATTTGCCGGACGGTTGGACGGCGGATACCAGGGAACCCGGGTGCGGATCACCACGATCAGATCAGCTTCATCCTTGTAGGGCGCAAAATCGTTCCCCTGATGCATCGGATGGTCTTTTGGGAAGTTGGCAAAAATGGCGCTCGGGGTTTCGACCACGGGCAGGGCCAGGGAATCGCAGAGATCGACCAGGGCATGGAAGGTTTCCACCTCGCTCCCGGCAGCCTCGGTCAGGATTACCGAATTCTTTGCCTTTGCCAGCAGGCCTGCCAGTTTTTCGATATCCTCCGGCGGGCTCAGGGTGCGGGGCTTTGCCGGTACTTGTCTTCCTTCGGGCGGCGGGGTCCATTCATCCATCAGGGTTTCGGTCGACACGCTCAAATAGGTTGGCCCCATGGGTGTGCGCTGCGACAATTCGCCGGCCCGGATCATGCTTTCAAACATGGTGTAGGGGCTGCCCGCCTGGGTGGAAAATTTGACAATAGGCTCGATCAGGCGGGTGGTGCCGCCGACGATGCTTAGATTGCCGATCCACTGCGCGCCCGGATCGAAGCCGGGCTGTTCGCCATAGGTCATGGATTCGCCCGAAATCACCAGCATGGGGACATTGGCCAGCCAGGCGCCGTGGACACCCATCATGCCCTGCAACAGGCCTGATCCGGCATGAAGAAGAACCGTCTGCATTTCCCCGGTCACCAGTGTGTAGCCGGCGGCCACATCAACGGCCAGGGTTTCGTGCCAGAAATCGAGAAATTTGGGACCGTCGGCGCCCCGCTTGATCTGATTGGCCATGGCCTCCCAGACCGGCGCCCATTCCGTGCCCGGCGAAGACAGGATATAGTCCACGCCTAGCGTGCGGCAGGCCTCTAGTATGGCTTCGCCGCCATCCGATGTGTTTTTTCTGGGCGTTTGGTTTTGCATGGATACTCTCCCGGTGCCAGTCATTGGACTGTTAATATGCTATTTTATCCAACATGAAGCCCCCGGCAAGCAAGGAGACATTTAGCATGCGCGTCATCATTCTGGGCTCCGGCGGCCCCCACCCCGATCCGCAAGCCGGCGGCTCCGCCATGCTCCTCAGCACCGAGGGGCATCATTATCTGATCGATTGTGGCCATGGCGCGACGCAAAGACTGGTGGAGGCCGGCATCGCGCCTGCCAGCATCAATCATGTCTTCCTGTCTCATATTCATTACGATCATGTGATCGATTTACCTTTGTTCGTATTGTCGTCATGGATCGCCGAGCGCACGGAGCCTCTCAACATCTTTGGCCCCAAGGGTACGAAGGAGATGGCCGGGCATTTGTTTATTGGCGGCGCCTTCGATGGCGATATAAGGGCCCGCAGCCAATTTGCCCGCCGTCAGGATAATCTGTTCGCCGTCAAACCCACCGTGACCGAGTTCGGCCGGGGCACCGTATTCGAAAATGAGCGGTTGAAAGTAACGGCGGCACCTTCGGCCCATGTGGCGGAAGACATCATGCCCTGTTTCGGGCTGCGCTTCGAAGCGGGCGGCAAAAGCATGGTGTTCAGTTCGGACACCGCACCTTGCGATGAAATCCGCGCCCTTGCCCAGGACGTGGATCTTTTGATCCATGAATGCGCCATGGATGATGCGACCATCGCGCACCGCAAAAAGACCAAAGTGGGCATCGTCAATCACACCCCACCTCAGGCGTTGGGTGAGATCGCCGCCGGGGCCCGGGTGAAAAGCCTGGTGGCCATCCATCAGGGTGGCAAGGAAAGCACCAATCCGGTGCTGGGTGCCATGATGCGCCACTATCTGCCGGACGCCCATTGCGGTCCGGGCTATTTCGTCCAGACCATCGAAGGCATCCGAAAACATTATGACGGACCCGTGCGCGTCGCCCAGGACCTGATGCGCATCGATATCTGATGGCCGGGGGGATTGGCTGGCTTCGCTTATCTGGCGGGAGGCATCACCAGAATAGCCCGGAAATCCCCCACATTGGTCAGTGTGGGCCCGGTCACGATCAAATCCTTGAGCTTTTGGAAAAATCCATAACTGTCATTGTTGTCCAGATATGTCTGGGCTTGCATTCCGGCAGCCCGGGCGCGGGCCAATATGTCCGGGGTGATCAGGGCGCCCGCATTATCCTCTGATCCATCTATTCCGTCCGTGTCGCAGGCCAGGGCATAAATATTGGGCGCGCCATCGAGCGCCAAAGCCAGTGCCAACATAAATTCCCCGTTGGGCCCGCCCCGGCCATTACCCTTGAGGTTGACCACCGTCTCGCCGCCGGACAGCAAGACACAAGGCCCGGCTGCCCCCAGTGCCAGACCGGCCATTTCCACCGCCACTTCCCGCGCCTCGCCCTGGATGCCGTCTCCCAGAATTTGCGCCCGATAGCCCGCCCGTTCCGCAATCCGGGCGGCTGCTTCCAGGGCATGGGCTGGCCTGGCGATGATCCTGGTGTCGGCACAGGCCAAACGTTCATCGCCGGGCTTGGGCGTCTCCTCCAGGCCGGCCTCCAGATGCCGCCGGACGGGAAGGGGTGCCTGGATTTCATATTTGGCCAGCACGTCCAAGGCATCCTTGAAATTTGTCGGATCACCCACCGTCGGGCCGCTGGCAATCACTGCCGGATCGTCGCCCGGCACGTCTGAGATAAGCAGGGCATGGACCCGGGCGGGATGGGCGGCGATTGCAAGCCTGCCGCCCTTGATGGCCGAGAGATGCTTGCGCAGGCAGTTGATTTCGGAAATATCGGCGCCGCATGCCAGAAGGTCCCGGGTCAGCGCCTGTTTGTGGCTGAGGGAAAGCCCCGGCGCCGGCAGGGATAAAAGGGCAGAGCCGCCCCCCGATATGAGGCAGATGAGCAGATCATCCGCGCCAAGCTCCGATGCGATCCGGAAGATTTCCCCTGCCGCCCGCTCACCGCTTTCATCGGGCACGGGATGGGCGGCTTCGATGACGCGGATATTCCGGGTCTCCACCCCATGGCCATGGCGGGTCACCACCAGCCCGGAAAGCTCGCCGGACCAATGGCGTTCCAGCACTGCCGCCATGGCGCCGGATGCCTTGCCGGCGCCGATCACCACCGTCTTTCCGGCGGGCGGGCGGGGCAGATGATCCGGTAGGCAGCGCTCCGCCGTTACACTTGCGATGGCGCCTTCGAACATTTGGCGCAATAACCTGACGGGTGGGTCTTCTTCGGCCATCTGGCATTTCCTTTTGCGCCGGGGCGGAGACTTCAATAGCATGCCGGACGAATTGGACAGGAGCAAGAGCGTGAGCCCCAGTGGGACAATAAGTGAGGCAACCGGCGAAACTGGCATCGTTTTCCTGGACCGGGCGACCATCTCGCCCGAAACCCGGTTGCGCGCCCCAAATTTCCCCCACCGCTGGACCGAATATGACGCCACTCACCCGGACGAGATCGTTGAACGCTGCGCCGGCGCCCATATCGTCATCGTCAACAAGGTCCCCATGAGCGCGGAACATATCAACGCCCTACCCGGTCTGATGATGATCGCCGTTTCCGCCACCGGGACCGACAAGATCGACCTGGCGGCCTGTGAGGCGCGGGGCATCGTGGTTTCCAACATCCGGGGCTACGCGCTGAATACGGTTCCGGAACATACCTTCGCACTTATTCTGGCGCTGCGCCGAAGCCTTTTGTCTTACCGGGATTCGGTCGATCAGGGGGCCTGGCACAAATCCGGAAAGTTTTGCTATTTCGATTATCCCATCCATGATCTGGCCGGCGCCCGCATGGGGATCATCGGCAAGGGGGCCATCGGCGGCGCCGTCGCCAATCTGGCCCAGGCCTTCGGCATGGAAGTGCAATACGCCGGGCGCCGGGGTGACGCCCAATCAGCGCCGGACCGCGTCCCCTTCGAAGAGGTGCTGGAGACCAGCGATATCCTGTCACTCCATTGCCCCCTGACGCCCGAAACCAAGGGCTTGATCGGCGGCGGGGAATTCGCCCGCATGAAGCGCCGCCCCTTGCTGATCAACACGGCCAGGGGCGGGCTGGTGGATGAACAAGCTCTGATCCGGGCTCTGGATGAGGGCCTGATTTCAGGTGCCGGCTTCGATGTGGCGACCGAAGAGCCAGCCCCGCCCGATCATGCATTGTTGACCCTCACCGGACGCCCCAATTTCATTCTCACCCCCCATGTGGCCTGGGCCAGCGCCCAGGCCATCCAGGCCCTAGCCGATCAGTTGATTGATAATATTGATGCCTTCCAGGCGGGCGCCCCGGTCAATCTGGTAACCCCTTAGCCGGTTTTTGCCGGCTATTCGCCTAAAGAATGGGCGGATTTGCCCTGCGATTGATAATGAGAAAAAACATTATATAAGTAATATAACATCAATTATGATGAATTTACCCGACATTTCCCAGATAGCCTCCAAGTCCATGGCGATCATATCCAAATTGCGCCG
>CAZBQG010000257.1:0-277 GCA_964493945.1 uncultured Rhodospirillaceae bacterium
ATTACCCCATCCCGTTCGGCGAGAATCTGGTTTTCCATTTTCATGGCCTCGATCACGGCCAGGGGTTCGCCGTTCCTGACTTCCTGGCCTTCTTCAACCTGCAAGGAAACCAAAAGCCCGGGCATGGGCGACAACACTTGTTTGGAAGCACCGGCAGCGGGCCCGGGCGGCATGCGCCCCAACAAGGTTGCGGCCAGGGGCGAGACCACTTTTACCAACGCTTCAAACCCGCCATGGCGCATGCGCCAGCCACCCTGGGCTGGATCGATCTGAATGC
>CAZBQG010000257.1:287-6033 GCA_964493945.1 uncultured Rhodospirillaceae bacterium
AAATTTCATCACCATCGATCTGGCCCAGAAACAAATCCTCGCCTGGCCGCCAATCACTTTCAACCCGGTAGGCTTTGCCCCCTACACGCACATCCAGCGCAACATCCGACATATCCAGATGCACGGGGAATTGTTCATCATTAAGAACCACGACCCATTCATCGGGCAGGCTGACGGGGGTGCGCGCCAGCGCCCGCCCATCCAGGCGGCGTCCCACATTGGTCGCTTCGCGCCGGGCCTTGATACGCTGCAAAAAGGCAGCAACGGCGATCATGGAATTGACGTCTGCCGGCGGGACGGCGGCGGGATCAAAACGCTCGCCATAATTTTCGGCAATGAAATTGGTAGTTATGTCGCCCGCCTGAAAACCGGGATGGCCGAAGATGGCTGAAAGAAAACCAATATTGTGGTTCAGGCCCCGCACGTAAAATTCATCAAGACAGCGGCTCATCCGTTGAATGGCCTGGGCGCGGCTGTCGCCGGTGGTGATCACCTTGGCGATCATGGGATCGTAATGACGGGTGACCTCATCGCCTTCATTGATGCCGCCATCGACGCGTACGGTCTTGGCCGCACCGAACACGCCGCTCAACGGTTCGCGGTACCGGATCAGGCGCCCGGTAGCCGGCAGGAAGCCGCGAACCGGATCTTCGGCATAGACCCTGGCCTCCATGGACCAGCCATTTATTTCAAGATCGCCTTGTTCCATGCCAAGATCTTCGCCTGCCGCAATGCGGATCATCTGTTCGACCAGATCCAGGCCGGTCACCTGTTCAGTGACGGGATGCTCCACCTGCAGGCGGGTGTTCATTTCCAGGAAATAGAAATTTTTTCCCCCATCGACGATGAATTCCACGGTGCCCGCCGATACATATTCCACGCCCTTGGCCAGGGCCACCGCCTGGGCCCCCATGGCGGCCCGCATACCCTCATCGACGAAGGGGCTGGGCGCTTCCTCGATCACTTTTTGATGGCGCCGTTGGATGGAACATTCCCGCTCCCCCAGATGGATCACATTTCCCGCCTTGTCAGCCAGCACCTGAATTTCGATATGGCGGGGACGAGTGACGAATTTTTCGACGAAGATGCTGTCATCACCGAAACTGGCAGTGGCTTCGTTGCGGCAGGCCTGCAAGGCGTCACTCAATTGCCCTTCGGCCTCGACCACCCGCATGCCCTTGCCGCCGCCGCCCGCCGATGCCTTCAGGATGACCGGATAGCCGATCTCGCCGGCCAGTTTGCGGGCCTCGTCCAAATCCTTAAGCGCATCATCGCCCCCCGGCACGGTGGGCACGCCTACCTGACCCGCCAATTTCTTGGATTGGATTTTATCCCCCATCACCCGGATGGCATGGGGGCCGGGGCCGATGAAGGCGATGCCGGCCTCGGCCAGGCGTTCGGCGAAAACCGCGTTCTCGGAAAGAAACCCGTAACCGGGATGGACCGCCTCCACCTCCAGATCCTTTGCCACTTCCAGAATGGCGTCCATGTTCAGATAGCTTTCGGCCGCCGGCGCGGGCCCGATACGCACCGCTTCGTTGGCCATATCCACATGCAGTGCCTCGGCGTCGGCATCGGAATAGACGGCCGCGGTCGAGATACCCAGGCGCCTGGCGGTACGGATGATCCGGCAGGCGATTTCCCCCCGGTTGGCAATTAGAATACTATTGAACATCAGGCGAAAAACTTATCCCGCCACGCCAAATTTGTCCCGACTTAATTGCCTATATGGAGGGTTTAATCCATTTCCATGTCGAAATTGGGCAATTTGACGTCTGCCTGCCCATTGCTGATATCGGCTGCCCGCTTTTGGCGGTACAGGCTGCGGAGCACCCCATAGAAATCCACCGAAGTCTCGCGCATACGGTCCAAATCCCCGACCACGCCGGCGTAGGTGACCAGACCATTCGCCCCGGTCAGGGTCCACGAAATTTCGTCCCGGTCCGTGTTACTGAGATACGTGCCAACCGGATCGAAATAGCCATCGACAAACAGCTTGCCGAAAGCATCGCGGGGGTTGGAGGGGCCGAATATGGGCAAGACCAGATAAAACCCTTCGCCCAGGCCCCAGGCGCCCAGGGTCTGGCCAAAATCCTCATCATGAGGCTTAAAGCCCAACCGGTCGGCCACATCGATGAAGCCCGCCACGCCCGCCGTCGTATTGACCACCATGCGGGCGGAAGTATCCCAGGCGCGGCTGAATTCGCCCTGCAGCAGATCATTGGCCAGAACCACTGGACCTTTGATGTTACTTAGAAAATTGCTGATGCCGTCCCGCATGAAATCGGGCAGCACCGCGTTATAGCCCCGGGCAACGGGTCCCAGCAGGTAATCATTGAGGATTTCGTTGAAGCCGAAAAAGAACCGGTTGACCGGCTCCAGGGGATCGTTTTCATCGACCTCCTTACCCGCTTTCCCCGGTGCAGCTTTGACAGGCGCCGCTTTGGCTGGTGCTTTGGGCTGGTACCGGGGCTGAATTCTTTGTGGCGGTAGTGGTTGCGGGATGGGCGCGCCCACGGCGAATGGATGGGGCTCGCTGAGCATGCGGTCCATGTTGTAGAGCTTGGGCGCGGAATGGGCCGGCCCCATAGACAAGCCAAACGCCAATGCGCCGAGCACGATCCCGGACAGCGCAAAGCGCATCTTCCACCCCTGACTTTTGCCGTTATGTCTTTGCATATTATGGTTTTTTAGTTCCCAGGAAGCGGAGCATAGCGGATTTTACCCGTCTGACAAGCGCCTTGAGAAAAAACCCATCTGTCGCGCGCATTACCAACCATGTTATGAATGGCCGGGAAAACGTCTCAAGAGAGGACGCCAGCGTCATGAGCGAAACGATTTTGCATCTGGTCCAGGACAAACCGGAGGGAGCCCCGGCCATCTCTGCCCCCGGGCGGACCGATCTGGGTTACGGCGCCCTTAGGGGCCATATGGAACGCATTCTGGCCAGGCTCAACGCGCGCGGCATCGGGCGCAATGACCGGGTAGCCATCGTTCTGCCCAACGGCCCGGAAATGGCTTGCGCATTTTTGGGCGTGGGTGCCGGTGCCGCCACGGCGCCCCTCAACCCAGCCTACCGGGAAGACGAATTTGCCTTTTATCTGGATGACCTGAACGCCAAGGCCCTGATCATCCAACAAGGCAGCGACACCCCTGCCCGCGCAGTCGCCGAGCAACGTGGTATCCCCTTGATCGAAATCGCCTGGGAAGAAAGTGATCCGGCCGGGCTTTTTACCCTGCTGGGCGATGGAAATGGCGCCTCACCCGCCTCCCAGTCCGGCCCCGCCGAAAGTGGCGACATTAGCCTCGTGTTGCACACTTCGGGCACCACGTCGCGGCCCAAGATCGTGCCCCTGAGCCAGGCCAACCTGGCCGCCACATCGGGCAATATCGTTGCCAGCCTGCAATTGAGTCCGGCGGACCGCTGTCTCAACATCATGCCCTTGTTTCATATCCATGGCCTGATGGCCGCCGTTCTGGCCTCGCTCCGGGCCGGCGCCTCAGTCAGTTGCGCGCCGAGCTTCAATGCGCTTTCATTTTTTTCGTGGCTGGCCGAGGCCAAACCAAGCTGGTACACCGCCGTGCCCACCATGCACCAGACCATCCTGGACCGGGCACCGCGCAATAAAGATATCGTCGAGGCAGCGGGATTGCGCTTCATCCGCTCCTCATCTGCCTCGCTGGCGCCCCAGGTCATGGCCCAGCTGGTGGAAACCTTCGGCTGCTCCGTGATCGAAGCCTATGGCATGACCGAAGCGGCCCATCAGATGACTTCAAATCCCCTTAAAGCTGGCACCCAAAAGCCCGGCTCCGTGGGGCTGGCGGCGGGCCCGGAGGTGAGCATCATGGACCAGGCGGGCAAGCTTCTGGCCCAGGGCGAGACAGGCGAGATCATCATCCGGGGGGGCAATGTGTTCGCCGAATATGAAAGCAATCCAGAAGCCAATGCGGAAGCCTTCAATGATGGCTGGTTCCGCACCGGCGATCAGGGCCATCTGGACGCAGAGGGCTATCTCACCATCAGCGGGCGCCTGAAGGAAATCATCAACCGGGGCGGCGAGAAGATTTCTCCCCGCGAGGTGGATGAAATCCTGATGGATCATCCAGCGGTGGCCCAGGCCGTCACCTTCGCCTTGGCGCACCCGAAACTGGGCGAAGACGTGGCAGCGGCCATCGTCATCAAAGAAGGCAAAAGCGTGACGGAACGCGACATCCGCGAATTCGCCGCCAAATCCCTGGCCGATTTCAAGGTGCCCCGCAAGATTCTGTTCATCGACGAGATACCCAAAGGTGCCACGGGCAAACTGCAACGGATTGGGCTCGCCAAGAAATTGGGATTGGAATGAAGGTCTGTATCTTTGGTGCCGGCGCCATCGGCGGCTTCATGGGGGCCGAGATGGCCCACGCCGGCGCTGATGTGACCTTGATCGCCAGGGGCCCCCATCTGGCGGCCATCCAGGATCAAGGCCTGGGGCTGGAACGGGATGGGGAGGTCCGCCGGATCCAGGTGCAGGCCTTCGAAGACCCGGCCCAGGCCGGACCCCAGGATTATGTGGTGATTACCCTGAAGGCCCATTCGGTGCCGGGCGTGGTGGATGCCATGCAGCCCCTGTTGGGGCCGGACACGACGGTGGTCAGCGGGGTCAACGGCGTCCCCTGGTGGTATTTTTACGGGCTCGAGGGAGAATACGAAGACCGCCGGTTGGAAAGCGTTGATCCCGGCGATGGGCAATGGCAGAAGTTCGGGCCCGAACGCATGCTGGGCTGCGTCGTCTATCCCGCCGCCGAGGTAATCGAGCCCGGCCTTGTGAGACATGTGGAAGGCGACCGTTTCAGCCTGGGCGAGCCTGACGGATCCAAATCCGGGCGGGCCAAAGATTTCGCCACCATCCTCATAGAAGCGGGCCTCAGGGCCCCCTTGCGCCCCCGCATCCGGGATGAAATTTGGGTTAAATTATGGGGCAATCTCAGCTTCAATCCGGTCAGCGCCCTGACCGGCGCAACCATGGAAGAAATGGGTACGGACCCGGAATTGCGCGCCCTCATCCGGGAAATGATGGTGGAAGCCCAGAAAATCGGCGAGGCTTTGGGCGTCAAATTCGCCGTCGATGTGGACCGCCGCCTCGAGGGCGGCGCCGCCGTCGGGGGCCACAAGACCTCCATGCTGCAGGATTTGGAGCGGGGCCGCCCCATGGAGATCGATGCGCTGCTGGGCTCGGTGGTGGAAATGGGGGCGCTGACTGAAATTCCCTGCCCCACCTTAACCCATGTTCTCGCCCTGGTCCGGGCCCGGGCCCGTTTGGCGGGCTGTTACGGCTAGGAGACGGGCATGGCCTTGCTTCCCATCAAGGATGATAACCTGCTGGTCAGCATCCGGTTCTAATATGTGACGGTGGCCATCATCAGCGCCTGCGTCCTGGTATTCCTCTACCTGCTCAGTGCGGATGACGGAGGGCGCCGGCTGATCCTTGCCTTGGGAACCATTCCTTCGGTGCTGTTCGGCACCACACCCCTGCCCCACGAATTCAGAATGATACCGGCGGAATTGACTTTGCTGACCTCCATGTTCCTCCATGGCGGCCGGATGCATCTGATCTTCAACATGCTTTTTTTGGATATTCGGCGACAATGTTGAAGGCGCGCTGGGCCATTGGAAGTTTCTGCTTTTCTATCTGGTCTGCGGCATTGCCGCGATTATGATGCGGTGGACGGCTCCCACCCTCCGGCATCACGATGTGCCAAAATG
>CAZBQG010000258.1:0-5938 GCA_964493945.1 uncultured Rhodospirillaceae bacterium
CCTTGAGGGAAGATGCCATCGATGAAGCTATGAGGCTCGAAAAACGGGCCCGCAAACATCGGCGTTACGTGGATACGAGCCTGGCCGCCGCAGCCTGAGAATTCTGGCACCCTAAAGGGCTGGGAGCCCACGCACGCGGCCTGTTTAAACGCTTGGACAGGCCGCGGGCGCGGGTGCTATTTTAAGACCATGGAAATAACACCGGAAATTTTGGGTGAGGCCAAAGCCCATGCCATGGAGGCCATTGCCCGGAGCGAGCTGCGCCTCGAGCCCTATCCGCATATTTATGTTGAGGACATACTGCCCGGGGACTTCTTCCGGGTACTTCTCGAACATTTACCCGAGACGGATTGCTACCGGCCTTTCGTCGAATCGGGTCGGGTCTCGGAGGATTACGATCCCCGCCGTCTGGTAATCTTCCATCACGAAGATGATCTGGGCCGCCTGCCCGTTGGCCTGGCGCAGTTCTGGGAATCCTTTTTCATCTGCTTTCATCAGGATGATTTCGCCCGCACCCTGTTTGAAAAATTCAGCGATCAGCTCGCCTACCTTTTTCAGCCGGCGCCGGGGGGCGAGGTGCCGACCATCCAATTGCACAAGGAAGTCATGCTCATCCGCGACCTGGAAGGCTACTGCCTGGGCCCCCACACCGATACCCCGCCCAAGGTGGTGACCGTGCTTTTCTATCTGCCCAAGGACGAAAGCCGGCCCGATCTGGGCACCGCCATCTATTTGCCCAAGGACCGGGATTTCGCATTGTGCGGCGGGGAGCATTATTCCTTCGATGAGTTCGACCATGTGGCCACTCAGCCATACGTGCCGAACCGGCTTTTATCCTTTGTCTGTGGCGAGCAGTCCTTCCATGGGGTTGAGCCGATTAAGGCGGGCCAGGGCTGGCGCAATTTGATCCTTTATGATCTGAAAATCGTCTAGCGGCGGAAAATATGATTGCCGATACCCGCAAAGGGGCCTTCCTTGCGGATCGCCGCCTGGACCTGTTCGGGTGACAGGGAAAAGCCCAAATCTTTCAGCTTATGGATCAGCCCCCGATGCTCCTCCAGATGGGTGTTGATTTCCACCAGAACCGATTTGAGGGCGCTGTCTTCCAGGGTCTTCGCCGCGCCGCCCAGCACCTTATGTTCAAACCCGTCCACATCGATTTTTATATGGTTGGGAACGGGCAGGGTGCCGCTTCCGATCAGGCCATCCAGGGTGGCGGAAAAGCTTCCCTGGCGGTATTCGGATTGTTTCGGCTGAAGATGGTCGTCCAATTCCTCGCCGAAGGCGTGATTGCCCGACCCATCCAGCACCTCGTTCAGATAAAGCGCGCCCCATTCCTGGATATCGCTGAGCGCCGCGCAATAGGCGCTGACCCGGTCCATGAAGCTGTTCGAGATGATGTTCTTGTTGAGCAGTGCGTAATTGAAAAAAGCCGGCTCGAAGGCGTAAACCCGGGCGCCGACGGAAGCCGCCGCGATGGTGTACATGCCCAGATTTGCTCCGACATCGAGAAATATCTCCTCGGGGCCAAAACCTGAAATCCATTCCAGGGTATCGGGCTCCTTGGTCTCGAAGGTCTCAACCCGCCAGAGCGCGATGCGGGTCGGAACATTGAAATGAAGCGGCTTGCCCCGCCATTCAATGCTGGCGACCGGTTTGAATTTTTCGTAATCCTCGATTGTGATGTCTTTTAACAATGGGCGCTTTCCCCGGCGGGTGTTTATTGGGGCGGCTTGGTATAATCTGGTGGGCATACTATTGCATTCCCGGCGGTATTAGTTAATGGCCAATGAGAAAGATACGCTGATCAATCAGCGGCACATGCGCATGAAGCAATGCCGCCACGGCGTTATGCTCTACAACATCAACGACATGTATGTGGGGCGGTCTCTGGATCTTTATGGAGAATTTTCCGAAGGCGAGGCGGCCATGCTCGGCCAAATCCTGCGCCCGGGCATGGTGGTTTGCGATATCGGCGCCAATATCGGCGCCAATATCGGCGCCAATATCGGCTGCCATACGGTATTTCAACAGCTTAATCTATGCTCACCACCATTTTTACGCCGGACCGTGAATAATTCAGGCTAGGTGCATTATGTGCTGTTGATGAAAACTAGCATGTTGATGCGCCCTGTCAAATTCCTTGCCAGGGGTACGCTATTCCGCCTTGCTCACCTTGGCTTTCGCGCATAGGTCCAGGTTCAGATTGACCGGGCTGGAATGGGCCCAATCGATTTCCAACAGGTCGTTGAAGAAGACGCCCTTGCCCTTGGCCACGGGCATGCCGTCGCCCCAATGTCCGGCCAGGGCGGCGATGCCGACGCCTTCGGGATGGATGGCCTCGGTCAGGCGCACCCGGCCTTTTACCTTGCGCCCCGTCTCACCTTCCACCCAGATCATGTCGCCGGTGGCCAACCCCTTGGCTTCACCCGTGGTCGTGTTTAGTACGATATTATAGGAATAGGGGTCCAGGCGTGCCGTCTCGTCCAGCCAGGCATTTTCCATGGTGTAGGAATTGGTGTGCAGCGTGTCGCGGTAATAAAAGGCGTAACAATCATGTTCGGTGGATTGGCATTCATGTGACCCGCAGGGCAGCCAGTCGGGCATGGGCTGGTAATAATCTTCTGGGATTTCAAGCCCCCTTGGCTCGGCGATGGCGGCGATCTTGTCCCGCAGTTCGGGCATCCATTCCCAATAGATGGGCACGCGCACATCAACGAAATGGCGCCAATAGACTTCTTCGGGCTTTTTCGGCCATTTGAGGACGCCATTCTTTTGGAACCAGGCCAGGTCCTTGTCTTCGCCAAAATTGTTTTTCAGATCGCGGTCGCAAATTTCCTGGTAGCCATATTTGCGCTGCACATCGAGGCGCTGCTCACCTTCCAGTTTAAGCGCCGCGTTATAGGCGGCATTAATATCGGCCCCAAAACCCGCCCGGTGGGCAAGCTCCAACAGAACTTCGGTGAAGCGGCGCTGCTCTCCCTCCGGCTCGACGACTTTTTGCTGAACGGCCCAGCACCATTCGCCCATGCCGGCGGGCTGGTTGAAGATGAAGGGGAAATTGGGCCTGGAATTGAAGCTCTGCAAATAAGTGCAATCGGGCAGGACGATATCGGCGAAAACGGTGGTTTCGGTCTGGAACAAATCCAGGGAAACCATGAAATCATAATCCTTGAGGCTTTCGGCGACGGTTTCCTTATTGGCCACGCTCATGACCAGATTGGCCCCGAAATTGAGCAACATTTCGGGCCGGTAGGGCAATTCGAAATTGCTCCAGATTTCCTCCCGGTCCGATGAATGGAGAAAAGGCGGGGTCATGGACATGGTAAACAGATCCTGCAGACCCAATTGCTGAGGCGCGCGGGGCTCGGAGATGGGGTAGGGGGGATCAAATGCCATCCACATGCCCACTTTCATCAGCCCGTCGGTATGGGGCGAAGGCACATAACGCAGGTGCCCCGTTTCCGGATGGCCATAGCTGGTCGGATTGAAGCCCAGGCACGACCCCACCATATCGGCGGCCCCCACCAGATGGTTGATCAAATCCACGGCCAGGAAATTATAGACGGAATTCTTATGACCCTGATTGCCGCGAAAGGCGATGGCCGCCGCCGGGCGGTATGGAATTTCCACCCCGTCGATGGAGATGGTGGAGCCAATTCTGGCCTCATCGGCAAATTCGCGGGCCAGGCGGCGGATATTCTCCACCGGCACGGTGGTAATATCGGTGGCCATCTCGGGGCTGAATTTCTTCAGATGCTTGCGCAGCAAAACAAATGAAGGGCGGCAGGATTTGCCCTCAATCTGGTATTCGCCTTCCAGCGCAAGCCGGGTGGCGTCGCCTTCATCATAGGGAAGTGCCCCGCCGGCGCCTTCGTCCCAGACCAGGGGCCTGTCGCTTTCCCGGTGGCGCATATATTTGCCGTCATCGCCGATCAGATAGGCGCCGTTGGTTTTGCCCTTAAGATAATTCCCGTCGAACATTTCAAGTTCATTGACCATCACATTGCAGATGGCCAGGGCCAGAGCAGCATCGGTTCCGACCCGGATGGGCACCCATTCGGTGGCCTTGGCGGCGGCGAAATTGCACATGGGATCGACCACCACCATCTTCATGCCCCTGGCCCGGGCATCGGCCGCCATATTCATGTTAGTGCAGGATACATGGCCCGCGCCGTGCCCCTTCGAGGCACCAAAATAAAGGGCGTAATTGCAATATTGAAAATCAGGCAGAATGCCCCAGGAAGAATGCATCATGCCGCTGACCAGATGGGCGCCATTGCCGCAATGGAGCCCGCCGCCGGATTCCGAAATATTGGGTGTGCCGAAGGCGCCGGAGAAAACCCGGAAAGGAACGCTGTGGGCGGTGACCGTGGTGGTCCGCTGGATGGTCAGTTTGCGGGGATCATCGGCCCGGATGCGGGCCAGATGGCCGGCCACTTCGTCCAAAGCTTCATCCCAGGTGATTTCCTCGAATTTGGGATCGACGCCCAACCCCTTTTCCGGATTGGTACGGCGCAAGGGAACGGTCAGGCGATGGGGATCGTAATGGACCATCAGTCCGCTGATCCCCTTGGCACAAAGATGACCCCGCCCGACGGCGCTTTCGGGATTGCCTTCCAGCTTGGTGATTACCCCATCGACCCGGTGGGCCAGGATGGAACAGGTCCCGTAACAAAGCGCACAAGATGAAGCCAGCCACTCGTCCCCCCGGGCACCCCCTTTATCCTCTTCGCCTCTCTCAATGACCTGGTTCATGGTCCGGCTCCCCTGCATTGCTTATCCCTGCTGGGCAAAGACTAGCAGATTATTTGGATTGGAGTGATCCTTATTTCCGGTTCCCCCGCCTTCCCAGAAAGATGACCAGCCCGATGCCGCAGGCGACGAATGCCACCCCCACCAGGTGATAGGCGAACAGGCTTTCGCCCAGAAATCCGATGGCCATGAGCACGCCGAAAACCGGGATGAGATTGAGCAGGATTACCGCCCGGTTGGGTCCGATGGATTTGATGCCGGCGTTCCAGATGAGCACGGAAAATGCCGATACGACCAGGCCCAGATAAAGCACGCTGAGCAAGGTGGTCGACGATAGTTCCACGGTTCGGAAAAATAGGCTTTCCACCACATAAAAAGGAATGAGCATGGCGCTGCCGGTAAGCGTGATGAAAAACAAGGTGGTGGCCAGGCCCAACTCGCCGGGGATGCGGTGGATCAGGGGCGCGTAACAGGCCCAGCCGCCGATGGCCATCAGGACCAGAAGATCCCCTTGATTGAAGCGCAATTCCAAGAGCGCGCTCGGATCACCCCGGGTGATCATTACCGTCACGCCGGTCATGGCCGCGAATATCCCAACGCCCTGGCCCCAGGTCAGCTTGTCCTTGGCAATCAGCCAGGCGGGCAGGGCGGTCAAGGCCGGCTGGGACGCATTGATCAAAGAGCCATTGACGGCGGTGGTGAAATTAAGTCCCAGGACAAGTACCGCCGAGCTGCCCACCTGCAACAGGCCCATCAGGCAGAGAAGCTTGAAATTGGCCCGGATCAAGTCCCGTTTGCGTTTGAGTTCGGGCCAGGCTAGGGGCAACAGGACCAGGGCGGCCAGGGACCAGCGCCAAAAAGACAGGCCAAAGGGCGGCACTTCCAGATGAACGGCCCTGGACAGCACGGTGCTGCCGGCCCATATAATTGTGGTCATGGCGATCAGCAGGTAAGCTGCGCCCGGCCGGGGCTTGAAGTCCTCAACAAAGCTCAAAGGTGAATGTCTCTCAGGGGGTGGGTGGGTCGAAATATGCCGGGCTCACATACCATCCGCCGGGCGGTGGGTAAAGGAGCGGGAAATGAAACAGAGGAGTTTCACGCCAAACTTTTTTTATTTGCATCTATAGGTCTAGGTTCTGTACTCAATTACCGCCTGATTAACCAGCTTGTGATTCAAACACCG
>CAZBQG010000259.1:0-5893 GCA_964493945.1 uncultured Rhodospirillaceae bacterium
ATGCATTGCCGCTATTGTTATCTTCTATCTGAATTAATGAGTCCTGACCCTAGTTGACTAGTTTTACTCCGCCCTGGTGGTGGATTTTTACTCCGGTCAGTGGTGGATTATTGCTCCGGCGTTGGCACAGCGGCGATCAAACCTGCTGTGATGCTCATCACAGGCAAAAATCTGCCGGGCGGACAGACTGCAACCGCTTGTTTAGAATGGGTTGAGCCGAACGCTGTTTTTGGGCACAATCCAAAGGCTGCCCATCGCACTGGGCCGCAAAGTGTTCCCGGGCAAGAAAAGGGAGTGTGAAGCCATGAAACGAAGTTCCGTTTTCGTCAGTTTTGTATTATTTCTTTTCCTGCTCACCGGCATGCCGGTCCTCGGGCAAAGTTATAAGAAGGGGCTGGACGCGGCGAAGAGGCAGGATTACACCAGCGCCATGTCGATCCTCAGACCGCTCGCCGAACAGGGGCATTCCGGCGCCCAATATCATGTGGGTCTTTTTTTCCACCAGGGCCGGGGCGTCCCGGCCAGTTTCAAGGCGGCAATCCACTGGTACCGGCTGGCGGCGAAACAGCAAAATGCCAAGGCCCAGAACAATATCGCCACCATGTACAAAAAGGGCCAGGGCGTAAAACGGAGCCTGGTCGAAGCGGCCCGCTGGTACCGTATGGCGGCACCCCATAACGACATGGCCAAAAACCAGCTTGGCGTCATGCACCGTTATGGGCTGGGCAATCAGAAAAAAAGCAACGCCACGGCTTTTCGCCTGTTCAGTGAAGCGGCCGCAAACGGCCATGCCAAATCGATCTATGATCTGGGTGCCCTTCACGCAAAAGGAAGAGGCACCAAGAAGAATTTGGCCAAGGCCGTCAGCCTTTTCCGCAAGGCTGCAGACCTCAAATACACCCGCGCCCAGTACCGCATGGGGATCGCCCATGAGAAGGGCCGGGGGGTGGAGAAGGATTACAAAGAAGCGGTCCGTTGGTACAAGATCGCGGCGGAGAGAAAATACCGCGGCGCCATGTATGCCCTGGCCCGCATGTTTCAACGGGGCCGGGGTACGAAAAAAAATTATTCCAAAGCAATCCAGTGGTTCCGTCTGGCCAACCAGCTTAAGCACCCCAGTGCCCCCTATCAGATCGCCCGCATGTATGAGGCGGGCCAAGGGGTTCTCAAGGACCGGGCGCAGGCCATCCGCTGGTATCGCCTGGCCTTGCAACGCAGAAAAAATCCGGATGCCAGAAGGCGCCTGAGTGCCCTGACCGGAGGGGCCGAAGGGCAAAAACCGAAACGCTCGCGGCGCACCAATTAGGCTGGCTGCCAAAAGAGGCTGCGGTTGGCCGAGGCGTTAATCGGCAAATGGGAAAACTGTAACCAATGCCCCGGATCAATTTTTTTTGGCTGCTGACCTGTCTGCTGGTTTCGCTGATATGGGCTGGGGTAGCTCCTGCCCAATCTGACCCGTGGCAGCACCATATGCGGGCGAGCAAGGCAGCCTATAAAATGGCAATCACGGCCAAGCGGTCAAGGAGGCAAAAGCGGGCCTCGGTGTGGCCCGGAAAACCGGGCGGAATTCACGGATTGGCGCCAGCCTCAACGCAATGGGTCTGTCTTATTACAAATCAGGGCGCCATGAGGATGCCGGGCCCGTCTTCAAACGGACCATCGAAGTCCGGGGAAAAATTTATGGCAAATCCCATCTCGTAATTTTCCACTTCTACATATCCCAGATGAGGGGTGAGGACCGTGTTTTCCATACTGCGCAAAGGGTGATCGGTGGGCAAGGGCTCGATATCAAAAACATCCAGGCCGACGCCGCCAATGGCTTTCGCACCCAATGCATTGACCAGCGCATCTTCATCAACGATGGGCCCCCGCGAGGTATTGATCAGAAAAGCGCTTTTCTTCATGCGGGCCAGATCGGCGGCAGTGATCAGGCCCCGGCTGCGGTCACTCAGCGGCATATGGATGGTGATGAAATCGGACTTGGCGAACGGGTCCTCCCGGCTGGCCAGGGCCGCCCCATGTTCGGCGGCCCTCTCTTGCGTCAAGTTGGGGCTCCAGGCGATGATTTTCTTGCCAAAAGCCTGTCCCACCTTGGCCACGGGCACCCCCAGCCGGCCCAGCCCGACGATGCCCAGCACCTTACCCGGCAAGCCATGGCCCACGGTTTGTTGCCATTTTCCTTCGCGCACACCCTTGTCTTCCAACGGGATATTGCGGGCCAGGGCGAGGATCAGGCCCAGGTCAGTTCCGGCGTCGAGTTACCCCTCATGGGTGTGCCGCTGACCACCACGCCGCACTCTTTGGCCGCCCCCACATCGATGGACAGATTGCGGTTCTCGGCGGTGATCAGAAGCTCCAATTTGGGCAGCTGTTCCAGCAGGCCCCACATGAAAGGCGTGCGTTCCCGGTTGACCATCACCACATCGAAATCCGCCAACCGTTCGGCGAGGGCGTCATCGTCCGCCAGGTGATTGTCGAAAGTGGTCAATTCCGTCCCGGCGGGCAAGCTGCCCCAATCGCCCATCTCCAGGGCGACATTCTGGTAATCATCCAGAATGGCGACGCGGGTCATTCGATTTTCTCCTCAAACTCGGCATCTTCGAAGACGGAAATGCGGGGCGGCTTGCCCTCCAGCCCCAATTCGTCCCACCTGGACAAAACGTTATCGTAGCTGGCCTTGGACAGGCGTGTGCGGGACGAGAAGCTGTCGATATATTTATATTCCATGCAGGCATTGATCAGGCATTTGGACCCCCAGGGGCGTTCTTCCGGCGGATTGCGGCTGGGATCCAGATATGTGCTCCAGGTTTCGCGCAAAATATCGATGGATTCGGACGGGCGCGAGCGGGTGGCCATGGCCCACAACACTTCATGGGCGTTGGACGGGTCCACGTCATGATCCACCACGATGACATATTTTCCGAAATAGGCCCCGCCCATGCATTGGGCGGCCAGCGCCATGGTCTGGGGCGCATGGCCCGCATATTGCTGTTTGATAGAGACCACGGTGATGCCCCAGCCGGCGGCTTCGGGGATGGACCACACACCCTGGATGCCGGGAACGCCCAGCTTGTCCAGATCGTTCCACACCTTGGAGGCCCTGAGCAGCGCCCAAAAGAGCCCCGCTTCGTTGGAAGCACCATCGGCCATCAGGGCGCAAGTCAGGGTCGGATTATCCCGGTAGCGCACCTTTTCAATGCGCATATAGGGGGTTTCTGAACCGGGCCTGCCGTAATAGCCGGTGAATTCGCCAAAGGGCCCTTCGGCGAAGGTCTCGTCGGGATAGCAGTGCCCCTCCAGGATGATTTCGGCGCCGGCCGGCAAGGGCAGGCCGGTGACATCGCTGGTGAAGGTCTCCATGGGCTCACCCTTGATGCCGCCGTAATATTCAAACTCGGATTCCGTTTTGGGGAACGACGTGGCGGCGACCACAAATAACAAAGGATCGATCCCATAGCAGGCCGCGACGGGCATAGGTTTGCCCATCTTCCACCATTTATCCCGATCGAGCGTGGCGTCCTTGCCGGGCGAGGTATAAAGCCCAATCTCATTGGCGCTTTTGATCATCTGGCGGTAGGTACCGATATTGATCCGTTTGCTTTCCGGGTCCTGGGTAATGATCGCATCCCCCGTACCCAGATATTTGCCGCCGTCCAGGGGCCACATACGGGGTGCGGGGAATTTGCGGATATCGATATCATCGCCGGTCTCAATATTCTGGTTGACCAGAGCGCCTGCCGCATCCACCTCCTTGGGATCCTTTTTCAGCTCCATCTTTTCCTTTAGAATCTGCACCGCATCCAGCGGGTGATCCACCGGATCCTCGCCGATGGCCAGGCAAAAACGGTCCAGATTGCAGCCGATCATGTTGAACAGAGCGCGCTGCCCGGGATGGTCTTTGATATTTTCAAACAGCAAGGCCGGACTTTCAGGATTGCGCCCCACCAGATAGGAAACGGTGGAAGTTTCAAGGTCCTGATCGACCTCGGCCGTTATCCGCTTGAGCATGCCCATGGCTTCGGCCTTTTCCAGCCAAAGGTCCAGATCGCTTTGATTCATGAGCAAAGGCGTTTCGTTAGCCATCGGTTTCTCCCCTTAATTTTCAGCTAAAGGCTGGGCAGGTCCTAATTGCGCCCGCGGGGCGGTACGCCAGGTCCTTTGGAAAAGAGGACAACCAGGCGGCTGTCGTCATTGGTGCGAAAACCGTGCTGAACACCTGCCGGCACGAAGACCATGTCGCGTTCCGACACGGGCTGTTCCTCGTGCTCGAACAGGATATGGCCGGTTCCTTCGATGATGTAGAAAATTTCGTCCTGCTTCGGATGCACATGGAGGACGGTATGCTGACCCGGTTCATAGCAGACCAATTCGTTGACGATTTTTTCCGATTGAAACAATTTTTTGCGGACGCGTTTTTCATCATTGAATTCGATCAGTTTCGATAGTTCTATTTTTTCGCGGGTCTCGTTCAGCGCCATATTTTGGTTCCTTGGTTTTTTGTATCAGGCAATAAGTACGACCTTGTGGGCCGTTTCCGGCGACCAGATGCCGTTCAGATAATTTTCAACATAAGGTGAGCGGGGTCTGAAGTCAGGGGTGTGCATCCATAAGCGCCACAAATGGCGGCAGAGGTCCAGGTCCTGGAAATCTTCAAATCCGGTGCGCGAATGCAAAACGGCCTGATTGTTCAAAATGGGGATGTCGCCGGGCTCCAGATGTGTGGTGAAGGTCAATTGGTTGCCCAGATCCTCGAGATAATTCAGGGCTTCCCATTGGGTGGCGGTGAGCGGCTCAACGCCCGGCAGCTTGTGTCCTTTTTCGATACTCTTATAGCCGGCCGCCACCGAAAGATAGCCGTCCACATAATTGAAGACGGGACTTTCGAACCAGGCCCCCTGCCCCGGCCCCTGTTCTCCGTGCAATGACCAGATGAAGGGCTCGGCCAGCACCTTGGCCAGATCGGGGCGGAGTTTGAGCATCTCATTATGGAGAGCGATGGAGCTGACCACCTTTGACCGCCCGCCCGATTTCGCCTGCTGAACACAAAGAAGGGCGAGCATGTCGCACTGATCGACATGGAAAAACAGCTCCGCATTGGTCTGATAAGCCCGGTGGTTGGGGTTTTCCAGATCCTTCCCCTTATCTGTCACATGGCCGATCATGTCGCCCTGGGGATTGTTGGATTGGGGGCGGCCCACATGGTTTCCAATGCCCCAATAGGCGATGGCCAGATTAAGCCGGTCCCAATCATCCACGGGAAGCCCCCGGATCAGCACCACGCCCACACCATCTTTGAGGATTTGTTTGGCCTGCTCGAAGCGCGAGGCGAAGGCACCCATATAGAAATCATCGGCCGTCATGCCCACCAGGGCACTGGCATCGTCGCCGATGCGTTCACGCACCGATGCGGCCATGGCACCCAGATCAGAAATTTCCCGCGCGCTCAGTTCAAATATCCAATCCTGGCGGGCGGCCAGTTCCTCACCGGTCCAGCAGGCGGGATCAACCACCGGCTGGCCGGGCAATGCCGGTTCGCGCTCTAACATTTGGCCGTCCATCTTCCCCCTCCTTTTTTTGCTTTCAGGTCACGCGGTAATCCCTTCCACCTGACAGAGGCAGGATTTGAAAGGCGGATAGCCGGAAATGGGATCGAGCGCCTCACCATCGGGAATCAGGGAATTGATGTTGGCCCCAGCCCAGCCGTGGAATCCATGCACCACGCCGGGCGCCATGATCTCCGTGACCCAGGCCTTCACCTCGATTTTCCCCGTCGGCGAGGAAACCTGGATCGGGTCCCCATCGCGGATATCCCGGGCCAGCGCGTCTTCGGGACTGATTTGCAGCCGGGGATCGGGTTCGCGTTTGCGCAGGGTTTCCAGCATGCGCCCCTGGG
>CAZBQG010000260.1:0-5892 GCA_964493945.1 uncultured Rhodospirillaceae bacterium
TAAAGTCCGCAATTGAAGTCGTTCGCATCGGTCACCACCGGCGAGCCGGATATGGCTTTCAGGGTAATTGCCTGCTCTTCGACGATGGCTTGTAGTTTGTGGCGGATCACTTCGAAAGTAATAGGGTCGATGGCCTTGGCGCGGTTGTTGGTTTTCCCCCGGGTCCGGCGCGAGCCCTTGCTCCGGTTGCCCACGGGCCGCGTCGATTTAGCCTTGGTTACGTTCATTTCCTTGTCTTTCCCAGGTCGATCGAGAGTTTGCCATCGGTATCGATTTTCGCGGTTTGATCGGGGCCGATATAAACCGTGGTTTCCGGATGTTCGACGATTGACGGGCCGATGATGCGGTAGCCAGCCGGCAATGAGAGCCAGTCCCAAACATTAGCCGAAACAAAACGTTGCCGGGCGGGCTCGAAAATTCGGCGGGATTTGGCCTTTGGCTTGCGGACGGATTTTGGGCCTGCAATCTTGGGCTTGGCGGTTCGCCCGATGCCAGCAACGCGGAACGTGACGAGTTCGATGCCGGCGGCCCGGAAGCCGGCGCCCTGCCCGTAAACCGCCTCGTAAGTCTGCTCAAAACCCCGGCAGATAGAGCGGATCGCCTTTGCCGTGATCTTGCCTGCCGCTACCGGAACGATCAGCTCGTGGGTTTGCGACCGATAACGCATATCGATGCTGCGCTGAAGTTCGGCCTTGCTTTTGCCAACTCCCGACAATCGGAGCGCCCCCAGGCATTGCTTTTCCAGCTCCCGAAAGAGACCGGCAACAATTTTGAAATCGATGCCGTCCCAAGGGTCGCGTTCTCCCCCGCCACCGCGAAGAAGGAAGGACCGCTCGGCCGTCTGGTGAATGTCCGCCGCCAGGGCACCAAAGGCCGAATGAGCCATACTGGTTGCCGGAATGATGATTTTCGACACGCCCAATTCGGCCCCATAGCTGGCGCAATGGGCTGGTCCGGCCCCGCCGTAGGCGAAGAGCACAAAATCACGCGGATCGTGGCCTCGGCCGATGGTCATTTCGCGAAGCGTGTCGGCCATGTGCCCGTCGACGACCCGGCGAATGCCGGCCGCCGCCTGCTCAACTTTCATCCCCAGCGGCACGGCGATTTGGCGGCGAATGGCGTCAACGGCCCCGTCGCGATCGAGCTTCATGCGCCCACCAAGAAAATTGTCCGGCGAGATGATGCCCAATACGACGTCGGCATCGGTGACCGTCGCGCGCGTGCCTCCATGGCCATAACAAACCGGACCGGGCCGGGCGCCGGCGCTTTCCGGCCCGACGCTGAGTGCGCCGCTTTCGACCTTGGCGATTGAACCGCCGCCGGCTCCCACCGCGCGGATATCGATCATCGGCGTTGCCAAATGATAGCCCCCCACTTCATGGGTGGCCGAAACCAACGGCTTTCCATCGATTACGATTGCCACATCGAAGCTGGTGCCGCCCATATCGGTGGTGATGATGTTGGGCTGGTCGATTTCCTGGCCAATCTGGAGCGAGCCCAAAACCCCGCCGGTTGGACCGCTGGCGATCAGTAAGACCGGCTTTCGCGCTGCCTCGTGGGCCGCTATCACGCCGCCGCCGCTGTTGAGAACGTAGAAGTTCCCTTTAAACCGCTGCGCCCGCAAGAGATCCTCGACGCGCCCAAGATAGGTTACGACCTTGGATGCCAGATAACTGTTGAGCGAAGTCGCGGCCGTGCGTTCATATTCACCGATGACCGGCGCAACCTCGCTGGACAGACTAATATAGGCGTCCGGGCATATTTCACTGATAATCTCGCCAATGCGCTGCTCGTGCCGTGGATTTCGGAAGGACCACAACAAGGCGACGGCAAAAGCCTCCACCGAGAGCTTCTTTAGTTTGCGAACCGCACGGCGTACCGCCTCTTCGTCGAGCGGTACAAGCACCTTGCCCGCCTGGTCGATCCGTTCCGGAACTTCTTGCGTCAGGCTGCGGGGGATGATCGGTGTGGGATATCGGCGGCGGCTATACCAGCTCAACTGATCGACGCTCAGCCCCGCCGTAAAGCCCATCAGACGCTGCATGGTAAGCGTATCGCGGAAACCTCTCGTCGTTATCAGGCCGGTAACGGCGCCGGCGCGTTCGATCAGCGCATTGGTGGCCTGGGTCGTACCGTGACCGAAGGTGACGACGCGGGCGAGGAGTTCATCGGCTCGCCAGCCATGCTTTTCCGCGGCCAGGGAAATGGCGTCAAAGACCCCTTTTTCCAATTGGCCCGAAGTGGTCGGCGCCTTGGCGGTGTCGATTGCACCCGTATCGTCCATGAGGACGAGGTCGGTGAAGGTGCCGCCAATATCCACCCCGAGATACATTGTCTTCCCCCATATTCGATAGTCCGCCTTGGCCGCCAGCGCATAAGAATCTTGAGATACGCGGACATGTCAATACAACGAATGCCGCTTTTATTGCACTTCGCATTTGGAAAACGTACTATTCCGATTGCAATAACGCGATCTAGGAGGGGCCATCATGAATGTCGCCGTTAGCCCGACGACCGTCGATCAGCGCCACAACGTCAATCAGACAGTGACCGGCATCTGCGGCATATGTCCGGGCGGTTGTGGGGTCAATATTGAGCTCGTCGAGGGCCGTATTGAGCACATCACGCCGATCAAGGACCATCCGATTGGCGTGGTTTGTCCGCGCGGTGCGCGCTCTAAGGATGTGGTCTATTCTCCGGATCGTCTCAAATATCCCCTGGCCAGGACGGGCGCCAGGGGAGATGGTGCGTTCGAGCGCATCAGTTGGGACAGCGCCATGGGGCGGATCGCCGAAAAGCTTCATGAAATCAAGGAGCGCACCGGACCCGAATCGGTGATGACCTATATTGGCCGGGGTCTCTTCGACAACGGCCTGGTCGAGGCCTTCGCCCCGCCGGGCATCAAATCCTTCAGCTCGAAAAGCCTGATTTTCCCCTTCGGTTCGCCGAATAACGCGGGATGCGGTTCGGTGTGTATGGTTTCCTATGGCATGCTTGCCACCTATACGACCTTTGGCATGGACACGGAACCGCCATGGCCCGATTTTGCCAATGCCGAACTCATCGTTATCTGGGGTGCCAATCTGGTTACGGATTCGCCGCCGACCAAAATGAAGAAAATAAATAATGCTCGAAAAGCCGGCGCCCGCATGATCACCATCGACCATATGCGCAGCAAAATCGCCGCCATGTCAGATCAGTGGATTCCCATCCGCTCGGGAACCGATGGCGCACTGGCGCTGGGCATGATCAACGTGATCATCGAAGAGGAACTCTACGACAAGGCGTTCGTCAATGACTGGACCACCGGGTTCGAGGAATTGCGCGAATATGTTCGCGCCTTCACGCCAGAGGAAGTGGAGCGCATAACCAACATTCCAAGCCAGACTGTCATCGAGACGGCGCGCGCCATAGCCACCGCCAGGCACGCGACGCTGTCCATGTATACGGGCCTGGAATATACCAATAGCGGTGTGCAGAATATCCGCGCCGTTTACACCTTTTTCGCAATTACCGGGCATCTGGACGTAAAGGGCGGCACCCTTCTCAGCCCCCGCTCCAAGGGTCCCTACCAACGGACCAATATTGATCCACCCAGCCAACCCAAACCCATTGGCTATGACAAGTATCCCCTGTTCTGCGAAATCACCCGCGGCGCCCATTTCATGGAGGCGCCCCGGGCTATCCTGCATGACGATCCCTATCCGGTCAGGGGGTTGGTCATCGCCGGCGGGTCGATCCAGACGGCCTATCCGAACCCCAAGCTGTGGCAGGAGTGTTTCGCCAAGCTCGATCTTTTGGTGGTCACCGACAGGTTCATGACGGCGGATGCCCATTACGCCGATTTCGTGCTGCCGGCGACCACCTACTACGAGAATTTAGGCTATCAGAAAAGTCCGGGCTACATTCAGATGCGTGATCGCGTCATCGAACCCCTGAACGAGGCGCGCAGCGATTACAGCATTTTCGTGGATCTGGCTAGGCGCCTCGGATACGGGGATCTGTTCCCAGACGACGAGGCAAGTCTCTTGGAATTCGTCATGGAAAACCATCCGGTGGATCTCGATCAGTTGCGGGGAAATCCCGAGGGCGTTCGCTTCGGCAAGCCGGAACAGTTCAAGAAATATGAAAAAGGGCTATTGCGGATCGATGGCAAGCCCGGGTTCGAGACCCCGTCGGGCAAGCTGGAAATAGCGTCGGGGCTGCTGGCCAAACACGGCTATGACGCGCTGCCGGTCTATTGCGAGCCGACGGAAGGACCGTTGGCCAATCCGGCGCTGGCCGAAAAATATCCATTAATTCTGAATACCGGGGCGCGCATCCAATCGACCTTCCGTTCCCAGCATCTCAACATTCCGGCGCTGCTTGAGCTTCAGCCCGAACCGCTGGTCTTGATCCATCCCCAGGACGCCGAGGATCGAGGCATCGCCGATGGCGATCATGTGTATGTCGAGACCCTGCGCGGACGCATTATGTACACCGCTCGGGTCAGCGACGACATGGTGCCCGGCGGCGTCGAGGTCAATGTGGGTGGCGGCGGTCCCTTGCAGGCAGAGGCTTGGCGCAGGGCCAACACCAATTACCTGACCGACTTCGAGAACCGAGATCCCATATCTGGCTTTCCGGTTTTCAAGGCTTTATTGTGCGAGGTGGTGGCGGCATAGATCAGGGTGACCTTTACCGGCACGGGCGAGCCTCTCATGGCAAAGAGCGCTAATCGAGATATTTAAGGGTTTCGCGCTCGTTTTCCGCCTCGCCCCGCTTTGAGACGTAGCGCTCCAGGTAATCGGCGAAGCCCTCCTCGCTGGCCGCCAGATGGCCATATTCCTTCATATGCGCGCCGTCGACCGGATAGCGGGTGGGCAGTTCCATCGGCCACCCACCCTTCTCGGCCACCGCCACGCCGCCGATATAAAGGTTGGCCAGCGCTCCTGCGGTCAAGCGTTCATCGGCGAACAGATCGCCCTCGACAACCTCCTCGACGGTGACCAGCGCCTCCTTGGAGGCGTGGGCCATGGTGATCACGTCCCGCTCGCGCCCGACCCACACGTTGCCCAGGCTGTCGGCCATGGGTACATGGAAAACGGCGAAATCAGGCTGGATGGCCTTGACCACCAGGATGGGATCCTCCTCGCCCTCGGGGGCCAGGGGATTGGTGATAATGCGCCAATCGTCGCGCGCGCCGATCAGGTCCGAGCCGATGATCCCGCGGATGGGCATGAAGGGCAGGCCCCGCTCGGCCGCCGCCAGCCCGGCAAAGATCGCCGGGCAAGTGGCATCGATCAGGCGCACGCTGCCGGTCTTGACGGCATCCATGAAGCACCGGGCCACACCAAACTCGTCCAGGCTCACCCCCGAGGTCTCGATGGTGCCGACGCATCCCGCGCCGATCATGAAATCCACTAGCAGGCCAGAGGCCGGCACGGTGACCAGATGCAGATCCTTGACGCCTCGGCGGACCAGAGCCCGGGCCAACTCCATGGGCACCCCGGTGCGATTGCTCGGAACGGCGATTTTCGCCCCGTCAAAGACGCGCGCCGCCAGTTCTTCCATGTTCTGCAATTGAAAACCCATGCTTCCTTCCCCCTCGGTGGTCCAGATTGGTGAACCGGCCGCCATTCTAGACCAAATGGTCGCTGGAACGGAAGGCGGCGCGACAGTAGCTTGGTGACCTATTCGCGAAGCAACAATTAAGGAAACCTTCAAGCAATGGGCGGTCAGCGTCACCCTCAAAATACGTCTGCGGTCGAGGGATGCGCTAATAGCCAGGCGTGAATGAAGGTCCAGTGCTGGAGGTAAAGCGGGAATGCCGCGTCAAAATCCCGCACCGCCGTTTTTAGCTGAGGCTGTTCTCTAACTCGGGGTTGGTTGCCAAGCTCTCCGAGGTGCGTC
>CAZBQG010000261.1:0-5855 GCA_964493945.1 uncultured Rhodospirillaceae bacterium
CATGGGATATCGCCGCAACAATCATCGAATTACGTTAAATGTCCACAGACCCTAGAGCGTTTAAACGGAAAGTGCTCTAGTTTTTCCCGGCCTGCACGAAGTTGGCCACAATACTTCCCTCGCCCAGAACCTTCAGGGCTTCCAGGCGGTGCAACCCTTCCACCAAAACCAGACGCTTATCGCCCTGGCGCACCCAGATGGGCGATATCTGACCTGCTTCCAGAATATCTTCGGCAAGCTCTTCGACCCGTTCGGCATTGAGAGTCTTGCGCCGTTTTGCGGGCACATAAATATCGGCGATGCAGACCGTCTCATCTTTCATCGGGCGGTCTTCCTTATGTGGTCGCCGGGTTCCCCCCGGATTATTTACCGCGCGACAGGTTGTTAACCAGCCTGTACAGATCCTGCCGGGTCGTCGGATTCCTGATCTGATAATAGGCGCGGACTAATTCCAGGGTTTCGCGCTTGATGGACGGATCGGCCTTCAATTCGGCGCGCAGATTATCGCCCGATACGGCAGGTTCGGTGGTCGTGCGGTCCTTCACCTCACTTGGCATATCCTCGAAGAAAAATTCTACCGGCACGCCCAGAACCAGGGAGAAATCGAACAAACGGCTGGCGCCGATGCGGTTGGCACCCCGTTCATATTTCTGTACCTGCTGAAAGGTCAGTCCGACGGATTCACCCAGCTTTTGCTGATTGAGTCCAAGCAGCGTACGGCGCTGGCGCAAACGGTTTCCTACATGGATATCTACAAGATCGGCAACACCCGGAATCTTACGCCGGGCAATTTTTTTTATCTTGGCCGAGCGCGATTTTGTATTCCGCTTGGTGGTTTGCTTTGCCATTTTACTGGTTCACCCTCTTTTGTTCGTTCACTTAGTCAAGTAATGAGTAGCCCATGATGATGCAAGCGGCGCCCGATGGCAAGCCCGAGGGGCGATTTCTTTTCCCATTCCGGCAGGAGAAATGCGGGCAAAAAAGACCCCGCCAAAGCGGGGTTTAGAAGTTTAACAGGGAGGCTGGGGGCGCGTCGGGGAGACGCGGAACCCCCAATAAGGTGAAATCTAGCAAAAGCCCCGCCAGGCCGCCTTGACTTCGGTCAAGCCCGGCTCAGATAGGGGGAAATCCATATAAACGGGCCGGATTTTGTACTAGAAGTTTATTCTGCAAATCCTCTTCAGGCAGATACAAGGGCAGAAAATCCACCAGATCCCCATCATTGGGCGGGTTCTTGTCCCGCGCATTGACATGAGGCCAGTCGGTTCCCCAAATCACCCGGCCGGGGGCCGCCTCGATCAGAGCGCGGGCGACGGGCGCCATATCCATATAGGGAAACCTGGTCCCCGACACCCGGTCCGCGCAACTCAGTTTGACCCAGCAATTTTCGCCCCGCACCACATCCATAAGCGTGTTGAAGCTTTCTTCGTCTTCGCCATCCATGCCCCTAACCTTGGCCATGTGATCAATGACGATGGGCACGCCCAGGCGGGCGGAAGCCTCCGCGAAGGGCGGCAGATCGGCGGCGTCCGTATGGAGGTCGGCATGCCACCCAAAAGGTGCGATGCGCTGCAAAAGATGCTCAAACCTGCCTATATCTGGCGCTCCCCCCAAATGGCTTAAAACAGTAAAGCGCACGCCGCGCATGCCCTGGGCGTGAAGGGCGGCCAATTCATCCTCGCCCGCCTCGTCACCGATCATGCCGACGCCCCGGTAATTATCCGGGTTCGATGCAATGGTGTCGATTACCGATCCGTTGTCGTTTCCCTGGCTGGATGCCTGGACAAGCACGGCCCGCTCGACGCCTATGGCGCCATGCAGCCGGGCCAGATCTTCCTTCGGCGCATCGGGCGGCGTGTATTTGCGGGCCGGCGAGAAGGGAAATTTGTCCTGGGGGCCGAACACATGACAATGGCAATCGCAGGCGCCAGGGGGCAGGGTGAAGTCCGGCTTGCGCGGGTGTAGGTCGGGGCCGTTGCTCTCGGGTATGGCGCCGCTCATGGCTATTTCCTCCCCCTCTTGCATCTCGCAATAATTTGGGTGAGCATAGATTTAATGTCCGGTCATTCAAAGACTTTCAGAGGACGAAACCCTGAGAGGAGCAGGCCATGACCAGTAGCGCCGCCGCCCAACTGGCCCAATCCCGGTGGACCAAGGCGGGTCTCGATTTTCGCAACCTGATTTGGTGTTTCACCGTCATCGGTGTGATGATCTGGGCGATTGTCGACGAGCTCGACTGGCTGCTTCGCTTTATCCATATCGTCACCGGCGTATTGTTGACCGGGGCGGATATCTTATTGGGGTTTCTCATCGGCCCCATCCTGCGCAGCCTGGATTTCAAGGCGAGGCGGGAATTTTCCTTAAAAATGTTGCCCAAGACCCTGTTCATCATGAATACGCTGGGCCTGGTGGCGCCCACCTCCGGCTGGTTTTTGGCGGTGCGCACGGGCTATCTGGATTTGGGCTATCCAGAATTCTACTGGGTCATCGCGGCCCTGGTCATTTCCGCCATCCTGGCCATCCAGGGATTGGGTCTTTTGCTGCCGGCCAACCTCAAGGCCTATTTGGAATGGCGCAAGGAAAAACCCGATCCGGCCCGGGTCCAGCGTTTCATGCGCATCTATTTCGTGGTGGTCGGCTCCCAGGGGCTGATGCAGGTGGCGATCGTCATCGTTATGGTCAATTTCGCCTATGGGCTATGAGGGCTTTGAAAGCCTTCCACCGATGGGTTAAGGTTTGATACCAAGCGATCATCAAGGCGAGGGAGAGCAATGAAAAAAATTCATGTGGGGGCGGTCATCAATGGCGACGAGGTGGATTTTCTCTGTGATCCATCCCAGACGCTGCTGGATGTGTTGCGCGACGAATTACAGCTGACCGGCGCCAAGGAAGGCTGCGCCACGGGCGATTGCGGCGCCTGCACTGTCACGCTGGATGGCCGGCTGGTCTGTTCGTGCCTGGTTCTGGGCGCCGAACTTGACGGCAAAAAGATAGAGACCATCGAAGGCATGGCCGACGGCGATGAGCTGCATCCTCTGCAAAGCAAGTTCGTCGAACATATCGCCCTGCAATGCGGCATTTGCACCCCCGGCCTTTTGATCGCGGCGCGCGACCTTTTGCAGCGCAATCCAAATCCCACCGAGGCGCAAGTGCGCGACGGGCTGGCCGGCAATCTTTGCCGCTGCACCGGATATCATAATGTGATCGTTGCCGTGCTCGACGCGGCCAAGGAAATGAGGAGGGCCTGAGCCATGGGAATGATGCCTTCGCCGTTCGGCACCCAGATCCAGTATGAAGAAAAGAAACTGAAGGTCATCGGGTCCAGCCCCAAGGCGCGCCCCGACGCCATCGACAAGGTTACCGGTCAGGCCCGCTACGCCGCCGATGTCAACCTGCCGGGGCAGCTTTACGGGATGGTGCTGAGAAGCCCCCATGCCCACGCCAAAATTGTCTCCATCGATAGCTCAAAGGCGGAGAAACTGCCCGGCGTCAAGGCCGTGGTCACCCGCGACGATTTTCCGGAAATGGCTGCCGAAAGCGGTCAGGCCGGCGAGGTGGTGATCGAATTCCGTGACATGACCCGCAATGTGATGGCCCGCGAAAAGGTCCTTTATGACGGTCATGCCCTGGCCGCCGTGGCGGCGGCCAGCAAGGCCATCGCCAATCAGGCCCTCAAGCTGATCAAGGTGAAATACAAGGTCCTGCCCCATGTGATCAATGTGGTCGACGCCATGAAGGCGGATGCGCCCATCCTCCATGAAGACCAGTTCACCCTTGGCGTCGAGCCCCGTCCGAAGAAGCCTTCCAACATCGCGCTCCGCATGCAAAGCAAGCTGGGCGATATCGAGAAGGGTTTCAATGAGGCCGATATCGTCATCGACCGGGAATACAATACCAACGCCGCCCATCAGGGATATATCGAACCCCAGGCCTGCATCGCCAATTATTCAGACAGCGGCTTCGTCGAGCTTTGGACCAGCACCCAGGGCCATTTCGCCATCCGCGCCCAGACCGCCAAGCTCCTGAATATGGACATGTCCAACCTGAAGGTCATCCCCGCCGAATTGGGCGGCGGCTTCGGCGGAAAGAACAATGTCTATCTGGAGCCGGTGGCCATTGCGCTTTCCAGGAAATCCAAATGCCCGGTCAAGATGGCCATGACCCGGGACGAAGTGTTCCGGGCCACCGGACCCACATCGGGGACCAATTGCAAAGTGAAAATTGGTGCCACCAAGGACGGCAAAATCACCGCCGCCCAGGCCGAGCTTAATTATCAGGCGGGCGCCTTCGCGGGCTCACCCCTGCCTCTGGCGACGATCACCGTATTCACCCGCTATGACATCGAAAATGTGGAAGTTGTCGGCCATGACGTGACCTGCAACCGGCCCAAGGTGGTACCCTACCGAGCACCCGGCGCGCCCATGATTGCCTTCGGTGTCGAACAGGTGATTGACGAGTTGGCCGAGGAGCTGGGCATGGATTCTCTGGATTTCCGGCTTAAGAATGCGGCCAAGGAAGGAACCCAGACCCATTTCGGCATCAAGCTGGGTCCCATCGGTTACGTCCAGACTCTGGAGCGGGCCAAAGTCACCAAACATATGAAGCACAAGCTGGGCCGCAATCAGGGGCGGGGCATCGCCACCGGATTCTGGTTCACCCTGGGCATGGAAACCTCGGCCACTATTAATATTGGCGAGGACGGCACGGCGACGATCATTTTCGGCACCGTCGATGTGGCCGGCGGATCACGCGCCGCCTTTTCCATGGTCGCCGCAGAGGAATTGGGAATCCCCTTTGAAAAGGTGCGCACCCTGCACAGCGATACTTCTATGCTGGGCTTCAACTTCCCCACCGTCGGCAGCCGGGGAACGGCGTCCGGCAGCATGGCCGTGGTCACGGCGACGCGGGACGCCATAAAAAAACTATGTCTGGTGGCCGCCCGCAAATGGGGGGTCGAGCCAGAAGACCAAGTGGTCTGGGAGGACGGCCATGCCCGGCCCGCTTCCACCAATGTGGGTGATTTCAAACCCATGTCCCTGGCCGAAATCGCCGCCCAGGCCGGCTTTATGGGCGGCACCATCGCGGGCCATGCGGAAATCAATGTCACCGGTGGCGGCCCCGGCTTCGGGACCCATCTGGCGGATGTGGAAGTGGACCGGCAAACGGGACTGGTCAAGGTGTTGCGCTACACGATCGTGCAGGATGCGGGCAAAGCGCTTTATCCGGACTTCGTCAAGGCCCAGTTCCAGGGCGGCGCCGTGCAGGGAATCGGCATGGCCCTCAACGAAGAATATATCTATGACAAAAATGGCGTGATGGAGAATCCGGGCTTTCTGGATTACCGGGTGCCGGTGGCTTCCGACGTGCCTTATATTGATACGGAAATCGTCGAAGTGCCCAATCCCAACCATCCCTATGGGGTGCGGGGTATCGGCGAAGTGCCCATCATCCCGCCCATGGCGGCCATCGCCAACGCCATCTATCACGCCACGGGCGTGCGCATGCGCACCCAGCCCATGTCCCCGCCCCGCGTGCTGGCGGCGCTGGACGCGGCGAAAAAGGCGGCGGAGTGAGTGGGTGAAAGATGAATTCCTGCTCACTGCGGCGGTGCAGAACCTGAAGCGGTTGATCAAACACGCCTCAAGATCACCGCCAAGACCGATCATGGCCTGATCAATGCAAAATATAACAACAAAACAGGCCTCAAACAGAAAACCCGCCCCGGCATTAGTCGGAGACGGGAACAAAAAGGCGCTGTGAATATAAAGAGGGCATCAAGAACGGTTTATTGGCTGAGTTCTTCAACATGGCGTAACTCGGGGATCGGGAGGCGCCATTTTGGATAGGGTTCTGCT
>CAZBQG010000262.1:0-5824 GCA_964493945.1 uncultured Rhodospirillaceae bacterium
GCCCTCATCGCTATTCCCGATCAGGTGGATGTTAATATCACGCGGACGGCCTAGAGCCCCCTGGTTTATGAATATAAAGACTACGCCGTCGGTATTGTTGATGGAGAAGGTCGGTTGGTTTCCCAATGCCGTGGCGCCATTCCCCTGTTTGTTACCAATAGCCTGGGTACGGCCGTTCTTGATGGCTATGAAATCTATGGGCAGGATGGAATTGGCCCGGGCGATGTTGTGGTCACCAATCATGTGGGCAGCCAGGGGCAGCATTTGAATAATGTGGTCATGTACACCCCCATTCATAATGATGAAGGCGAGCTGTTTGGGTTTATGGCCATCGTCGTCCATTGGGTTGATATCGGTGGGTCGGCACCAGGCTCCATTTCCAACCGAACGACGGAAATTTACCAGGAAGGCCTTCATTTGCGCTCGATCAAGCTGATCAAGGCCGGGGAGCCCCAGGAGGATGTTTACCGTATCATCAAACATAACTCCCGTATGCCGGAGATGCTGTTGGGCGATATCGAAGCCCAATTGGCCGGTTGCCAAATGGGATTGGGGCTTCTCAAAGAGCTTTTGGCCAGATATGGCTCTGAAACGGTAAATCAGGCTGTGAGAATCAATTGGGACCGTTCAGAAGTGGCGGCGCGCGCCTCTGTTGCCAGAATTCCGGATGGTTCCTATGAGGCAAAAGGCATCATCGATGGGGATGGGATTAATCCGGAGCGCAAAATAAAATTGGATATTACGGTCCATGTGGCAGGCGAGGAAATGGAAGTGGATCTGTCGGATGTGGAGGAACAGCTTGTCGGCCCCTTCAATTCTGGTTTCAAGGGAGGTGCTGAGACGGCCGCCCGCATCGCCTTCAAATATCTTACCCTGCCCGGAGAGCCGGCCAATGAAGGTGCGTTTCGGCCTTTGACGGTTATTTGCCCGGAAGGCCGGTTTTTGAATGCCAAACCGGGCGCGCCCATGGGATTATATTCAGCGCCCCTGGCTTCGGTCATCGATACCATCGTCAAGGCCATGGCGCCTGTATGCCTGGATCGTATTTCAGCAGGGCATAATGGGGATTTTTCCCTATTCCGAATTTATGGGCCCCATCCGGAGACCGGCGCTCTTTTTAATGTGTTCGGCTCCGGCTTTGGTGGCTGGGGAGCGTTGGACGGGATGGATGGGCCCGGCCCGTTCAAGACTATGGCACACGGAGATGTGTGGGAGGTTCCGTTGGAATCCCATGAAAAATACAGCCCAGTCCGGGTGGAATCCTATGAATTCAAGGTGGATTCGGGTGGCGTTGGAAAATACCGGGGCGGTTTGGGGCTTATTAAACGCTATCGGGTTTTGGCACCTTGTAAATGCTATGTCTCCTTCGACCGGCGCAGCTCACCGCCCTGGGGCGTGGCCGGTGGTGGTGAGGGTGCCACGGGCAAGGTCGTACTTTACCGGGAAGGGGATGAGCCCCGCACAATGTACAAGGAATGGGACGTGCCTGTTCAGCCGGGCGATGTCCTGGAAGTTCACACGGGCGGCGGCGGAGGTTTTGGCCAACCCTTCGAACGGGACGCGGAGCAGGTTGCCCTGGAAGTGCGCCGGGGTTTCGTTTCGTCTGTGGCCGCGCGGGATGATTATGGCGTTGCCGTGACGGCAGATGGGGAATTGGACGAGGCGGAAACCCGCCTGTTACGGGATGTATCTGATTAAATTTTAAAAGGAAGCAAAGTCATGGACTGGAAAAACCGGCGGGAAATTTTCCGCAAGATTTTGCACGGCGAGAAACTAATGCATCCGGCAACGGTATTCGATCCGATTTCGGCAAGGGTCGCTCAGGATTTGGGTTACGAAACTTGTCTCTTGCCCGGCTCGGTTGCCTCCATGACGGTATTGGGGGCGCCGGATATCATGCAGCTTACTCTGACCGAATTTGCTGGGCAGGCTTTGCGTATTTCCCGGGCGAGCCACCTTCCCATGCTTGTGGATGCGGATCATGGTTATGGAAATGCGCTGAACGTAAAGCGCACCGTAGAGGAATTAGAATGCGCCGGTATAGCGGCGCTGACTATCGAGGATACGGATCTGCCCCAACCCTTTGGTATGGTGGGCCAGCCCCGCCTGATCCCTATGGATGAAGCAATTGGTAAAATGCGCGCGGGCCTGAAAGGCAGGCAGGACAAGAATTTGGTGGTGGTCGGGCGGACAGCGGCCAAGCTCGCCCCTGATTTGGCTGATGCGGTGGCCCGCGCCAAGGCTTATGAGGCGGCCGGCGTCGATGCGCTTTTCCTGGCCGGGCTGGATACGCGGGAACAGTTGGACGGGGTGTCCGACGCCATTTCCATTCCCATTATCGCCGGATCATCTTCGCCTGAATTGTTTAATCATGACTACCTCCAATCCCGGGGCGTCCGTATTTGTCCCCAGCCACATAAATCCTTTATGGCTTCGGTTGCCGCCATTCAAAAAACCTTAAAAGCCATGCGCGACGGCGGGGAACCAGCAGAGCTGGCTTCGCCCGATTTGATGAAGCAGGTTACCCGTGGCGCCGATTACGACCGCTGGACGGATGAATTTCTGGGCGGCAAAGGGTAGCAGATGATCCTAACCGGCTTGGACGAGCGGGTTGGATAGAGTCCCGATGCCTTCAATGGTCACTTCAACCAAATCTCCCGGCTTCATGAATACGGGCGGCTTACGGCCAATGCCCACACCAGGAGGCGATCCAGTGGTGATCATGTCGCCGGCTGAGAATTTGTACCATTTGGACAAATAGGAAACCAGCTCGGGTACGCCATAGATAAGATCACTGGTATTGCTGGATTGCATGGTCTCGCCATTCAGCATGGTGCTCACATCAAGATCATGGGGATCGGAAATTTCATCTTTGGTTACCACACACGGCCCCATGGGTGAAAAGCTGGGAAGTTGTTTGCCCATGAGGTTGCGGAACCAGCCATTGAGGAATTCCTGATTGCTTTCCGCTTGGCGGATATCCACGATCCAGTCCCTGGCCGAAACATCATTGACGATGGTGTATCCCCCGACATAATCATAAGCCTGTTCTTCGCTTACGTTATGACAGTCCCGGCCAAAGACAACGGTGAATTCACCTTCATAATCGACCATTGAGGGGCATTGGGCCGGGACCAGAATGGGACAGCCGGAACCGGTAACGGAAGCAGCGCATTTGATGAAGGCAAAAGGATGGGGTGGCGGTGCGGCATCGCCCATTTCCTTTAAATGCGCCCCATAATTTGAACCCGCCGACATGATCAGGTCAGGTTTGGGAATGGGGGCTTGCAATTTGGCATCGGCCAAAGCAATCAAAGCGCCATCGGAGTGCATTTTTTCCTTATCGCCGCCGGTTGCTTGTTCCGCTGCTTCCACAATGGCCCCGACCTGTTCCAGGCCCTTTTCACCTTCGGCCAAGATCGAGGCGACACTGTCCGGCAGGAAAGAATCTTTCCCCAATATGCGGGCGGCTGCGGCAAGATCAAGAATTTTATCGCCCTTAATCAGTGCGCCGGTGCGGGTTTCGGATTTCACGTCGACGGTTACTAGTTTCATTTCACGGTCCCCATTAAATTTTAAATTATAAAGATGACGCCAGACGGAAGCCCTGATCAATGGCGCGCCTAGCATCCAGTCCTCCCGCCTCGTCGGCGCCGCCGATCAGATGAACGGGCAGACCGGCTGTCTCCAGCTCGGCTTGCAAATCCCACAAAGGAACCTGGCCCGCGCAAATAACAAGATTGTCCACCTCCAGAATGCGGGGCTCTTCATCGATGGTGATGTGCAATCCCTGATCATCCATCTTTTCGTAGGTAACCCCGCCCAGCAAATTGACCTTGGCATTTTGCAGGCGGGCCCGGGTAATCCAACCGGTGGTCTTGCCCAGGCTGGCGCCATGCCGGGAGGTCTTGCGCTGAAGCAAATATATTTCCCTGGCGGGTTCAGGGATATCGGGCTTTCCAGTCAAACCGCCGGGCAAGCTGATCTGGGGATCGATCCCCCAATAGGACAGGAAATCTTCCCGTGATTGGGCCGCATTCGGGGCGGCGTGGGTAAGGAAATCAGCCACATCAAACCCGATGCCGCCAGCGCCCATGATGGCCACCCGTCTGCCGGCTTGCACCTTGCCAAGCAACAAATCAGCGTAAGACAGCACTTTGGGATGATCCACGCCTTCCATTTCCGGGCGGCGGGCCGTTATACCGGTGGCCAAGATCACTTGATCGAATTCGCCCTTAATCAGCTCGCCGGCGGTGGCGGTTCTGCCCAAGCGCTGTTCCACACCCAGAACCTCCAGGCGCCGCCTGAAATAACGCAAGGTCTTGTCGAATTCCTCTTTGCCTGGGATGACCTTGGCCAAAAGCAACTGGCCACCAATCTCCGCACCAGCCTCAAACAGCGTTATCTTATGGCCTCGCTCGGCGGCGGTTATGGCGGCAGTCAGGCCGGCAGGCCCGGCGCCGACGATAGCGATGTTCATGGCAGTCTGGCAGGGTTCCTGGCTCAACTCGGTTTCATAGCAGGCCTGTGGATTGACCAGACAGGTGCACACATCGCCGCTGAAGATAAAATCCAGACAAGCCTGATTGCAGGCGATGCAGTTATTAATTTCGTCCGCTCTGCCCGCCGCCGCCTTGGCCACCAACTGGCTGTCTGCCAAGAAGGGCCGGGCCATTGAAACCATATCCGCATCACCCCTGGCCAGAACCTCTTCGGCCAGTTCAGGCGTGTTGATCCGGTTGGACGTCACCACGGGCAGCCCTACAGCCCCTCTGAGTTTGGCGGTCACCCAGCTCCAGGCAGCGCCAGGGGTGGCTTGGGCGATGGTTGGCACCCGCGCTTCGTGCCAGCCGATGCCTGTATTGATCAGGGTCGCGCCACCCGCCTCCAACTCTTGAGCCAATTGCTCCACCTCGGACCAGGTGCTTCCATCTTCCACAAGATCAATCATGGACAGGCGGAACATGATGATGAAGTCCGGCCCCACCCGGGCGCGCGTGGCGCGCAGGATTTCGAGAGGCAGACGGATGCGGTTTTCATAAGATCCGCCCCAAATATCGGTTCGGTGATTGGTGCGTTGGACAATAAATTCGGAAATCAGATATCCTTCGGAACCCATGATCTCCACGCCGTCATAGCCGGCCTCTTGGGCATATTGGGCGCAGTTGGCAAAATCCTCAACCATTCCCCAGACCTCTCCGCCCCCCAGTTCGCGGGGTTCATAGCGGCTGATGGGCGATTTGATAGGCGAGGGTGCGACGCATTCCGGATGGTTGGCATAGCGGCCCGTATGCAGGATCTGCATGAGGATTTTGCCGCCTTCTCCATGCACTGCTTCAGTGATCAGCCGGTGGTTGGGAACGTCCTCCTCCCCGGTCAAGACGCCGCCGCTACCGCCCACCACTCCTTCGGCGCGGGGCGCAATGCCGCCGGTCACGATCAAACCCACCCCGCCCTTGGCGCGCTCACCGTAAAAGGCGGCCAGCCGTTGAAAGCCGTCCTTTACATCTTCCAGCCCGGTATGCATGGATCCCATAAGCACCCGGTTCTTAAGTGTTGTGAAGCCCAAATCCAGGGGCTCAAACAGATGGGGGTATTGATCCATGGCTCTTAGCTTTCAACTTAGCTCCATAACGACCAGGCCTTGGGATACCGGCCCAGGACTTCATATTTATTGGTCAGCTTGTAGCCCCGTAGATGCATCAACCAAAAAGCAGACAAGGGGCTGAGCAGTGTAAAAACAACATGGAATATAATTGCCAAAGTTAATTCCCACAGTACCCGACTTAACGGGATAAACGCCTGAAGTGATTCATATTTTGAG
>CAZBQG010000263.1:0-5715 GCA_964493945.1 uncultured Rhodospirillaceae bacterium
TCAACAGAGAACCTCAAAATATGAATCACTTCAGGCGTTTATCCCGTTAAGTCGGATACTGTGCTCATTGAGATATTCAGCTCCTGGATATGGGGTTGGCCATCAATGTCGAGGGAGAAAAGCTGCACCGCATAATCGGCGGGGCGGACCTCTGGCCGGCTTTCCATGTCCCAGCCCGTTGCCAGGGCGTAGATGGAACGGATCACTCCCCGGTGGGTGACCGCCACCGTCGGCTTGTCCGCCTGGGCCAGTTCGCGGAGCAACGGCATCACCCGGTTTTGCACATCGCGGGGGCTTTCGCCGCCGGGCCCGTGAAAATCCAGCCCCCTCGCCTCCCAGGCGATCATCAAATCGCCGATTTCATCGCGCAAGCCGCTCAAGGTGCGCCCCTCCCAACTGCCCCAGCACATTTCGGACAGACGGGGATCAATACCGGGTGCGCGCCCGGCGACCAGCTCGGCCGTCTCTATGGCGCGGCTCAAGGGGCTCGCCAGCAGATCGTAACCAGCGAAGCGAGAAGGCAGGGTCCAGCCCGATACTTCGGTCCGGCCCTGGGCGTTGAGGGGAATATCCGTGCTGCCTTGAATAAGACCGCGGGCGTTCCAATCGGTCGTTCCATGGCGGATCAGGGCCAGACCGGTCATCCGCAAATTCTCCGCAATGCACTGTCCAGACGGGATGCGGCCGCCGGCAATGTATGTTCCAGCAAGGCCCGTTCCCGGGCCGCCCGCCCCATCGCCAGGCGCCGGGTCGGATCATCCAGCAAGTGGGTGATGGCCCGGGCAAAATCAGTGGCGTCGCCGGGCCGGGCCAGAAGCCCGCTCTCCCCGTCACCCAATAATGTTCCTACGCCACCCGTGTCCCCGGCGATGACGGGAAGACCGGCGGTCTGCGCTTCCAGGATGGCCATGCCATAGGCTTCGTCCAGGGCCGGCCACACAAATAGATCGGCAGCCCCCAGAATTTCACCGATTTCACCCTGGTCCCGCTCACCCAAAAACAATGTGGCCCCCTTGGGCAGGGCGGCTTCCACCTGGGTGCGGGCCGGGCCATCGCCCACCACCAGCAAGCGCCAGGACCCGCCGCTCAATTTGGCCAACGCTTTCCCCAACAGCTCATACGAGTCCAATTTGGCCCCTTCGCGCATCATGGCGACGCTCACCAGCCAGCAATGATCCGGGTTCAGCCCGTAGCGCCCGGCCAGATCACGGCGCAGCACCTCCCGGCCGGCTCCAGCGGCAACACTTGCCTCCAGAAAAGGCGGCAAGGCAACCAGACGCCCGGGATCATCCAGCAAGGGACGCACACAGGCATCGTTGGCCGGATTGAGACTCAAGACCAGATCGGCCCGCCCGATGGCCCGCCCGGCTGCCCGGTGGCCCAAATCCCAAGGCCCGTCCTGGCGCTTCGGCGCGTGCGATGCCTCGGCCACGACATAGGCCAATCCCAATCCGTCGCACACAATGGGCCCCAGCCAGTCGGGCGCCTTGTAATAAAGATGATAGGTGAACCACAGATCGGGCCGCCCGGCGGCGGGCCTGGCCCGGTAGCGCCGGATCAGCCGTCCGGCCAGCCGCTCACCGATGCCCCTCAGGCGCTTTTGCCGGCCCTCATCGCCCCTTCCGTCACGGGACGCAAAACGGGACGCCAGTTCCACCTTGTGCCCGGCCTCGCCCAAGGCGGCCATCAGGCCCCGGGCCATACGCCGGTCTCCGGAAGGGATCGGCGAGGTAGGCGGCTTCATGGGCGCATAAAAGGCGATATTCATGCGACGCGGGCCACATCCGGGCCGGCGCCAAACCTGGCAGCCAATTTGGTGATGCCATCGGAAAAGGAAAACAGCCTTGTGAGTCTAGCCCGGCCCCCCTCACCCAACCGGGCGCGCAACCCGGGATCACCCATGAGTTTCTCCAGATTCATGGCCAATTCTCCGGGGTTTCCGGGTGCTGCCAGAATTCCGCTTTGGCCATCCTCGATCAATTCGGGAATGGCCGAAACAGAGGTGCTGATACAAGCGAGACCCATGGCCTGGGCCTCCATCAAGACGTTGGGCAATCCGTCCCGGTCGCCATTGGCAGCTATGCAGCAGGCCAGCACGAAAAGATCGGCCCGGCCATAAGCCTCCATGACTTTGCTCCCCGCTTGCGCTCCACGCCAATCGATGCGCCCGGCAAGCCCCAACCGGCCGGCTTCCCGGCGAAGCTCCGCGGCCAGGGGTCCATCGCCCAGATGTTCCAGGCGCCAATGAAGCCCTTTGGGAAGCAGGGCCAGGGCGGCCAACAGATCAATATAGCCCTTCTTTTCCACCAGTCGGCCGACGGACAGAAGGCGCAAAGGATTTTCCGGGTCCGTTCCATCCCTCGTTTGGGGCCGTGGCGCCGGTTTTGGAAAGTGGGATAAATCCAGACCGTGATATAGCAGCTGGACTTTCTCCGGATCCCGGGTAAGGCGCTTCAGATGGGTTTGGTTAAGCGATGTGCAGGTCACCACCCATTGACAATCTTCAAGCTTTTCCGTCAATTCCCAATCGGGCGTGGTCCACACATCGACGGCATGGGCTGAAGCGGTCCAATCCAGCCCGCGCATATGGGCGGCGTAGCGGGCGACGGAAGAGGGCGTGTGCAAAAAATGGGCATGCAGATGGCTGACGGTGGGCGGCAGTTCATGGGCCAGAACCAAGGCCTGGCCAAACCGCCGGATGCGGTTGGCGGTAAAATCACGCCTCAGATCCTTGAGCCAGATGCGCTTGGCGTCCTGGTAACCGGGTGCCTTGCGCGCCGCCCGCCAGGCTTTGAAAAGCCTGAGGGGCGCGCCATACAGATATTCGGCCAGATAGAGAACGGGTGCGGCGATTTGATCATGCATGGGATGGCGCGCCCGGTCCGTCGGCTGGCGCAAAGATACGATCATCAAAGACAGGCCGCGCTGTTCCAGTGCCAGAATTTCCTGGGCGATGAAGGTTTCCGAAAGGCGCGGATAACCCTTGACGATAACTGCCAGTTGGGCGCCTTGGCCGGTGAGGAGAGCCATTACCCTTCCTCGGCCACCAGAGACAGATCGCGCCCGCTGGAGCTGGCCAATTCACGCTCGACCAGCCGGTTGATGTTGGGCAGGCCGTCCAACAGGCCGGGCAGGACCACCTTGGAAGGCCGCTCCTGTTGGGCGAGTTGGCGCAAACCCACCGCCATGCGTCCCGCAGACCGTTCGCCATCATCTTCCAACAGGCGGGCCAGGCGCAATTCCTGGGCGCGCCGGGCGCGGATAAGCTGTTCCTGGCGGGGCCGGGTGCGGGGCACGATCAGGCTGGGTTTGTCGAAGGACAGAATTTCGCAAAATGTGTTGTAGCCACCCATGGCCACGACGCCGATGGACCGTTCGATCAATTGTTCGATCCGGGCATCAAAATCGATGGCGTTTACGGCTGCCAGGGCATCAACCCGGGCCTGGAAACCTTCGCGCAACTCGCCGGCCATGAAGGGACCGAAAACCAGAAGGGCCGGATGGGGAATGCCGGGGTCGCTTTCATAAGCGCGCAACACCCAATCCATCAGCAGGCCCCCATCGCCGCCGCCGCCGGCCATGACCAGAATTTGCGGATCACCGGCCTCCGCCGGCTGGGGTTCGGCAAGGGCGCGGCGCAAATAGCCGGTATAGACCATCTTGCGGCGGACCTGATCGGGCAGACCGATCTGGTCCAGCGGATCATAAAATTGGGGCAGGCCATAGACCCAGATTTCGTCATAGAGATCGCACAGCGCGGGCAGCACTTTTTTATGTTCGAATTCCGGAGCCAACAAACGAGGCTCATCCAACACGTCGCGCAATCCCAGAACCAGGAAGCGCCCCCGTTCCTTGAGCATGCGCAACGTATCGCCCACTTCACCCCTGAGACCCAACGGTTCCTTATCGACGATCAGAATATGAGGATCGAAAACTTCGGCTGTATGGCGAATGATCGAAGCGCGCAGCGTCATGGTATGATCGATGCCGAGTGGCAGATTGCGGGGCTTGTAATCGCCGTTGCTCAGTTTGATCACCCCGGGGATGCGCACGAAATCCACCCTGGCCGGAAAATCGAAACTGCCGATCAGGGGCAATCCCGACAGGATAAGGACGGAGAGATCTTGATGGGCATCGGCCAGGGCATGGGCGATGGCCCGGCAGCGGCGCAGATGGCCCAGGCCAAAGCTGTCATGGCTGTAGATCAGTATTCGTGGACCGTCCAAATTGTTGGTCATGCTCTAGCGTATCTTTTTTTCAGTAATCATTTCAAGGTGCGGTGGCGATGCCCAGCACATTCCAGTTTTGAGGGCCGGGCGCGGTTTCATAATCCGGAAAATAGCCCAGATGAAAATTGACGAAACCCGCAGCCAGAATCATACCTTCAAGTTCACCACCGAAGAAATACCGCACCCGGTGCTGTTCCTGAAACACCTCGCCCTTATCGGTTTCGATCCGGTAATCGACCGTGCAGAGATTACCGGTTGCCTCAAGCCGGCCTTCCCCATGGCGGATCAGTCGGCCGCCGCCGGGGGTGGTGATTTCTTTCGTCCGGGGCCCGGGTTTTTCAGCAATCACGGCGGGGCCGTACCAAAAATCAAAAATAAGAAGCCCACCCGGCCTGAGATGTTTCAGCCCGGCTTCAAAGGCGCCGGCCACATCCCGGTCGCTCAACTGATAACCCAACACCGCGAACATCATGATCGCCAGATCAAATTTTTCAGTCAAATCCAGCCCGCTAATCTCGCCGACCTGGAAACGGCTCCCATCGGTTGCCCCTTGCCGGGCCAGCTCGATCATGGAAGGTGAGCGGTCGATGCCCATGACCTTCTGCCAAGCGCCGCCAGACGATGGGCATGGCCACCGGTGCCGCAACCCAAATCCAGAATATCCCGGGCTCCACCCAGCCGGTCATCCGCGATGCGCCGGATCATGGCGCATCCGGCTTCATAATCCTTATCCGCATAAAGCGCATCATAGATGGCTGCATAAGATGGTCCGAATTCCGTGTTCATGCCGAGGTCCAAACCCAGGCAGACCGCAAAGGGATCAAAATCTTACCTTTTCCTCAATGCCCGTATAGGGGCCCTGCTTGACCTCTGTGAGGACAGTATCTTCCAACATGCGAAAACCGTGTCCGCCAGCGATGAGGACAACCACATCACCGACGCCCAGCCCGCACTCCGCGATCAGTGCCTGATCTTGGTCATACATATCCACCATGCAACGGCCCTGGCGCACGATGATCACTTCCGAGGTTCCCTGGACGGCGCGCTCCACTTCCCTGTGGCATGGCGGAGTACCTCTTCGCCAGCACCATAAACGACAAAGCCAACTTGCAGATTGAGCGCGTCGGGCGTAGCGAAAGCGGTTTCCTCCAGTTTCGCCGAAGGCTTGATGACCAAGCAATAGAGCTTGCCGTCCTTCTCACAATCCGTTCAATCAAATCCCATGGCTCCCAGACGCCGCCAGATCACCGGAAAAGATACCATATCAGGCTGTTGGCGGGTACTCTACTCATTGGGCATAGAATAGCTGGGTGGCGGTGGAAGGGTCGGAGAATGTTTGTATGATCTGCATTTTTTGTTATTTTCCAATACTGCTGATTGTCCGACATTATTGGTTTGAATTAACAATCAGATGATAAAAGTCGCAAATCCCAATGCCCAATATTTGACCTACCGGGCCGAAATTGATGCCGCCATCAGAGGCGTC
>CAZBQG010000264.1:0-5647 GCA_964493945.1 uncultured Rhodospirillaceae bacterium
CAATCGGCAGGCGAAACTGGGCACATGGGTTCTGATTAATGCTCGCTGGTATTAGCCGGCTGGCCAGCACGCAGCCCGCCGAGCCGCCGCCGATGATGATGTAGTCATATTCCGATCTCTGGCTCATGATCCCGCCCCCCTAATTCTTGGCCGGAATGACCGACAAAAGCAGAAAGGACGCCCTGTCCGCCCCAGTAAGGATGGTGACTTCGCCCTTTTGGAGCGCTTGGTTATCGTGTGAATAGCGGGTATCCGGTGAATCGTCCCAGGGCTGAATGTCCCCCCTGAGCCGGTGGCCCTTTTTAATGATATTGCCCAGCGGCAATATTTCCACCTCCAGCCTGACCACCTCGCCAGGCGTCAGTTTTTGCACTTCATCATGACTGTGATAGGGCCGCCAGGGTGTGGAAAGCGCCTCATCCAGTTTCCTGTGGGAAGCCCGGAACCAGCCCTTGGATAGGGGACTGGCCTCCTTCATCCCATTGGGGAAGCGCACCTCCATGCCGTCGGGTGCCAGATTATGGAGCGTGCCAAAAAAATCCATATCATCGGATGTGGCAGATGCCCACATAACCAGATTGACCGGTCCGGTGATTTCCATTTCTTCTTCCATGGGACTTGTAACAAACTGCGCCCCCCGGAACTGGCCATCCCTGGGCCCTTCGGCGGAATAACTCACGCTGCCTTGCTCCGCCGGTGCCTGAGTCCCCAACCCGCCGCTCTCATTCAGATAAAATTTGGTCCATTGGGTGCGGGCGATGGGCCATTCATTTTCGAAACGCCAGACCTCGTCATCGCCCGTGGTGCGGATGGCAAGCTTGACCGGTGGGTCCTGGTCCAGCCCGTTATCCATGCCCTTCAGCCAGTAATCCAGAAAGCGGATCTGATCCAGGCGCCCTTCCAGCCAGTAAAAGGGTGCGATATGGGTGCCCGTATGGATGCGCAGCCTTTTTTCCTTTGCGGCGGCGCGCATGAAGCCTTCGGTGTTGCCGCGAAGATGGAGCTCCCGGTTACCCCAATTGCCGACGCTTAAAAATGGCACCTTCACCTTGTCCCAATGGGCGCTGCGTTCATGGTAATAAGCGCCGTCCAGCGGATTATCCTGAAGCTCATCGAAGAAGGGCGAAAATTGTTCCCGCCAATTTTCCGCCCCCTCGGTCTGGGTCCGGTCGACCACCCGTTCCCGGTGCCAGAATTTGAAAAAGCCATCATGCAGGATGCTTCCGCGGCGGGCCGCGTCGCGGTAAAGATCACCCCACCCCTCCCAGGGGATCATGGCCTTCAGATGGGGAGGTGCCAGGGCCGCCACATTCCATTGATTGACCGCGTAATAGGAAATGCCCATGAGTCCGATATTGCCGTCGCACCATGCTTGCCGGGCTGCCCATTCGATGGCGTCGTAATAATCCTCCGTCTCCTGGGGTGACAGAATATCGCAAAAGCCCGGCGAGACGCCCGAGCCCCTTGCATCCACATTGATTTCCACATAACCCCGGGGCACCCACCATTCGGGATTGGCCGTCTCCCAGGTCATATATTGGCTTTTTTCCTCGGCCCCGGCGCCGTAATCAGAATGTTCGTTCTTGGGGTAGGGCCCAAGGGTCATAATCACCGGGAATTTGCCATTGTCGTCGGGGCGGAAAATATCGCTTTTGAGGTTGAGCCCGTCGCGCATGGGAACCTCCACATCCCTTTCCACCAGAAGACCGTATTGGGGTTGGGAAATGGTGGCCTCATCGACGGTGGCTTCAATCATGATCTCGATTCCTCATCCGTCAATGGCCAGCCATCTGTGTCGGGCATCCAGTTGCCCGGCGACAATGGCCATTCGATATCCGCCACGGGCGCTTCGACGGGTTTGATCTCCGGTGCGTCCGGAATGACCGGAAGCAAAAGATGGGAGGGGTGGTCCGCATCGTGATAGACCGTGTTTTCCACCGGCCAGGGGAGAAGCTGCACGTCGATCTGCCGCTGAGGATTGTTGTAGTGCAAATCCTCGCTGACGATTTCCAGGCGCAATTGGTGGCCTGCCTGGATGGTATGAAACAGGGGACGTATCTCGATCTGGAATTCATAAATCTTGCCGGGCTCCAACAGCTCCTGCCCCTCAAAGGGATGAAAGGGCTGGCCGGGCACCGACAATTCCGGGTCCGTCTTGCGGAATGACGCTTTGAGAATACCCCTGGTGAGGGGCTTGGCCGTCCCGTCGGGGGACAGATCGGTGAGCTTGACGTGCCAGGCTGTATCCTTCTGGCTGGAAGATGCAAAAAAAGTGACCGACAGGGGCCCCCAGATGCGCAAATCCTCCGCCTGGGGCGGCGTCGCATAGCCCAGTACCGGCTCACCCTTCATCAATTAGGCATGGGAATCGGGCATGCGGTAACGATCGGGCGGCTCCTCTCCGGTGGGGGCATCGGTGTCCAGGGCGCCCGATTGGCGGAGATGGTATTTGGTCCATTGGGTGCGGGCCAAAGGATATTCGTTTTCATGACGCCAGGCCCGCGTGGCGTCATCGAAGATGGCCACCTCGGGCTCATCCATGATGCCAGTATCCTCTCCCTTCAGCCAGTAATCGAACCAGCGCAGCATCTGGCGGTTGAGGCCCAGACTGGTCAGATACCGCACATGGGACCGAAACCCGGTGGGCGGCACGACCAAAAGCTTCTTGGGCGCAGAGATGCGCTGATAGCCCCATAATTGGCCACGGAAATGCATGGCGCCGCCCTGCGGGCAGATGGCCATCACCGGTGTCTTCATGCGCTCGATCTTGGTCCAGCCGGACCGTTCCCGGTACCAGGGACCATCATAGGGGTGCGTCAATGCCTCCAGATGCAGGTTCATGGGCGGAAGCTTGCCCTCGACCGGGTCCGGCCAGGTGGTCTGGGCGGTAATATATTGCGCCCAGTTCCCCAAAAACTGATGCTGAAAAATGCCGCCCTGGAAGCAGACATCCCGGTATAAATCTGTGGTCCCGTCGCATTGGCAGACGCACTCCAGATGGGGCGGCTGGGCGGCGTTGGCGGCATATTGGGACCAGCTCCAATAGGAATCACCGATCATGCCCACCTTGCCCGTGCAAAAATCCTGGACGGCGATCCATTCGATCAGATCATAGCCATCGGTCAGTTCATGTTCGTCGAACCAGTTCCACTGCCCCTGGGACAGGCCGCCGCCCCGCCCTTGGGCGATGACATGGACGTAGCCCTTGGGCACATAAAACGAAGTCGCGCCCGATTCGATGGCGTGGCTCCAATGTGGCGGCTTGCGCTGGATATCCTTCATGTAGGGTGCCAGGGACAAAAACACCGGGTAGGGCCCCTCCCCCTTTTCCGGTAGATAGATATCGACCGCCAGGCGGATGCCGTCGCGCATTTCCACATAGACATCACCAATGCGCCTGGCGCCCTTGGGCGGCTCTGGCGGACGGACCAAGGCTTTAGGGTAGATGAACTGGACGGCTGGTTTATCCGTATCAGACATGGCTATGACCCCTCCCTCAATGGCCGGATGTTAAGGAATTGGCCGGATTATCCCAAGCCCCAAAAAATACCGGCGGTTTGACCCGAGGCCGGGGATTGGGCTACGACGGTGGGATTGGAGGCATCGAGGAGCCGGACGGGTGGGCGTTTTCACCGATTTGATCGAACTCTACGAAGATGACGGCTTCACCGTGCAAAGCGGCCTCAATGCCGATCATTTCCCCGGCAATCACACCGCCGACATCGCTTTTACCTATTTTTTCAAAGACGGGGAGCAGTCCTGCGAGGGGGGCGGCATTGCGCTGACGGAAATCGCCTTTCTGGAAACGCTGGCCCAAAGCTATCATCCGGAAAATATATTCGTCATCGGCAACGCTTTTGGCTGGAGCACCCTGGCCCTGGCCTTGGCCAACCCCAAGGCCCACACGGTGGCCATCGATTTGTGCCCGCGCCCCGGCGAATGGGAAGGCATTGAAGTTACCAACCGGCTGGCCGCAAGGCACAATTTGGATGTGACCGCCATCAAGGCCCGGAGCCCGGAACAGGTGAGCGAGGTGGCCCGGGGAAATTTTCAAGGCCCGGTGGATTTTTTGTTCATTGATGGCGGGCATAATAACGAACAGATCGTCCTGGATTTTAAAGCCTGCCAGGAAATCGCCGCCCCCGACGCGGTCTATCTTTTCCATGACGTGGTCAATTTCATGATGTGGGACGGCTTCGTCGCCATCGCCAAGGATAATCCCCATTTGAACGCCCAGATTTTGTTCCGCACCCCTTCGGGCATGGGCATTTGCTATCCGCCGGAGCGGGGCCTGGAAGTGGGGCGCGCGGTCAACCTGTTTACGGAAACGGATGAACGGCTGGCCGCCGTCCGGGCCGACGGCAAACGAAAGATGGAGGAGGCCGCCGCCAAGCAGGAAGGCTAAAGACCCAATAGCCTGAGAGCGTTACCCCCGCTGATGGCGCCCTGATCCGCCTCGCTCAATTCATCGAGCCTGCCGATCAGGCCCAGCGGGTCACTTTCCCCCATATCAAAGGGATAATCGGTGCCCAACAGGATATGGTCGGCGCCATATTTTTCGACCAAGAAGGCAAGCTGGTCGGGCTCAAACACCATGGTATCGAAATAAAGCTGCTTCAAATAAGTGCTGGGGGTCCGGGCGATATGTTCCCGGCAATCACCCCGGGCATGAAAGCCGTGATCCATACGCCCGGCATAGGCCGGCAGACAGCCGCCGCCATGGGCAATACATATTTTCAGGCCCGGATAGCGGTCCAGCACGCCGCCGAAGATCAGGTGGCTGATGGCCAAGGTGGATTCCAAGGGATTGCCGATCAGATTGTTCAGATAATGATCGCTCAGCCGGCCGGGCTGGGTGAAGCCGGCAGGATGGAGGAAAATCAAAATGTTCAATTCCTCGGCCTTGGCGAAAAAGGGCTCCAGGCGCGGCTGAGACAATTCCTCGCCATTGACGTTGGTGGCCAGCTCCACGCCCCGCAAATCCAGCTTCTTGACGCAACGGACAAGCTCAGTGATAGCCATCTGCGTATCCTGCAGGGGCACGGTGCCGATGCCAACGAAATGGTCCGGATTGGCGGCGACGATCTCGGCCATATGATCGTTGAAGGCCCGGGAAGCGGCCCGGCCCAGATCGGGCTCTGTCCAATAGTAATATTGCTCGGGCGAGGGCGAGATGGCTTGAATATCGATGCCCATGGCGTCCATATCGGCAAGGCGCAGCGCTTCGGAGCTCATTTTGGGCGCGATCTGCTCACTCTGGCGGCGGTTGATGCCCAAGGTCAGTTCATTGCCGAAACGGAAAAAATCGTGGTCGGGCCGGGCACTCCCCAGGGCCGCCTCGGCCCGCTCGGAATGTTTATGGCAGTGAATATCGACGGTCGGCGGTCCGGCCTGACGCCCGGGCCGGGGACCGGTGCCGGATTCGGAAGCCGGGGCGCGGGGTGCGCAGGTGAACAGCATTTTTGTTGGCCTCCCGGCCCGGTTGTCACTCAAATGACATGGGATGACGCCAAAATCATCCGTGGCGGTTGACCCAAGTCAAATACTCCTGCTTGCGATTTACTTATATTAAATGTAGGGTTTAATGCTAACTTATACCAATCTGCAAAAAGTTTGACACATTAACGTTCTGTTAGGCTGGTCGTGA
>CAZBQG010000265.1:0-5621 GCA_964493945.1 uncultured Rhodospirillaceae bacterium
GGTTGCAGCGCTGGTCAAAATCGCCCACCTCATCCAGCACATAGGCGATGCCGCCGCTCATGCCGGCAGCGAAATTGCGCCCGGTCGAGCCCAGCACCACGACCACGCCGCCGGTCATATATTCACAGCAATGATCGCCAACCCCTTCGATGACGGCGGTCGCCCCCGAATTGCGCACGCAGAACCTCTCCCCGGCCACGCCCCGGAAAAAGCATTCACCACCAACCGCACCATAAAGTGCCACATTGCCGATAATGATATTGTCTTCCGGTGTGAAAGTGGTCTGGGGCGGCGGATAGATGATCAAACGCCCGCCCGATATGCCCTTGCCCGTATAATCGTTGGCGTCACCTTGCAATTCGATGGTGATGCCCTGGGCCAGGAACGCACCGAAACTTTGCCCGCCCGAGCCCTGGGCTTTGATGACGATGCTGTCTTCCGGAAGACCCCCATGGCCGAATTTTTCCGCCACTTCGCCCGAAAGCATGGCGCCGACGGTCCGGTTGATATTTTTGACTTCTGTTTCGATGATGACCGGTTTTGATTGGGTCAGGGCGGGCCCGGCCTTTTCGATCAAAATATTGTCCAGCGCATTTTCCAAGCCATGATCTTGCGATCCGTTGTTGAAGACGGCGACGCCGGGGGCGGGTTCGGGCTTGTACAGTATGCGCGAAAGATCCAGCCCCTTGGCCTTCCAATGATCGATGGCTTGGCGCATATCCAGCTTGTCGGTCCGGCCGATCATCTCATCGACCGTCCTGAAGCCCAGCTTGGCCATGATTTCCCGCAATTCCTCGGCCATGAACATCAGATAATTCACCACATGGGTGGGCCGGCCTTTGAACCGTTTGCGCAATTCGGGGTCCTGGGTGGCGATCCCCACCGGGCAGGTGTTCAAATGGCATTTGCGCATCATCAGGCAGCCCGTGGCGATGAGCACGGAAGTGGCCACCCCATATTCATCGGCCCCCAGAATGGAGGCGATGGCAATATCGCGCCCGGTGCGAAGACCCCCATCGGTTTGCACCGCGATGCGCCCCCGGAGATTGTTCAAAACCAGCGTCTGGTGGGTTTCCGCCAGGCCGATTTCCCATGGCGATCCCGCATGCAAAATAGACGTGATGGGGCTGGCGCCCGTGCCCCCTTCATGGCCGGCGATCAAAACATGATCCGCATGGGCCTTGGATACGCCGGCGGCAATGGTGCCGACGCCGACCACTGAGACCAGCTTGACGCTTATGCGGGCCTGGGGATTGACATTCTTCAGATCATGGATCAGTTGGGCCAAATCCTCGATGGAATAAATATCATGATGGGGCGGCGGTGATATGAGCCCCACGCCGGGCGTCGAATGGCGCACCCGGGCGATGATTTCATCCACTTTGTGGCCCGGCAATTGTCCGCCTTCGCCGGGTTTTGCGCCCTGCGCCATCTTGATCTGAATTTCGTCAGCATTGCGCAGATATTCGGTGGTCACGCCAAAGCGGCCCGATGCCACCTGTTTGATGGCCGAGCGCATGGAATCCCCGTTGGCCAGGGGCACGAACCGTTCGGCCAGTTCGCCGCCTTCGCCGGTGTTGGATTTACCCCCCAGCCGGTTCATGGCGATGGCCAGTGTGGTATGGGCCTCAAAGGAGATGGAGCCAAAGGACATGGCGCCGGTCGAAAAGCGTTTGACGATTTCCGTGGCCGGTTCGACTTCCTCCAGGGGGATGGAATCGTCTGAGAATTTGAATTCGAACAGGCCACGCAGATTGCATAATTTTTTGGTCTGTTCGTTCATCTGCCGGGCGAAGGAATCGTATTTTTCCCGTGAATTGCCGCGCACCGCATGTTGCAGATCGGCGATGGTATCGGACGTCCACATGTGGTGCTCGCCCCTGGCCCGTAAGGCCAGATCACCGCCCGTATCCAGGGAATTGCGGAAGATGGGATCATCGCCATAGGCCAATTCGTGGCGCATGAAGGTTTCCTTCGCCACTTCCTCGAGCCCGATCCCCTCAATGCTGGTGGAGGTCTTGGTAAAGAATTCCTCGACGAAAGCGCTGGACAGGCCCACCGCATCGAAAATCTGGGCGCCGCAATAGGACTGATAGGTCGAGATGCCCATTTTGGACATCACTTTGAGGATTCCTTTATCGATCGCTTTAATATACCGGCTGTGGGCTTCCTCGATGGTCAGATCTTCCGGCAGGCCGGGTTCCATGGAGCTTAGGGTATCGAAGGCCAGATAAGGATTGACCGCTTCGGCGCCATATCCGGCCAGCAGGCAGAAATCATGAACCTGACGGGCTTCGCCGGTCTCGATGACCAGACCCGATACGGTCCTGAGCCCTTCCCGGATGAGATGATGGTGCACGGCACCGGTTGCCAAAAGGGCGGGGATGGCCACATGTTTGGCATCTATTTCTCGGTCCGACAGGATGAGGATGTTATAGCCTTCCAGAACCACTTCCTGGGCCCGCTTGCAAAGTGATTCCACGGCGGCCCGCATGCCTTCGGCGCCATCTTCCACCCGGTAGCAAATATTCAGGGTCGCCGCCCTGAAGGGCAGATCGCCATGCATTTCGATATGGCGGAGCTTTTCCAGATCCTTGTTGGTGATGATCGGCTGACGGACTTCCAGGCGCTTATGTTCGCCGCCCGTATCCAGCCCCAGCAAATTGGGTCTGGGACCGATCAGCGACACCAGGGACATGACCAATTCCTCGCGGATCGGATCGATCGGCGGATTGGTAACTTGCGCGAAACATTGCTTGAAATAATCGTAGAGCAGCTTGGGCCGGTCCGACAGAACGGCATGAGGGATATCCCGGCCCATGGACCCCACCGGGTCCTGCCCGGTCACGGCCATGGGGGTGAGAAAGAATTTGATATCTTCCTGGGTGTAGCCGAATGCCTGTTGTCGGTTGAGCAGGGCCCGGAAATTGGGTGGCTCGGCCGACACGTCGGATGGCAGATCCTCGATATGGACCTGGGTCCGGTCCAGCCACTCCTGGAAGGGCTGGGCCCGGGCCAGATCGTTTTTCAGTTCCTCATCATCGATGATGCGCCCTTCTATCAGATCGATGAGGAACATTTTCCCAGGCTGCAGGCGCCATTTTTTGACAATTTTTTCTTCCGAGATTTCCAGCACGCCCACCTCTGATCCCATGACCACCAGATCATCCTCGGTGATGATATAGCGGGCCGGGCGCAATCCATTGCGGTCCAGCGTCGCGCCGATTTGCAGCCCATCGGTAAAGGCGACGGCGGCGGGCCCGTCCCAGGGTTCCATGAGGGCCGCGTAATATTCATAAAAAGCACGCCTTTGGGCGTCCATCAGGGGATTGTCCGACCAGGCTTCGGGGATCATCAGCATCATGGCATGGGCCAGGGAATAGCCGCCCGCCACCAACAGTTCCAAAGCATTGTCAAAGGTGGCCGAATCCGATTTTCCGTCACCGATCATGGGCCATAATTTTTCCAGATCGGCGCCCAGGACGTCTGACTGCATATTTTGGCGGCGGGCCGCCATCCAGTTGATATTTCCCCTGAGCGTATTGATCTCGCCGTTATGGCAAAGATACCGGAAGGGCTGGGCCAATTCCCAGGACGGGAAGGTGTTGGTTGAGAAACGCTGATGGACCAGGGCCAGGGCCGATTCCATCTTTGGGTCCTGCAAATCCAGGAAATACCCATCCACCCGGTCGGCCAGCATCATGCCCTTATAACAAAGCGTGCGGGCAGAAAAGCTGGGGATATAGAAGCTTTCTTCGCTGTCCAGACCCTTTTCCCGGATGATTTTGTGGATCTGCTTGCGAATGACGAAAAGTTTGCGCTCAAAGGCGTGGGTGTCGGCGCAATTATCGCCTTTGCCTAAGAAAACATGGCGGATGAAAGGCTCTATTTCCCGCACACCATCGCTGAGCACGGAATTGTCCACTGGAACATCGCGCCAGCCAATCACGCGCCGGCCTTCGGCCTCCACCATTTGGGTGATGACCTTTTCGCAGGCGGCGCGCGTCTCCGCATCCCGGGGGAGATAGATCATGCCGAGCCCGTAATCACCTTCGCCCGGCAGCTCGATATCCATCTGTTTGCATTCGGCACGCAAAAAAGCATCGGGCAATTGAATCAGGATGCCGGCCCCGTCGCCGGCCAGCGGGTCCGATCCGGCGGCACCCCGGTGGGTCAGATTTCTGAGAACCACCAAGCCTTGTTCAATTATGGTGTGGCTTTTGCGGTTTTTAATATTGGCCACGAACCCGATGCCACAGGAGTCGTGCTCCTTGGCCGGGTCATATAGTCCTTGTTTGTCGGGCCTTCCCTCGCGGCTCATATTCGATCTTCTTTCCTTCCCGGCCGCATTGGGCCATGGTTATCGCAAGACAACTGACGGGTTGTCGGCTATTCCCGCGCGCCCAGGTGAAGCGCGGCCAATGAACGGCGGCCCCTCAGCCGTTTCCGGGCTTTGGTTTTTCCATCCCTTCTCCGGAACGCCGCAGATACCCAACCCGGTTGCGGGCCGGGCGGCGAACGGATCAAGGGGGGCCCGAATTCAGGCCCCCTAGGTTTATTTAATGCCTATCATAGGACATATGCTCCGTTTCGTCACCTATCACGTTGGCCTACACCTGTTCGGGGCCGAATTTGTGTGATAATCTGAATATTAAGCGTTTGGCCGTCAAACGGGTGGGTGTTATGCATAAATCCGAAGTTCCTCAATATGCCGTGGATGCCGTGATGAAACGGCGTGGAAAGCCATATGTGTTCGATGAAATCGATCCGGTCCGGACGGCGCTGGTGGTGATCGACATGCAAAATATTTTCCTGCAGGAGGGTGCGCCGGCTGAAACCCCCATGGCCCGCGAAATTGTGCCCAATATCAACCGTTTGGCGGAAAGCACGCGGGAGACAGGGGGCGCCGTCGCTTGGATTCAGATGGTGCAGGCCGAGGAGGATTTGCAGAATTGGTCCGTTTTCTTTGAGGAAATTTTCCCGGCGGAGCGGGTCCCGGGCTATTACGAATGGCTGAAAGAGGGATCGAAGGGCCATGAATTATGGCCCGAACTGGACGTGTGGGACGGTGATCTGATCATGAATAAAAACCGCTATAGCGCCTTTTTGCCGGGAGCATCCGAATTGGCCGAAACATTGGCCGGTCAGGACATCGATACGGTGCTGATTACGGGAACCGTCACCAATGTCTGCTGTGAATCTTCGGCCCGCGACGCCATGATGAGGAATTTCAAGACCATCATGGTCGGGGACGCCAATGGGGCGAAACTGGAGGAAAGTCATCTGGCCAGCCTGGCGAATTTTTCCCAGGTTTTTGGCGATGTGAGATCGACTGATGACGTTATCGGGCTCCTTCGCGCGGGCATATCCCCGGTCAAGCAGGCGACGGCGGCCGAATGAGCCGAAACGGGCCGTAAATCATATCGACAGGCCTGGATGAGTTTTGTAAGTTGAGCCGTTGCCGGGGCTGAGGCTGCCTCGATCTTAAAATTATCCCAATAGCCACATGAATGGGCCTAGATGTGCGTCGAAATTTAATATTTTTTGCTTTTTTCGTTTTGTTGGCGCCACCCGTTGGATGGGCGGCTCCCACTTCCCCTGATCAGGCCGCCCAATTCCTC
>CAZBQG010000266.1:0-5582 GCA_964493945.1 uncultured Rhodospirillaceae bacterium
TGCCGTAGTTACTGAGGTCCACACAAAAGAAGAAAAAGGATCAGACGTAAATTTGGCAGCCCATTTACTAAATGACGCATGGTCGAACCATTTTTCTGAGGCTCTTGTGATAACCAATGATACCGATCTCATAACACCGATAGAAATGGTCACCGTCGAAAGAAAATTGACGGTAACGGTTGCAAACCCACAAATTAAAAGTGGTACAGCGCCTGGGCTACAGGCGGTGGCAAGTCATGTACGGCATGTAAATCGTGGCATGCTTGCTAGATCACAATTCCCTGATCCTGTTATTCGGCCTAATGGCAACCCGGTCAATAAGCCCCCTAATTGGTAATCTCACACAACAACGCACCTTCCACTGCCACAGTCCGCAAAAATCCCTCCGCCCAATGATGCTGCAGGCAAGCCCCAATCAGTTTCCCTATGGTCCGAAGATTGTCCAAAAACATGCCCACCAAACCGTTTTTCCGCCCCGCTGGTGCGAATCTTTGGGTAATGGGCTACTCACCCCCCAAACAGCCCGAAATCGTGCTGAGTGGTAGCCATATGGTAGCCATGGCCTTTTTTGCCTAACAGGGTTTATTGCTAAGTTATTGAAAAAAATGGCGCGCCCGACAGGATTCGAACCTGTGACCTTCGGCTTCGGAGGCCGACACTCTATCCAGCTGAGCTACGGGCGCTTAAGGCGTTTGGTACCATACGCCAGCCCGGCAAGGGGGTAAAGTCAGTCGGCATGCCCGGTCATCCAGGCAAGCACATCCTGCCACACCCGCTGGGCCTTGAGATCACGCAGCAGCATGTGAAACCCGCCGCCATAATGAATGATTTTTTGGTTTGCTTTCTGGGCCGGCGAAAGCGTCGCCAGCATGCGCCCGGTGGGCCCCGCCGTGATGACCTCATCTTTGCCTGCCACCAGAATAAGCGCCGAGCCCCGGAGGTGGGGTGCTGCGGCCAGGGCCTTATCCATCAGATTGACCAGACCCCAGATAGTATCCACCCTGGTATGTTTGATGATCAAGGGATCGCGCCCCAGCGCCCGCAACATTTCCAGATTGTCGGAGGCTTTGATATTCAGCCCCTCCCCGGTCAGGGTGAACCAAGGCACGGTATGGGCGCTCAGCCACAGGGCCCAGCGCTGATAAAAGGGCATGGTGGCCCGGCCCCAGACGGCGGGGGCGGCGAGAATGATCCCATCGACCTTGGGGGTCTCCGGCCGGGTCATGGCGGTCATGATCACCGCACCGCCCATGGAGCTACCCAATAAAAACAGAGGCAAACCCGGATGGCGGGCCCGGAGCAATTTGGTGAGCGCCGTCAGATCATCCCCATAGGCCCGCCAGCCCGCCCAGATGCCTCGGTGGGGAGCGCGGCCAAAGCCCCGCTGATCATAGGCATAAACCCGCACACTCTGCCCGGCCAGAAAGGCGCCGGCTTTTTTGATGAAGCTTCCGTAATCATTGAAGCCATGCAGGGCCAGAAGCACGGCCTTCGGAGGCTGCTCAGGAGCCCAGACATGGAGCGGCAGGCGGACGCCATCGGAGGTGGTGAAATTACCCTTTTCCAGGGTGGGCTGGTCCGAGGGGGGACCGGGCAGGCGGAGCGTTGGGGCGCAGGCGGAAAGAAATGAGATGAAAAGCAACAAGACGGCGGTGGGCCCTCCGGCCATCAGGGGCTGGCCTCCCCGGTGGGTTCGTCCTGGGTGAGATGGAGGAAGATATCCTCCAGGTCCGATTCCTCGGTGCAGAGATCATTGATGTTCAGCCCCGCCCCATGGACGGCGCTCAGCACCTGTTCCACTAGCATCTGGCCCGGCGGCAGATGGAAGACCAGCATGTGCCCGTCCCGCACCTCCACCTTGAAATTCCCCATGCCGTTGGGCACCCGGTCCAGATCCTTATCGACGGTAACGATCAGGGTCTTGGATTCCAGTTTTTTGAGCATATCCTCGGTCGTCTCGCAGGCCACCAGCCGGCCGTGATTGATGATGGCGATGCGCTCGCAAAGCTCTTCGGCCTCTTCCAGATAATGGGTGGTCAGCAAGATGGTGGTGCCGGCGGCACGCAGCTCGCGGATATAGCTCCAAAGGCTGCGGCGCAGTTCCACATCCACGCCTGCCGTCGGTTCATCCAGAATGAGCACCGGCGGCGAATGAACCAGGGCCTTGCAGATCAGCAGCCGACGCCGCATGCCGCCCGACAATGACCTGGCATAAGAATCCGCAACATCGCTTAAATGCATGGCCGCCAGGATTTCATCGGTGCGCCGCTTGGCCTTGGGCACGCCATAAAGCCCGGCCTGGGTTTCCAGCACCTCGCGGGGCGTGAAGAAGGGATCGATGTTCAATTCCTGGGGCACCACGCCGATGGCCGAGCGGGCCTGGCGCATCTGTTCGGTGATATGGAAATCCCAGATGCGTGCCGCACCCGATGTTTTAATCACCAGCCCTGCCAGGATATTGATCATGGTGGATTTGCCCGCGCCATTGGGGCCCAGCAGACCGAAAAAAGATCCCCTGGGGACCACCAGATCCACATCGCTCAGCGCGGTTTTGGGCGGCTGCTGGGAATCGCCCGCATAGGTCTTGCAAAGACCGGTGATCTCAATGGCGTTGTCGGGCAGACTTTCCCACATTTGCTTTCGCTTGAATTGTTTCTGGGGTGTTGATTGTGGTAGCCTAATCGGTATCATCTGGTGGCCCACCCGGTCAATGCAAGAACATGAGCGAAAGCAGGAAAATGGATGATCCGGACAGCCTGACAAGCATCACCGTCACCCAAAGTCAGGTTTCATGCGATGGCAATACGGGTCTGCCCGAAGACCGCAATCTGGGACATCCCAACGTCTATTTGAATCTTGGCAGCCGAGGCGTCGCCTATTGCCCCTATTGTTCGCGCCAATTCGTTTTGACCGAAGATGCGGCGGAGCCAGCGGGCCACTGAGCGGGCCCAATGCAGAATTGCGCCATCTTTTCCTGATCGACGGATCGGGCTTTATTTTCCGCGCCTATCACGCCCTGCCGCCCATGACGCGCCCGGACGGCACGCCGGTCAATGCAGTCTATGGCTATACCTCCATGCTCATGCGCCTGATTGAAGACACCGAAGCCGATCATCTGGCGGTGGTTTTTGACACGGCCCGCAAAACCTTCCGCAATGACATCTATCCGGAATACAAAGCCAACCGCCCGCCGGTGGACGAAGAATTGGTTCCCCAATTTGAACTGGTGCGCGAAGCGACCCGGGCCATGGGCCTGGCCTGCGTCGAGATGGCCGGCTTCGAGGCCGATGATCTGATCGCCACCTATGCTGCCCAGGCCGAGGCATTGGGCGCGGATGTGACCATCGTTTCATCGGATAAGGATCTGATGCAATTGGTCAGCGAGCGGGTCACCATGTATGACGCCATGAAAAACCGCCCCATTGGTGCCGCCGAAGTCATGGAAAAATTCGGCGTCGGGCCGGACCGGGTGATCGATGTGCAGGCCCTGGCCGGTGATTCGTCTGACAATGTGCCGGGCGTGCAGGGGATCGGGGTAAAGACCGCGGCGCTCTTGGTGAATGAATATGGCGATCTGGATGGCGTCTTGGCCAATGCGGGGGAGATCAAGCAACCCAAGCGGCGCCAGATGCTCACCGAACAGGCGGACCAGGCCCGCGTCTCCCGCGATCTGGTCACGCTCCTCCGTGATGCGCCGGTGGAAACGGAATTGAACAGCTTCGCCCGGCGCCCCCCCGATGGAGCGGCTTTGCTGGCCTTCCTGGATGCCCAGGGCTTCAAATCCTTGAGCGCCAAGATGGAAAGCCGCCTGGGCCCAATGCCCGCCAGTGATGGGCCCGACACAGATGGGCCCGCCGGTGAAGCGCCTGCGCCCGAACAACAAGCCCCCCGCAAAGCGGCAACATACGAAGCCGTGCAGGATAAGGCCCGCCTCGCCCATTGGATTGAATTGGCCATTGGTTCCGGTCTTGTGGCGGTGGATACGGAGACCACATCGCTGGATGCCATGCAGGCCGGTCTTGTCGGCGTGTCCCTGTCCGTCGAAGCCGGCAGTGCGTGTTATATCCCGCTCGCCCATCAGGGCGAAGAGGCTGAACCCACACTGGATCTTGGGGACGCCCAGGAAGGGAGCGGCGATGCGCCTGACCAGATTCCCATGGACGAAGCGCTCGCCTTGCTCAAACCCCTGCTGGAAGATCCGGGGGTCCTGAAAATTGGCCAGAACATCAAATATGACATGAAGGTGCTGGCCCGCCATGGCGTGGATGTGGCGCCCATCGACGATACTATGGTCATTTCCTATGTCTTGGAAGGCGGGCTGCACGGCCATGGCATGGACGAGTTGGCCCTTTTGCATCTGGACCATGAGACCATCAAATTCAAAGACGTGGCGGGCAGCGGTAAATCCCAGGTGACCTTCGATAAAGTGCCCCTGGACAAGGCCGTCGATTACGCCGCCGAGGATGCGGAGATCACGTTGCGCCTGCACAGTGCCATGAAGCCCCGCCTGGTGGGCGAGAAGATGATGAGTGTCTATGAAAACCTGGAGCGGCCCCTGATCCCCATCCTGAGTGAGATGGAGCAAGACGGCATCCGCGTCGATGGCGCTCGGCTTAAGGAATTGAGCGCCGATTTCAGCGCCCGGCTGGGCAAGTTGAATGAAGAGGTTATTTCCCTGGCCGGGCATGACTTCAATGTGGGATCGCCCAAACAGCTTGGCGAAGTGCTGTTTGACGAGATGGGTTTGGAAGGTGGCAAGAAAACCAAGACGGGTGCCTATGGGACGGGCGCCGATATCCTGGAAGACCTGGCCGCCGGCGGCGTGGGAATCGCCGAAAAGGTCCTGGGTTGGCGCCAATTGGCCAAGCTGAAAAGCACTTACACCGATGCGCTTTTGGAACAGATTAATCCCACAACGGGGCGGGTCCATACATCTTTCAGGCAGGACGGGGCGGCCACCGGGCGGCTCAGTTCCCGCGACCCTAATTTGCAAAACATTCCGGTGCGCACCGAAGAGGGGCGCAAGATCAGGCAGGCTTTTGTACCGGCCAAGGGCTGTGTGTTGCTCAGCGCTGATTATTCCCAGATCGAGCTGCGCCTGCTGGCCCATGTGGCGGGCATTGATGCGTTGAAAGAGGCCTTCCGGGACGGGCTGGACATCCATGCCATGACCGCGTCGCAGGTGTTCGGGGTGCCCATCGAAGGCATGGATCCCATGATCCGGCGCCAGGCCAAGGCCATCAATTTCGGCATCATCTATGGCATTTCCGCCTTCGGGCTGGCCCGCCAATTGGGCATTACCCGCCCCGACGCCCAGGCCTATATCACCGCCTATTTTGAACGCTACCCCGGCATCCTTGATTATATGGAACGGGCCAAGACCGAAGCTCGGGACCGGGGATATGTGAGCACGCTTTATGGACGCAAATGTTTTCAGCCGGGCATCAAGGACAAAAATGTGCAGCGCCGCAACTTCGCCGAGAGGGCCGCCATCAATGCCCCAATCCAGGGCGGCGCGGCTGATATCATCAAGCGCGCCATGGCCCGCCTGCCAAAGGCACTTGCAAATGCGGGATTGGGTG
>CAZBQG010000267.1:0-5572 GCA_964493945.1 uncultured Rhodospirillaceae bacterium
AGCCAACCCAATCCTAACATCCGGGCTGGACCAGTTTTCGGGGGGCAGGCCACAAGGTCTTCGTCACCACCGAGCTCGGTGGCGGCGGCGGCGCCGGCGCGAGCACGGTGGCCATCGCCAAGCGGGGCGTGCGCAACTTCCTGATCCATGCCGGCATACTTGAAGGCGAATTGGAGAAAGCTCCTTCCCGTCGGCTCGACATGCCTGACGGGCGCTGCTTCGTGACGGCCCAGTCGAGCGGCCTTGTGGAAACCTGCGCCGACCTCGGCGACGCCGTTTCGGCGGGCATGACCGTGGCCCGTATCTTCGACATCGAACACACCGGTCGTCCGCCCATTTCCCATGAAGCCGCCATGGATGGCATATTGATCGGCCGCCGGGCCCAGGGGCTGGCGGTCGCCGGGGACATGCTGGCGGTCGTCGCGGCGGCCCCGGGGTGAGGCCGGGAGGGGGCGGATGAGCGATTTCGAGCAGAGCGAATTCGAACGGCGAACGGAGCGCGCCCAGGCCGCAATGCGCGCCAGGGAACTCGACGCCCTCTTATTCTGCAGCGAGGCCGAGGTGCGTTATTTTTCGGGATTCCGGACCCAGTTCTGGCTCAGCCCGACCCGGCCCTGGTTCCTGCTCGTGCCCGCCGCCGCCGAACCCATCGCCGTGATTCCCGAAATCGGCGCCGAATTGATGGCCAAGACCTGGATCAAGGATATCCGCGCCTGGCCGGCGCCGCGACCGAGCGACGACGGGGTCGGCCTGCTCACCCAGGCGCTTCGGGGCTATTCCCGGGTCGGGCTGCCGATGAGCGAGGAAACCAGCCTGCGCATGCCGCTTCTCACCTTCGAGGAGGTGCGGCGCGGGAGCGGCGTCGACTTCGTCGATTGTTCGGACCTGATCAAAGCCCTGAGGATGCTGAAGTCGGCGGCTGAAATCGCCCTGCTCGAAAGCATCTGCGCCATCGCCAGCGCCGCTTTTGCCCGCGCGCCCCGGCTCTTTCGCCAGGGGCAGCAATTGAAGGACGTCTTCCGCGAATTCAAGATCGCCTTGCTGGAAGAGGGCGCGGACGACGTGCCCTACCTGGTCGGCGGCGCCGGCCAGGGCGGCTACGGCGACGTCATATCTCCACCCACCGCCGAGCCCTTGCGCGAGGGCGATATCCTGATGCTCGACACCGGCGCCACCGTGGGGGGATATTTCTGCGACTTCGACCGCAACTTCGCCATCGGCCGGGCCGACGAGGCCGCCAAGTCGGCCTACCGGCAGCTCTGGCGGGCCACCGAAGCCGGTCTTGAAAGCAGCCGTCCCGGGGTGGCGGTCTCGGTCCTGTTTCGGGCCATGCACGAGGCGCTTGGCGGCGGCACGACCAACGTCGGGCGCTACGGTCACGGCCTCGGCATGCATTTGACGGAATGGCCGTCCGTTGCCGCTCACGACCAAACGATCCTCGAGCCGGGTATGGTGATATCCCTGGAACCCAGCCTAAGCATCGCCCCCGGCCGGATGATGGTGCATGAAGAGAACATCCTGGTCACCGACGGGGCGCCGCTTTTGCTGACAGAGCGCGCGGCGCCGGAATTGCCGATCCTCTAGGAGTGATCCGTGCGGCTTTCCTTCACCACCGACCAAGGCAACGGCGCGCTGGCGGCCTTCGGGCTGATCGTATTGCAGGCCGACGAGACGCTGGAGAACGAATTCCGCCGCATTTTCGTCGACCCCGATGTCGCCTGCTACCATGCCCGCATTCCCAGCCATCCCCAGGTCACGCCGGCAACGCTGTCGCGGATGGCCGCCGACCTGCCGCGCACGGCCGGCCTGCTGCCGGCGGGCGTGGCCTTCGACGCCATCGCCTACGCCTGCACCTCGGGCGCCACGGTAATCGGACAAGAGGCCGTGGCCGCCGCCATCCATGCCAGCCATCCCGATGTGCCGGTTACGGATCCGATCACCGCCGTGATGGCGGCCTGCCGCGCGCTGAGGGCCAGCCGGCTGGGTTTTCTTACGCCCTACCCGCCCTGGAACATTTGTGCCGCCGCTGGTTGCCGGAAGGCCGTCGCGAGGGGCCGGAGTGGGTGTGTGGCGACCTTTCTGGCAAACCGGGGCGCTCATTGCGGGTCAGGCTGACGGGACCAAAAGCTGGCGTATGGCGGGATTTCGCCGAAGGCGTTGGTGGCAGCGACCCGGTGTCATTGGCAGCTGCCGTTGCAGGTATTGGCGCCGTGGCGCCCCGAATAAATACCATTCAAGAGCCGTTGAGATGTTTTGAGGAACGCCTATGCCCTCAAGATAATTTGATGCCAAATAAAATGTGGCGTCAAAATTTCCCTGTGCGGCGGATTTGGTGAGCCTTCCCGCGCTAGCTTGTAATTCTGTGGAATACCAACGCCATTCTGATGCATGTAACCCACAGAATATTGCGCCCTAGGCACCCCCTTTTCGGCGGCCTTTTTCAAATATGGATATGCAGAGCTAGGAGATGCTGGTATTCCCTTCTTGCCGCCCAGAATTATGAACCCTAAATCTGTTTGGGCATAAACAAATCCCGCATCCGCGGCCTTTCTAAGCCAGTGAAGTCCTTTTCTACTATCTTGTCTAACGCACCATCCTTCAAGTAGTGCTTGAGCGAGAATGTATTGTTGCTCAGGGTGCCCGCCCTTGGCGTCACCGTCGATATCGGGAAATCCTTCGCAATTTCCTTGGGATAGGGGCATTGTTGACAGTAGCAGCTGCATTTTTTTCAGATCGCTAATTATCTTTCTTGAGGATTTACCCCGTTTATCCAGCATCTGTTTGTAGGATTTAATTTCATCTTCGGTCATTGCTGGGTTCGTGAAGAGTTCGCGAGATAAGGGTGAGCCAATCAACACTAAGACGCATATCGCAGAAAGCAGCGTGCGAGACATGATCTGTATCATCGTCATTTTCTGGATGTGTGGGCATAGAGGGTGATTTTGGATGGGGGCACCCTTCCAAAAAGGTATCCAAACCGCTTTGCTAGCCCAACAAAGCCAGCACAAGCGCTGTGGAGGCGCGGGTTTTTGTGAAAAGAAGACTGGAGCATCGGTAGTTGGACAGCTTACCATGATCTTCACCGTATTTTGAGGGAATTCCTGGCTACGATCAACGGGTATGCGGGGCAGGCCCGTCGCCTATGTGGCACCTGATGAACAGGAATGCTTGGCTTTGGCGGAAGAAAGCGCCGCAGTCATCCACAACCACCCTGAGGGGGTCAAGGGCGCCCAAGCGGCGGCATGGGCGACGTGGGCGGCATTTGTGAGGACAGTCAGCCAGTTCGATCCGAAGCGAGGCCGAGGGTCGGTTTGGATATGACCTTCAGCGCGACTGGTTCACCGGATACGAATTCGACGTGACGTGCCAGGGCACGGTTCCCCCGGCGCTGATCTGTGCCTTGGAGGCAAAGGGCTACGAAGATTTCATCAGGCGGGCCGTGTCCATTGGGTGCGACACTGATACCATCTGCGCAATTGGTGGCGCTGTGGCTGAGGCACGGTTTGGGGTGCCGGAAGACATAGCTTCTGAAACGAAGGCGCGACTGGACAGCTATCTGCTCAGGGTATTGGACCAGTTCAGCAGGAGGTTCTGCTAGGACAGCGATATATGATCTACGTAACATCTTACTGGCAGCTTTGTTCGGACTATGACGGCATTGGTCCGACCCACCTAATGTCATAATGACCAAGTTGCCACCCCGCGATGCAACTTCGTTACCCCCTGGTTGTTCCAATGGGACTTCCTACGAAACGCGCCGCCGCTGGTCGCTTGATCATCCGGCCCCGATAGCGGCGCCGGCCGGCGCCGTTTGGGCAAAGGCCGAGGTAGATTTTTCACCAACGTGGGCATTCATTTTCACGAGGGCCTTCCATAGATCACTTCTTTTGCAAAAACGGCTCGACATGATTCAAAATGATTTTACCGACAAATTGATACCCTTCCGGTGAGAAGTGGCCACCTTGACTCCCGTAAGCATAATATTCAGTTGGATTATCTTCATCCCACAGATACTTGGAAACATCAACGATATCGAGGTTTGATTTCCTTAACGCCCCATCAATCTCGCCATATTGTCCAAGTGGTATTTATTCCACCTTCCGCTAGAAAAGCGAGTGGATTCAGGTAGATATACAAAAACAAATCGTCCTCCCCAAGCTTCGACCAGGGTCTTCGATCGGGAGATGGACAAGGCAGCCTTATCTATTGTTTGGTCCGAAATATCCGTAGCATTTACGTAGATACCGATCAATGAGAAAAGACTTCGTACCTGAGTAAGTTTAACAAAGCGAACAAAAAAAGTTTTGATTGCCGTGCTCGAATGGCTTCGCACTTCAGTGTCGAACAACGCGTCGCCTTTTGCCCGCAGTGTTTCGACAAGTTGATTATGAGTAAGGGATTCAACGTCTCCGCATTGTCCTCCGCAATTCTTGGATAGATATTCCTTGATTATTACGTCAAGTTTGTTGTGCTGTCTTGCGATCGCAACAATTTCTTGATTTCTTTGTAACAATCCTTGGTGATAATTCGGATCGTCGAGATATCTCTCAGCATAGCTGGGATAATCCTGAATTTGACGTAAATCATTTCCTTCATAGAATAGCCAAACAACCAATTTCGGCCTGAACGGTAGCAGATATTCTTTCAGTATCGCATGCTGATCAACGGGTGAACTGCCCGCTCTGCTTACGTTTATGGTCTTCGGGTAGCGCTGGCGAATCGCAAAGGCAATGGTCTCATCTTCCTCCACACAGGCGCCAAAACCAAATGAATCACCAACAATAGCGATTTTCCAATCTTTCTTTTGCCAAATCTCCTCAGAGTTTCTAAAGCCATGCTGGTCAAAATGCGTACGGAGGATTTTGGCCTCCATACAGGTGAAGAAATTTCCAGGTATCCCGGTCACGAGGTGAAGTCCCCTTCGAGAAAATTCTTCGGGGGAAACGTCAAAAAACTCACCTCCCTTGGCGACATGCTTGAGCGTCACAATGAGCCCGGAAGACCAGCGCCCGTACTCGGAACGACCCTCCCGATAGGCTTGAAAGCTATTCCATTGGTACCAACCTTCATATGAAAACAATCCAAGTACCGTGGATATGGCGGCGATAATAAAATATTGCAGGGCCGTCCGTCTCCAAGTGCTGGAATGCTCTTGACCAATATCGTTTGTCATAATGATCCAAGATCCTCAATTTGGCCAAGTTCGATCATTGCCATGGCCAGCAATACGGATATCCGGGTAACCCCACAACAGGTGGCAATGGTGGATTTGCTCATCAAGGCCGAGGTGTCACAGGGTAGGTAGTAAATCGGAAAATTCGAGCAAATTTCTAATTACAAATCATTAGTGATAGGGTGCGCAGCCGTCGAAAAAGAGGCATATCAAAGAACGTTTCGCAAAATACTTCTTGGACAGTTTCAGAAACGTTGCGATGCTAAAAATTTTCGCCGGTGCAGTAAAGGATTTCTTTCCGTCGGATTTTCGATAGCCTGATTAGCGGCGGAAAGTGTATTGAGCCGACATTCCCCAGATAGCCTCCAAATCCATGGAAACCGTACCATCATCGCACTC
>CAZBQG010000268.1:0-5561 GCA_964493945.1 uncultured Rhodospirillaceae bacterium
GACCCTGGACAAAGATCAGGCCCGGGAAGTGTATGAATATTTCCTGGCACGCCCCTGCTACAACAACCATGTTCCCGTAATCAGTGACGGCGTTGGCAGATCGGTCGATGACAGTAAAAATCATGGGCTTCATGCCTCTTACCTTTTGCCCGATATTCTTCGGGCTCCCTATCTTTTGGAAACCGCCAACGATCAGAAAATTATCGACGTGGCGACCGGCTATTTGGGCTGCTTTCCGACGCTTTATTCGATCAACGCCTATTGGTCGTTTCCAGACCAGCCGATCAACGAGGCCACGGTTCATTCCTTCCACCGCGATCTTGATGATTTCAAGTTTTGCTCATTTTTCATTTATCTGACCGACTGCCTGGAAAACGACGGCGCCCATCAATATATCCGCCATACCCACCGGCCCGATCTGATGCAGGGGATTTTGCCGGAAATCGATCCTGATAATAACATCGATCTGGATAATTTTTTTTCCGCCATCATCAAGCAAGGCGATGAGGCCTATGAACATTATTTCAAGGACCTTCTCGATTTTGTACCGGGCCGGGCGGGTGATGGATTTTTCAGCGATCCCTTCGGGGTTCACCGTGCCTGCCCAAACATTACAAAATCGCGCCTGGTGATCTGGATTCGGTTCGGTCTTTACAGAAACCAGGCGACCAAACGCATGGGACAAAAACCGATAAAATGGAAAGATGTGGAAGGCCGTGTAGAAGATACGCCCCTATCGCGCTATCTGCATCGGTTTATCATTGAATAAGAGATCATTTCCAAAAGGGAGGAACATAAAATGGATGGGAAAATAGCACTGGAAGAACATTGGGCCATCCAGGAAACCCTGGCGGGCAACCGGGGCATGGACAGGCCCAACCAGTCGGACTAGATGTTAAGCGTGCGCCGCCGCATGCTCGACGTTCAGGATGAACGCCTCGCCGACATGGACCGCTATGGTGTGGAACTGGCCATCCTTTCGCTCAACGCGCCGGCCATCCAAGTGATATTGGAGGTGGACCAGGCGGTGGAAGTATCGCGCAAAGCCAATGACCTGATGGCCGAGGAAGTGGCCAAGCGGCCCGACCGCTTTGCAGGTTTCGCGGCCCTGCCCACGCAGGACCCTGACGAAGCCATCATTGAGTTGGAGCGTTGCGTCAAGGATCTGGGTTTTGTCGGTGCCCTGGTCAATGGGTTCAGCCAAAAAGAGGCGGAGGATTCGGCGGTCTATTACGACATCCCCGAATACCGCCCCTTCTGGGCCGCCGTCGAGAAACTGGGTGTTCCCTTCTATCTTCATCCCCGTTTGCAGATACAGACCCGGGCATTATTTTATGAAGGCCATCCCTGGCTCCACGCGCCGGCCTGGGATTTCGCGACCCAAACCAGTGTGCATACCCTGCGCCTGATCTGTTCCGGCCTGTTCGATGAATTTCCCAACCTGCAACTGGTCCTGGGACATTTGGGGGAGCGCATTCCCTTTGATCTGTGGCGCGTCGATAATTTGATGAAAAAAATACCCAACCAGTTCCTCGCCAAGCATCCGGTCGGGCATTATTTCAGGAACAATGTACATCTGACTACCAGTGGCCAGTTCCACGATTCCGCTTTCCATTGCTGCATCGCCGAGGACGGCGTCGAGCGGCTCATGTTTTCCATCGATTACCCCTTCGAGGAAATGGAGGACGGCGCGGTCTGGTTCGACAACACCGAATTGTCCGATGCCGACAGGCTGAAAATAGGCCGCCAGAACGCCATCGATCTGTTCGGGCTGGATTTGACCTGATGGAAAAAAGCTTCGCCGAATATGAGCGCGACGGCTGGGATGCCAACGCGCCGGCCTACGACGCCGTCGTGCTGCCCGGCACGGAACAGGGTTTTGTTCCTTTGCTGGGCGCGCTGGGTGATTTGCAAGGGGCCGACCTCATCGAAGTCTGTTCGGGTACGGGAAATCTGGCCGGGCGCGCCGTGGCCAGGGGAGCGAGGGTAACCGGCATCGATGCGGCATCCGGCATGGTGAACATCGCCGCCGCTGCCTGCCCACAAGGCAGTTTCCAGGAAGGCGATGGCCAGGCACTGCCGTTTGATGACGCAAGTTTCGATGGCGTGGCCTGCAGTTTCGGCCTGCTCCATATGTCCCAGCCGGATAAGGCCATCGGCGAAGCCGCCCGCGTGCTCCGCCCCGGCGGGCGTTACGCCTTCACGGTCTGGGCCGAGCCGGGCAAGGGCAATGAATTTTTCGGCGCCATGCTGGGCACCTTTGAGGAACTGGCCAACATGGATCTGGATCTGCCCGTGGCCCCACCCATGTTCGCCCTGGCCGATCCCGCCTACCGCGATCCTCTGCTTGAAGGGGCTGGCTTTAGCGGAATCGATGTGCGCCAAATACCCATTGAGTGGCCCCTGGAGAGTACTACCACCTTGACCGAGTTCATCCAAGAAGGCGGCGTCAGGACCAAGATGGTCATGGAAGGCCAGACCGAGGAAACCAAACAAGCCATCCATCAGGCCCTGATCGGTCATGCGGAACGCTATTTGCAGGCCGGAAAGACGACCATACCCTCGCCGGCCGTCCTAGTCTCGGCAACCAAAGGAGATGGCTAAGACCGTTCAGGCATCGGGCCAGATTTCGCTGGCGAGCTCGCTGATCATGATCAATTTGCCCCATTGCTCGTCTTCGCTTAGCAAATTGCCGCCCGTATGGCTGGCGAAGCCGCATTGGGGGCTGAGGCAGATCTGATCAAGCGGTATATATTTGGATGCCTCATCGATGCGCCGCTTGATCGCGTCCCGGTCTTCCAATTCGCCAAATTTAGACGTCACCACGCCCAGAACGATCTTCAGCCCCTTGGGAACGAAGCGCAGAGGCTTGAAATCACCGGCCCGCTCCGAATCATATTCCAGGAAAAAGCCATCCACCTTTACCTCGTTGAACATGACTTCGGCGACCGGTTCATAGCCGCCCTCGGCATGGCCCCGGCTTAGGGAATTGCCCCGGCAAAGATGGACCGTGATGGCCATGTCGTTCGGGCGGTCCTTGATGGCATTATTGATCAGCCTGGCATACAGATAAGGCAACTGATCCGGATCCTCGCCCAGCCCCCGCACCCTTTCGCGCATGCGCGTATCGCATAAATAAGCCAGGTTGGTATCGTCCATCTGCATGTAGCGGGCGCCGGCGCTGGCCATATCCATGATCTCAGCCCGCCAGACGGCGGAAACATCATCGAAAAATTCCTCCATATCCGGATAGATGCTCTCATCCACCCCGCCCCGGCCGCCCCGGAAATGAAGCATGCTGGGAGACGGGACGCAGACTTTGGGAGTTTGTTTGGTCACACTTTTGAGAAATTCAAATGACTTCCGCTGAATGCCGGTTTCGGGCCAGCCCAGTTTTGCCGTGGTGCGGGGTGCGGGCGGCTGCCAATCGCGCACCACGCCGCCCTTGGGGGTATCCAGCTCCGGGTTGCGGGCCGTGGGGGAGGTCAGACTGCCGCCCATTTCCACGCCGTTAATGGCATTGAGGAAATCACCCGACCAGGAGGTGCGTCGGTAATCCCCATCGGTGATGGATTTGAGCCCGGCCTCTTCCTGTTTGGCAATGGCGTGGCGGATCAGCCGGTCTTCTATTTCGCGCAAATCATCAGGTGCGATGTCACCCGCCTTTTGCTTTTCGCGGGCATCCATCAATTCCTTGGGCCTAAGCAGGCTGCCCACCTGATCGGCGCGAAAGGGTCCCTTGGTCATAGGCTTCTCCTAAATTGCTTATTGAGAATGATTTGGCTAGGTTTACCAATAATTTCAAGAGGCAGGATATGAAACATAACCCCTTCAGGCGCGCCTTGGTCATCGCCGTATTCCTCGCAGCCTCACTTGCCAGCCAGGGGGCCCGGGCCGACGCCATCGACGGTCAGTGGTGCTCCAAGGACGCCAAACGGCTCAGCATAGACGGGCCCGAGATCATCACGCCCGGCGGCAAGCGCATGCAGGGCATCTATGAGCGCCACGCCTTTTCGTACGTCGTGCCGCCCGGCGAGCCCCAAGCCGGCAAGCAGGTCAATATGGGCCTGATCGATGACGATACGGCTGAAGTGCAAACCGGTGGCGGCGCCTCGGTCATCTGGAACCGCTGCGGCCCGCCGATCAGTTAAGCAACTTAAATCACACCCTTGAGTCCGGGTCTGAGCTTATTCTTGATATGGTCATGGACCTGCTCATCCGTCTTCATCAGGCTCTCGTCGAACTTATCCCAATGGATGATGTCGTCCACCTCCTTGACGAAGCGCGATGACGGTTTCTTGTCCACATGGCCAATGCAAACCGTCTCATAGGCGCGCAAGGGTTCGGGGAATCCCAGCAGGTCGCGCAGCATGATCTCCATCTCCGGCGAGCCCGTGTCGCTTAGATATTTTGACCCAAGCCCCATGGAAGCGGCCAGATAATGCAGTGTCACCGTCATGCATGACAGGCTGGAAATCAGGTGCTGGTCTCCTTTGTCCACCTTGGTGCGAAGCGGGTAGGCATCGCTCACCCTGGGATCGCCGACGATCACGATCAACAGGCCGGCATCGACAAAATCGGCTTTCAGCGCCGGGGCATCGCGCCCGAAAAAGCGCCATTCGGGATCGCGGGTCATTTCCAGGCGGTTCTTCTGGCGCAATTGTTCCAGATAGATGTCAGCGATTTTCTGCTTAGTGTCGGAATCGCGCACCATGATCAGATCCCAAGGCTGGGCATTGCCGGCAGACGGCACGAAGCGGACCGCATCGGCCAGGCGGCGCACGGTTTCATCATCAATGGGCTCGGGCAGATATTTGCGGATCGAACGCCGGTCCTGCAGGATGCCCGCCAGGGTCTGGAAATTTTCCGTGTTTGTATCGCTCATGATGGAAGCCTCCTAGGGATTTTGGTGTTTCAGGCCGCCGCCAGCATTTCGCCAAAGCGTTCCCTGGCTGCCTGGCCGGCGGCGCAGGATGCGGCATCGGCCTTGGCATTGGCGTGCTGGATGAAGACCTCATCGTATGACGGCCTTGCCTGGATGCGCCCCCACCAATCGAACATGCGGGGCCGGGAATCTTCCCACAATTCCAAAAGGCAGAGCTCCTGGAGCCGCGCCAGATAAGGCGTAAGAGCCGCATCGCCCAGGCTGTAATTGGCGCCGCCGATCCAAGGCCCATGGGCCAGATCGCGCTCCATCTCGCTTATCATCTTGTCCAAAAGCTTGATCGAGGGCTTGGCTTCCGGCGTGTCCAGTCCCAGCTTGGCCGTGTTCTTGCGCTGGGTGCGGCGCGACGCATCGGGGATCAGATTGGCCTTTTCGTCGATCTTTTCTTCCGACCAGCCGCCGAAGCGGATTTCCGAGGTGGTGGTGAAGGTCACCGCATTGATCGAGGTGTGGTATTTCTCGTCGATCATCTTGATATGATAATTGATCCTGGCCCGTTCCGCCGGGCTGCCAGCCTTTAATGGCAGATCGGGGAAGGCGTCGTCCAGATAATTCATGATCACCGAGCTTTCGATGATGACGGCGCCGTCATGGACCAAGGTGGGCACATAGCCGT